>NC_014836.1:2340000-2640000 GCF_000177635.2 Desulfurispirillum indicum S5
GCTTAGGGTCGCCGGGATCGGTTTTGCGCACCCTGGCGGGATCTGTCACCATCATGCGGGTTTTCTGCCACAGTTCATCACTGCCTTCACACAGATCTATCACGTTCCCGTATGACTTGCTCATTTTACGACCATCAGTACCTGGCAACTTGGGCACCTCAGTCAGCTTGGCCTGGGGCTCCTTGAACGTCTCGCCATAGAGAAAGTTAAAGCGACGGGCAATTTCCCGGGTTATCTCCAGATGGGGCAGCTGATCCTCGCCAACGGGAACAAAGTCGGGGTCGTACATGAGAATATCTGCAGCCTGCAGCACGGGATATCCGAGAAAGCCATAGTTGGCGGTCTTGCTTTCGCCCAGCTGCTCTTTTTGCTCTTTATAGGTGGGGCACCGCTCCAGCCAGCCCACAGGCGTAATCATGGCCAGTATGGTAAAAAGCTCCGCGTGCTGCTTCACCAGTGACTGAACAAATATGGTGGATTTATCGGGATCAAGACCTGCGGCAAGCCAGTCTTTCACCATAGCGATACTGTTTTCGCGAATACCTCCGGTCTCATCGTGTTTCGTGGTAATCGCGTGCCAGTCTGCGACAAAAAAGTGGCAGTCATAGCCCTCGTTCTGCAACAGCACCCAATTCTGCAGGGCACCGAAATAGTTTCCCAGATGAAGTTTCCCGGTGGGTCTCATACCGCTGAGAATGGATTTTTTCATGGTTTCCTCATTTTTGTTTTTCCGTGGGAAATGAGTATAATGCCTGCGCATAGGAAAATCCAGTCACAGAATACCCGGGGAGAACCCAGAGGAAAGATAATGCGTTTTTTTCTCTTTGCGAGCATCCTGCTCTGCCTGATCAGTACTTCGACGGCCATGGGCGGCAGTCTGGAGATCCAGATTGCCATGGATACCGACTCGTTCCAGGAGTTGCCCCTGATCCAGGTTTTCAGCCACAGCGCTGAAGAAAGCGCGGAAGCCACACTTGCCTATGAACAGCGAGCCACCTATGCACTTGTGGAAAATCTCGCCCCCGATTCACCACATATTGTTGTCATCACCTATATGCAGACCCGTATCTTCTCCTCACCGCTTCAGCTTCCGCCTGACGAGGTTATCTCCTACCGCATGAAGCTCGCCCCACCCATCATCGCGCCGCACACTCCAGCGATTACCCTCACCATCAGTCAGTGGGAGAACATGCTGCTGGCATCCTATGTCATCAGCAACCCCAATCCCAGCCACCCGCTGCTTCTGCGCCCGGAGCTGCGTCTGCCCCTGCCATCAACTTTTCATATTGCCAGGCCTTTTGACGGGAGCATAGATCGTGGTATTCTGATCCTGAACTCGGTCGCACCGGGCGGAACAACCGTCACCCTGGCGCTTCCCTCCAAAAGCCGCGTCACCGTGCCACTTGTTCCGGGTATGGAGGTTCGCACCCTTGGACGCCCCGCCTATCGCATTGAGCAGAGCGACGGTGAGCTCATCCTGATCGCGGAACGCGGCTATAGTCAGTGGGTTGCCTGGGCTATCATCAGCATCATCGGCCTGTATTTCCTCAAGCTCACCTTCCCCCATTTTTTCCGGTCGCTTCTGCAGCGCCTCCCTTTTTTTCACGATTAACTTTTTCAGGAGTCTTGCATGATCCAGTCCCAACTTCCCTTTACCCTCGGCATCACCTCCCCCCTGCTTGATGAAGCCATGGCTGTTCTGCAGCAGAAATTTAACGTACGTGACCTGAGCGGTTATCGCGATGCGGACGACTTGATAGAGAAGGCACGCGGTTGCGAAGCGATCATTTCCATGCTGTCCGACTCATTCGATGAAAAAGTGCTCAGCGCACTGGGGCGCCATGAACAGACACCCCTGAAGCTCCTGTGCAATTATGCCGTTGGAACCAATAACATCGACATTGAAGCAGCCAGCCGCTTTGGTGTCATGGTCACCAACACTCCGGGCGTCCTGACCGAGGCAACCGCTGATACCGCTTTTGCCCTGCTCATGGCAGCAGCGCGCCGGGTACGGGAAGGGGAGATTCTGGTTCGCAGTGGCGGCTTTACCAAAACAGGCTGGCAACCCACCATGCTGCTGGGACAGGAGCTCTGCGGCTCCACCATCGGTATTTTCGGCATGGGCCGCATTGGCAGCGCCGTTGCCAGACGCGCCGCCGCCTTTGGCATGCGCGTCATCTACCATAACCGCAACCCGCGCAATGACGGCCCCTATACGGCCGTGGACTTCGAGCACCTGCTCAGGGAAAGCGATATTATCGTCATCTGCGCTCCCGCAACACCCCAAACCCGTCACCGCTTCACCCTCAATGAGTTCCAGGCCATGAAATCATCCGCAATCCTGGTCAATGTCGGGCGGGGGGAAATCATCCGGGAAAAAGACCTTGCCCTCGCTTTGCAAAAAGGTTACATCTTCGCTGCGGGCCTGGATGTCTATGAACATGAACCTCTGATCGAACCGCTGCTCATGGATATGGACAATGTGGTGCTGTTGCCACACCTGGGCAGCGCTACCCGCAAAACCCGCATGGACATGGCCATGCTGTGCATTGACGCCATAGAAAGCGTCTTCAGTAAGGGTACCATCCCAACCAACTGCCTCAATTACCGACCATAGACAAAGGACAGCACATGCTCGATTGTTTTCACGATGAATGCGGCATTGCCGGGGTCTACGGCAATCCTGAAGCGGCCAACCATGCTTACCTCTCCCTCTATGCCTTTCAGCACCGCGGTCAGGAATCCGCAGGCATAACCGCATGCTTCCCCGGGGGGAGCTTCTCCTCCCACAAGGGACGGGGACTGGTTTCCGAAGTCTTCGATCAGGAAAAACTCAATCAGCTCAAGGGCACCATTGCCATCGGACACAACCGTTACTCCACCAGTGGCAAGGCCATACTGGAAAATGCCCAGCCCTTTGATATCGAATACCACCGCGGCCGCCTGAGCCTTGCCCACAACGGAAACCTGGTCAACAGCCACCTGCTGCGCCGCGAACTGGAAGCCATGGGAGCTATCTTCCGCACCACCAACGACTCCGAAGTCCTGTTGCACCTGATTGCCCGCTCCCGCCATGAGGATTTCATTGAAACCCTGCGCAGCGTCTTTATGACCGTGCGGGGCGCCTACAGCATCGTGATGACCGATGGCGAGCGTCTGTACGGCATTCGCGACCCCCTGGGCATCCGCCCGCTTATCCTCGGCGAACTGGAAGAAGGCCTGGTACTGGTCTCAGAGTCCTGCGCCCTTGATCTCATGGGGGCAACCTTCATCCGTGAAGTCAATCCCGGTGAGCTGATTGTCATTGATGGCAAGGGTTTTCAATCCATACCGCTGCTGCCAGTTACCGAGCGCAGCGCCTTCTGTATCTTTGAGTTTGTTTACTTTGCCCGCCCCGACAGCTTCCAGTTCGGCAACTACGTGCACAATGTGCGCAAGGAATTCGGTCGTACGCTGGCACGCGAAGCCCCTGTCGATGCCGATGTGGTCATTCCCGTTCCCGACAGCGGCATTGTCCCCACCCTGGGATTCTCCCAGGAATCCGGCATTCCCTTTGAAATGGGGCTTATTCGCAACCATTATGTGGGCCGAACCTTCATTGAGCCCAAGCAGTCGATTCGCCACTTCGGCGTCAAGATCAAGCTCAACCCAGTGAAGAGCCTGCTGGAAGGAAAGCGAGTGGTGGTCATCGATGACTCCATAGTCCGCGGAACCACTTCCCGCAAAATCGTCAAAATGATCAGGGATGCCGGCGCCAAAGAAGTTCACATGCGCATTGCCGCTCCACCGACCATCTGCCCCTGCTTCTATGGCGTGGACACCCCCACCCGTTCTGAACTGATCGCCAGTAACCACGACCTGGAACAGATCTGCACCTATATCACTGCCGACTCGCTGAGCTACCTCTCCCATGAAGGCATGTTCACGGCGGCAGGCGGTGACAGAAACACTTTCTGCAGTGCCTGCTTCGACGGAAACTACCCCATTCCCTTCGATTCACCGGAAGCTGGAACCACATGAAGATCCTCTTCCTGGGCGACATCATCGGCAAGGGTGGTCGCAAGGCCGTCAGTCGCTACCTGCCTGGCCTGCAGCAGCACTTTCAGCCTGATTTCACTATTGCCAATGGTGAAAACAGCGCTGGCGGCTTCGGGCTGACGCGCAGTGTCTACAGCGAGATGAAGTTCCACCATATTGACATCATCACCAGTGGAAACCATATCTGGGACAAAAAAGAGGTGATGGGCATGTTCCAGGATTTTCACGATATCCTGCGTCCGGCCAACTACCCTCCCGGTGTTCCCGGCAGTGGGTGCGGTATATTCACTTCCGAGCAGAGCACCCAGACCATTGCCGTCCTGAATCTGATCGGTCGAACATTCATGGGCGGTTCCTATGACTGCCCCTTCCGGACAGCGGACGCGCTGCTTGAATCACTGCCCTCGGAAATCAAAACGATTTTTGTGGATTTCCACGCTGAAGCCACGTCTGAAAAGCTGGCAATGCTGCACTACCTGGCAGGGCGCGTCAGCGCCATCGTGGGAACCCATACCCATATCCAGACCGCCGACGAACGAATATTCAAAGGAACCGCCTACCTCACCGATGCCGGAATGTGCGGATCATTTCACAGCATCATCGGCATGAGCGAAGCTTCCATCATGCCCAGATTTCTGCAGGGCATGCCCACCAAACTGGAAGTGCAGACAAGCGACACCGCTCTGATGGGCGTGTTCATAGAAACTGACGAGCAAGGAAAAGCCATTCACATTGAGCGCATTGCCTCCATTGAGCAGCGACATCAGCCATGAATCTGCATGAATTTGACCAGCAGTGGCGTAATTGCCATACGCAGCATATTGCCGGCGTGGATGAAGTGGGGCGCGGCCCACTGGCCGGGCCCGTCTGTGCCGCAGCGGTCATTCTCCCCGCTGATTTTTCTGACAGTCGCATCCGCGACTCTAAAAAACTCAGTGCTTTACAGCGCCGAACCCTCTCCGATCTTATCAGGCACAGCTGCCTTGCCTGGAGTGTTGCCACGGTAGATTGCGAAGTCATAGATACCATCAACATCCTGCACGCCACGCGCCTTGCCATGTGGCAAGCCCTCTCCCAGCTCCCTATGACACCCGAACTACTGCTGGTTGACGGCATGGACAACTCCTTTTTCCCTGCCGTACGCGGGGAAAAAGTCATTAAGGGCGACAACCTCTCCCTCAGTATCGCTGCCGCCTCAATCGTAGCCAAGGTCCATCGCGATGAACTCATGGAAGCGCTGGATCAACGCTATCCTCAATACGGGTTTGCGCGCCATAAAGGGTACGGAACCGCGCAGCACCGTCAGGCCATCCGGGAACATGGCCTGTGCCCCCAGCATCGCCGTTCATTCTGCACGCGTCTGCAAGAGGCCTGAACACCTGCGCCAATCAGTCTGACTCGTCCCAACAGACAGAGCAGCCAGCAACACAGCAGAAAACAAAAAAGCCCCTGTCCGTTCAGAACGGACAGGGGCTTTTTCTGTGTGAAAAAACGGATCAGTAGTTCTTGCAGCCAGTCGATGTGCAGATAGTCGCCGATACCGTCCAGGTGTTACCGGAGCTGAGCAGCTCGTCAAGGGTCTCGGGCTTTTTCTTCTTCACAGCTTCCATTTGCTCATGAACCATGGTCTCGTAGCTCTTCTTGTCAGGGTTGCAGTAGAGTACGCCATAGGCCACAGGCAAGCCATCAGCCAGAGTCATTCCGGCCAGCTGGTACGCCAGCAGCTCGTTACGCTCATCATGCACGATGATCTCGCTTTCCTTCACGTCGGCTACTTTGGCAGCGCGAACATAGGAGCCATCGCGTACAATACACATATCCTTTTCTTTACCAAAAATCAGCTTTTCGCCATGACGGCAGACTACAGTGTAATCCTCTTTTTCCTTACCAGAGACCTGCTCGTGGCAACCATCGTTGAAGATAACGCAGTTACTGAACATTTCCACCAGTGAGAATCCAGGGTGATTGGCACCACGTGTCAGCACTTCTTCGCCCAGCTTGATGTCCTTGTCAACACTGCGGGCAATGAAGGTAGCGCCAAGGCCCATGGCAACTTTCAGGGGCACCATAGGATAGTCAACAACACCATATGGAGTTGTCTTGGTGATCTGTCCCAGTTCGGATGTGGGAGAGTACTGACCCTTGGTCAGGCCATAGATTTTGTTGTTAATGAGGACATAGTTCAGGTTTACGTTGCGGCGGACAGCATGAATGAAGTGGTTGCCACCGATAGCAGTGGAGTCTCCGTCACCGGAAATAACCCACACGTCAAGGTCGGGGCTGCCGGTCTTCAGACCAGTAGCAATGGCCGCTGCGCGTCCGTGGATGGTATGAAAACCATAGGTTTCCATATAGTAAGGGAAACGGCTGGAGCAGCCAATACCGGAAACGATAGCAACTTCATCACGGGGCTTGCCGCGGTTGGCCATGGCACCACGCACGGAAGCCATGATACCGTAGTCACCGCAACCTGGGCACCACTTTACTTCAGCAGCGGAGGCAAAATAATTCTTATCCATTTTGGCTTCATTTGTTGTCATAAATCACTCACCCAGCAGTTCTTTTACTTTATCGATAACTTCGTACTCGCGGAAGGGGTCGCCCTTGACTTTGCCCAGGGAAACGGTATCCACCAGGTACCGGCTGCGAATCAGTACGCTCAGCTGACCAGTGTTGAGTTCAGGAATGAGCACTTTCTTGAAGCGAGAGATCACGGAGCCCAGGTTTTTCGGCATGGGGTTGATCCAGCGCAGGTTGATACTGGATACCGACTTGCCTTCAGAGATCAGACGGTCAACCGCGCCTTTTACCGCGCCGTAGGTTCCGCCCCAGCTGATAACGAGAACTTCACCGGAATCAGCGCCATTGATCTCACAGTCAGGAACCTCAATACCAGCGACTTTCGCCATACGGGTGTCGGTCATGATCTGGTGGTTGGCAGGTACGTGGCTGACCGCGCCAGTGAGGGCGTCTTTTTCCAGGGAGCCGATACGGTGCTGCAGGTCTTTTGTGCCGGGGATCGCCCAGTCGCGAGCCAGAGTTTTGGGGTCGCGACGGTACGGCTTGTACTCGCCTTCCGTAAAGAACTTGACAGGAATGTCAGGCAGTTCGCTTTCCTTGGGTACCTTCCAGGGGCAGGTTCCCTGTCCGATATAGCCATCAGTCAACAGCAGAACTGGTGTCATGTATTTCAGCGCTACCGCACAGGCTTCATAGGTGGCTGCGAAGCAGTCATCGGGAGTGGAAGCAGCAAGCACGGGAATGGGGCTGTCGCCGTTGCGGCCATACATGGCCTGCAGCAGGTCGGACTGCTCGGTTTTGGTGGGCAGACCAGTGGAAGGGCCACCGCGCTGAACGTCAATGATTACCAGAGGAATTTCCATGATAACCGCCAGGCCAAGGGCTTCTGACTTGAGGGCCAGACCGGGGCCAGAGGTGTTGGTCACGCCCAGCTTGCCCGCCAGCGAACCACCGATAGCAGCGCAGATGCCGCCGATTTCGTCTTCCATCTGGATGGTGACGACATTGTGGTTCTTGTACTTGGAAGCTTCGCTGAAGATATCGGTTGCGGGAGTGATGGGGTATGAGCCCAGAACCACCTGCAGGCCGGATTTCTTGGCGGCTGCGGCGATGGCCAGCGCAGAGGCTTCGTTACCGGAAATATTGCGGTACAGGCCAGGCTGAATGCTGGCAGGCTGCAGGTTGTAGCGTTCCTGGAACATAACCATGGTTTCGCCATAGTTCATGCCGCCCTTGAACGCCAGGGTATTGGCCTGCTCAACCATGGGCAGCTTTTTGAACTTGGTGGTGATAAAGGAAAGTACTTCCTGGGGATCCTTGTTGAAGAGCCAGCACAGAACGCCGAGAACAAAGAAGTTCTTGCAGCGATCCTTGTCCTTCGGGGACATGTCCAGATCTTTCAGGGCTTCGCGGGTCAGGGTGGTGAAGGGGATGGCCTTCACATCATAACCGGCCAGGGTTCCGTCGTTGCGGGGGTCAGTCTTGAATCCAGCCTTCTCCAACGCCTTTTCGGTAAAGGTGTCGGAGTCGGTGATGATCATTCCGCCACGAACAACAAAGCCATAGCTGTGCTTTACCGCGGCAGGGTTCATGGCAACAAGAACATCGGGCGCATCACCAGCAGTGTGGATCTTTTTACTGCCCAGGCAGATCTGAAATCCGGAAATACCGGCCACTGTCCCCGCAGGGGCGCGAATTTCAGATGGATAGTCTGGCAGTGAGTTAACATCGTTGCCGCTGAGAGCCGAAAGGGCCGTGAGCTGGTTCCCAACAAGCTGCATGCCGTCCCCGGAGTCACCGGTAAACTTGATGACTACCTGTTCGACGTTCTTTTCCTTTACTTGTGGCATAACGTCTCCTGTGAAAGTAATAAATGTATGTGTGTAAACACCGATAACACGAATAACACCGCTTGCATTAAAACAGTGTTTTCATTTCACGGATTGTATACCATTCTCACCTGCGCTTCGCAAGGCAAATCTGTAAAAAGATTCCCTTTTTTCGCAAATGCTTTACACACTTGCATGGGAAATTTTTCACCACTCCTGACACACAAAAAGCCCCCGGGAAACCCGGGGGCTTTGATGGAACAAATGGGCCCTTACTGAACGTAAGATTTCAGATATTCGCGGTTGAGCTTGGCGATAAAGCGTACGTTAACGCCCTTCGGACAAGCAGCCTCACACTCGTAGTGGTTGGTGCAGTTGCCAAATCCAAGCTCGCTCATCTTGGCCGTCATATTGCGTACACGCTGAGCGGCTTCGACCTTGCCCTGGGGCAGGTATGCCAGGTGAGCAACCTTGGCGCTGGTGAAAAGCATGGCGGAGCCGTTGGGGCAAGCCGCTACGCAGGCACCACAGCCGATGCACTCAGCAGCATCCATGGCATTGTCGGCATCAATTTTGGAGATGGGGATAGCGTTTGCATCAGGCACACCGCCAGTGGAGGCGGAAACATAGCCACCAGACTCGATGATGTTATCCAGAGCGGTACGATCCACAATCAGGTCGCGGATGATGGGGAATGCCTTGGCTCTCCAGGGCTCAATGTAGATGCTGTCGCCATCTTTAAAGCTGCGCATGTGCAGCTGACAGACGGTGGTCTTCTCTTCGGGGCCATGGGGAATACCATTGATAACCTGTGAGCACATGCCACAGATACCTTCACGGCAATCGTGGTCAAAGGCAATGGGATCAATGCCCTGCTTGACCAGGTCTTCATTCACCACGTCCAGCATTTCCAGGAAAGACATATCGGGACTGACGTGATCAGCTTTATACTGCTCCAGCTTGCCTGGAGAGTTCGCGTCCTTCTGACGCCATACAAATAATGTGAGTTTCATTACTTATAGCTCCTTACTGCCAGTTTGACTTCCTCGAAGTTCAACGTCTCCTTGTGAAGCTCAGGCTTCTTGTCAACACCCTTATGTTCCCAGGCGGCAACATAGCAATAGTTTTCATCGTCACGCATTGCCTCGCCGTCTTCGGTCTGGTATTCAACGCGGAAGTGACCACCACAGGACTCGTTGCGGTTCAGGGCGTCATAGGCCATCAGTTCACCGAACTCCAGGAAGTCCGCCACGCGGCCAGCCTTCTCCAGTTCAATGTTCAGTTCTTCATTGGTACCGGTCACCTTCAGGTTGCTCCAGAACTCCTCACGCAGCGCGGGTATCTTCTCCAGCGCTTCCTTGAGGCTGGCTTCGCTGCGTGCCATACCGACGTTGTTCCACATCAGGCGGCCAAGTTCGCTGTGGAACTGGGTAGCCGTCTTGTTGCCCTTGATGTTGAGGAAGCGGTGCATGCGCTCGCTGACCTCTTCCTGGGACTTCTTGAACTCGGGGTGATCTTCTCTGATCTTGCCGGGAGTGATACCAGCCAGGTAGTTGGCTATGGTGTAAGGAATAACGAAATAGCCATCGGCCAGACCCTGCATGAGGGCGCTGGCGCCCAGACGGTTGGCACCGTGGTCGGAGAAGTTGGCTTCGCCGAGAACGAAGAGGCCGGGCAGGTTGCTCTGCAGGTTGTAGTCTACCCACAGGCCACCCATGGAGTAGTGGGGAGCAGGGTAGATGCGCATAGGCTGTTTGTAGGCGTTTTCGGCAGTGATCTTCTCATACATTTCGAAGAGGTTGCCGTAGCGCTCGCGAATAGTGCTTTCGCCCAGGCGCTTGATGGAATCGGCGTAGTCAAGGTAAACCCCCTGGCCTGTATCACCGATACCCTTGCCAGCATCGCAGGCTTCCTTGGCAGCGCGGGAGGCGATGTCACGGGGTGCCAGGTTACCGAAGCTGGGATACTTGCGCTCCAGGTAGTAGTCGCGCTCTTCCTCGGGGATTTCGTGAGCAGGACGTTTGTCACCAGTTGCTTTGGGAACCCAGATGCGTCCATCGTTACGCAGGGACTCGGACATCAGGGTCAGCTTGGACTGGTGATCGCCAGTTACAGGAATACAGGTGGGGTGAATCTGCGTGTAGCAGGGGTTGGCAAAGAAAGCACCCTTTTTGTGGGCACGGTAGTTGGCGGTAACGTTACAGCCCATGGCGTTTGTGGACAGATAGAATACGTTGACGTATCCACCGGTGCACAGCAGCACCGCGTCGCCCCAGTGGGATTCAATCTTGCCGGTTACCATATTGCGGGTGGTGATACCTTTGGCCTCACCATCAACCACAACCAGATCCATCATCTCGGTGCGGGGATGCATCTTGATGGCGCCACGGCCAACCTGGCGGGAAAACGCCTGGTAGGCACCGATCAGCAGCTGCTGTCCGGTCTGGCCACGGGCATAGAACGTACGGGAAACCTGAGCACCACCGAAAGAACGGTTATCGAGGTATCCGCCGTACTCACGGGCAAAGGGAACACCCTGAGCCACACACTGGTCAATGATATTGACGCTGACCTGGGCCAGGCGGTAGACGTTGGCCTCGCGGGCGCGGAAGTCGCCGCCTTTGACAGTGTCATAGAAGAGGCGATAGATGCTGTCGCCATCGTTCTGGTAGTTTTTGGCAGCGTTGATGCCACCCTGGGCAGCAATACTGTGGGCACGACGTGCGCTGTCCTGATAACAGAATGCCTCTACGTTGTAGCCGAGTTCAGCCAGAGTAGCTCCGGCTGAGGCACCGGCAAGGCCAGTACCGACGATAAGGACTTTGAACTTCCTTTTATTGGCGGGGTTCACCAGTTTCATGTCCTGGCGATGCTTATCCCACTTCTGGGACACGTGTCCTGAAGGACATTTTCCGTCGAGTATCACATTTGCCTCCTACAAGCTCACTATACCGATAAGAATTGCCACGGGGGTGCTGATAAGCGCGATGAACAGCACAATTGCCACTGCCTTGCCGACCTTCTGGATCACAGGCAGCGCCTTGTCATTATTCAGACCCACAGACTGGAACATACTGCCGATGCCATGGCTCGTATGCAGAACCAGGGCGATCATGGCGATCAGGTAGATCAGGGATACCACTACGCTGCTGAAGCCTTTCACTACCATGGTGAAGACATCAAAGCGTCCCAGTGAGTCGAATCCGTAGATTTCAGGATTGGTGACGCGGATAGTGAAGTGGAGCAGGTGGTAAACGGCAAAAGCCAGAATGACAAAACCCGTGTAGATCATGGTCTTGCTGGCGAAGGTAGCCCGCAGATCTTTTTTATACGTGTAGTTATCGGGGCGGGCCGCCATGTTTTCCATGGTCAGCTGAATGGCAAAGGCAATGTGAATCACAAAAATGGCACCAAGAGCGATGCGGAACAGCCATACGCCTGCACCAAGACTGTGAAGGAAATCGGCATACGCGTTGATGCCATCAGGGCCTGAGAACACGCCCAGGTTGCCCAGGGCGTGAATGAAGAGGAACAGCACCAGACACAGGCCGGTAACTGCCATAATGATCTTTCTGCCTACAGCACTTTGGATAAACTGCATACTTTTTCTTCCCTACATGTTTTTTTTGGGCAATACCAAACGGCAGACTACAGATCGCTCCTGAAAGCGATCTGTAGTCACCAAGTCAGTATTTCACAACGCGATGTTGCACCCTGGTAATATAAACGGGAAATACATATCCCAGTTCATACCTCACTGGAAAACAAGGATATTCCGTAAAACATTACAGGAGCTTATCCATCGCTTCCACAAGTTCTTTGACCGCATTGCAGGAGATGTCGAAGAGCTTCTGCTCTTCAGCATCCAGGTCCATCTGAACAATGGACTCAATGCCCTTGGAGCCAAGAACGACGGGGACACCAACGTAGAAGCCGTTCACGCCGTACTCGCCTTCCAGCAGAGCACACACGGGCAGCAGACGCTTCTGGTCGCCCAGGATCGCCTCGACCATGGCGATGGCAGAGGAAGCGGGAGAGTAGAACGCGGAGCCATTGCCCAGCAGCTTGACCACTTCGCCACCGGCACCTTTGGTGCGCTCGACCATGGCAGTCATCACTTCTTCCACTTTACGCATGTCGCCGTTGTACTTTTTCTTCAGCAGTTCATAAACGGGGATACCGTTGACGTTGGCATAGCGCTTGATGGGCACCATGGTGTCGCCGTGTCCACCCAGAACCATAGCGTTTACGTCTTTGACGGAAACACCCAGCTCCCACGCGATAAAGCAGGAGAAACGGGCAGAGTCAAGGACACCCGCCATACCCATGACGCGCTCCTTGGGGAAGCCGGTGATGCGCTGGCACAGGGTAACCATGGCGTCCAGAGGGTTGGAGATGACGATGACAAATGCATTGGGGGCATACTGCTTGATGCCTTCAGAAACCTGCTTCATGATCTTGGCGTTGGTTGACAGCAGGTCGTCGCGACTCATACCGGGCTTGCGGGGCAGGCCAGCGGTAACGATAACCACATCGGAACCGGCAATGTCTTTGTAGTCACTGGTTCCCTTGAGGTCGGCATCGAAGCCATCAACGCGGTTTGCCTCGGCAAGGTCAAGCATCTTGCCCTGGGGCATTCCCTCAACGATGTCAAACATGACAACGTCGCCGAGCTCACGCAGGGCGCACAGTTGGGCGAGTACGCCGCCAATCTGGCCGCCACCGATAAGAGCGATCTTCTTACGAGCCATTTTCCACTCTCCTTGGAATAGAATTTTCATCTGGATATTACTTACACCTTTTACGCAAGTGAGTCCACTATAGCGTTAAAAGTTGCACTAGGACGCATAGCTTTGGTGGTCTTCTGGGCATCGGGGTGGAAGTAGCCACCGATATCCATGGGCTTGCCCTGGGCACCGATCAGCTCTTCGTTGATCTTGGCTTCATTGTCCTTGAGCTGCTTGGCAACAGGAGCGAAGCGGGCCTGCAGATCTTTGTCGGCGGTCTGAGCGGCCAGTTCCTCTGCCCAGTAGAGCGCCAGGTAGAAGTGGCTGCCACGGTTATCTATCTGACCAACCTTGCGGGCAGGCGACTTCTCGTTTTCGAGAATCTTGCCGACAGCTTTATCCAGGGTGTCTGCCAGAACTTTTGCCTTGGCGTTGTTGAAGGCCGTCGCCACATGCTCCAGGGAAGGTACCAGGGCGCAGAACTCACCCAGAGAATCCCAGCGCAGGTAGCCTTCTTTCACAAACTGCTGGACGTGCTTGGGAGCAGACCCGCCGGCACCGGTCTCAAAGAGGCCGCCGCCATTGAGCAGGGGTACGATGGAGAGCATCTTGGCGCTGGTACCAAGCTCAATAATCGGGAAGAGATCGGTCAGGTAGTCACGCAGAACGTTACCGGTGACAGAGATAGTGTCAAGGCCCTTACGGAAACGTTCCAGAGAGTAGCGCATGGCATCGCGAGGAGCCAGGATCTCAATGGTCAGCCCAGTGGTGTCGTGATCCTTGAGGTACTTCTCCACCTTCTGAATCAACTGCGCATCATGGGCGCGATTCTTATCAAGCCAGAAGACCGCAGGAGCACCGGAAGCCTTGGCGCGGGTCACGGCAAGCTTTACCCAATCCTGGATGGGCAGATCCTTGACCTGGCACATTCTGAAAATATCGTCCTTTTCAACCTTCTGCTCAAGCACAACCTTGCCGGACTCGTCCACCACGCGGATAGTTCCGTTGCCGGGGGCTTCGAAGGTCTTGTCATGTGAGCCATACTCTTCGGCCTTCTGAGCCATCAGGCCGACGTTGGAAACACTGCCGATTTTAGTGGGGTCATAAGCGCCATTCTTCTGGCAGTCCTCAACCATTTCCTGATACATGGTAGCGTAGCAGCGGTCGGGGATCATGGCGATACAGTCGTGCAGATCGTCATCGGGGCCCCACATCTTGCCGCCGTCACGGATGACGACAGGCATGGAAGCGTCGACAATGATATCGTTCGGAACGTGCAGGTTGGTGATGCCCTTGCTGGAATCAACCATGGCGAGTTCACAGTTGGTCTTGTAGGTAGCCATCAGGTCAGCTTCAATTTCCTTGCGCTTGGCCTCGGGCAGACTCTTCATCTTCTCGTAGAGATCACCGATACCGTAGTTGGGGTTGAAGCCCAGCTCCTTGATGGTGGCAGCGTGCTTTTCCAGGGCGTCCTTGTAGAACACGGAAACACAGTGACCGAACATGATGGGATCGGAAATCTTCATCATGGTGGCCTTCAGGTGCAAGGAGAGCAGTACGCCGTCCTTTTTCGCTTCCTGGATCTGCTCGGCAAAAAACGCGCGCAGGGCAGCCACGTTCATATGGGTGCTGTCGATCACTTCGCCAGCCTGCAGGGCGACTTTTTCCTTGAGCACTTTGCTGGAGCCATCGGCGCCAACAAACTCAATTTTCACGCTGGTGGCAGCGGAAACAGTCGTGGCCGTTTCATGGGCGTAAAAGTCGCCGCCAGCCATGTGGGCCACGCGGGTTTTGGAACCTGCAGGCCAGGGCTTCATGAATTTATGGGGGTTGATCTGGGCGAATTTTTTCACGGAAGCTGCGGCACGGCGATCGGAGTTCCCTTCACGCAGTACAGGATTCACGGCACTGCCCAGAACCTTGCTATACTGCTCCTGAATCTTCTTCTCTTCGTCGTTTTTGGGATTGGCGGGGTAGTCGGGAACCTTGTAGCCCTGAGACTGCAGTTCCTTGATGGCGTCCTGCAGCTGGGGAATAGAGGCGCTGATATTGGGAAGTTTTATGATATTGGCTTCAGGTGTTTTGGCCACTTCGCCCATTTGGCTCAGGTAGTCGGGAATTCTCTGGCCTTCTGTCAGATACTCCGGAAAGTTGGCGAGAATCCTGCCGGCAAGAGAGATATCCCAGGCCTCAACTTCAATGCCCGTGCCCTTGGTAAACGCACGCACAACGGGAAGCAGCGAGTAAGACGCGAGGGCTGGTGCCTCGTCAATTTCCGTCCAAATAATCTTCGATGTTGCCATGTTTTCTCCTTAAAAGGTAAGTCTTCACATACAGTATACTGTATACAATCCACTAAATAAAAAAACGTCTCAGGGAAAGTGTATACCGTTTTGCAGGCGGAAGTGTCAAGTAAAAAGATGTTTGTTTTTCATGGACATAGGGGAGAATACCCCTGAAAAAAAAGGAACTTCCGCCAGCAAATGACCGCCTTTTACAAGGCCCGGCGAGTACCAGTGGCATCCCGAAACAAAGTTTCCATTTCACAGCCCACGCCACCACATCTCTTCCACCAGTCAGTGTCATTTCTTGAGTGCGCAAAGGTTACCAGACACCTCCGGCATACACCGGTTACGGGAAAAAGTGCCCCATGACGTCGCCATAATTCAACCAGAAACGGGGAGCAATACGCCAGCGTCCCTGCGCGCACGCTTCCAGGCAGGCAGCCCATGGGCCCGCCAGCTTCTGCCTCCACGCAGGATACAATTCCTCCAGCACAGCGCCCTCGACGCCATCTGCCGTTCGCATCCCAAGCATGATCCGCTCCCGCAGCAGCTCACTGGCACCGATATACTCCTCAATGCATACCGCAGGCAATCCGTCCTGCTCACAAAATACCCGCAGATCTTCGGGAACGCGATAGCGCACAGACCCGGAAAAGCCGACAGCGCCAGCACCAAGAGCCACATAGGGCAAGCCGCTCCAGTAAAGGCTGTTATGCTGAGAGCGCCGCCCAGGACGGGCAAAGTTGGCGATTTCATACCACTCAAAACCCCTGGCGACAAGGGCGTCGCGAGCGTGACTGAAGGAGTCATGCTGAAAATCACCATCCAGCTCTGCCGACAGGGGATGACCCGCTTCAAGACTCAACATGTAGACAGAGACATGATCCACAAACTCAAAGGAGGCGAGGTCCAGGAGTACCTGGTCCACAGGCGCACCAGGTACTCCGGCCATAAAGTCTACCGCTACCTCCAGTCCAAGCCGCTGCCCTGCGCGCAGAACCGCCGGAAAGTCCGACGCCATTCGATGCCGCCGCCCAAGCAACTCAAGAACGCGCGGCTCCATCGACTGCACGCCAACACTCACCCGCGTAACATGGGCTGCCCGCAGTTCCCTCAGACAGGCCACATCAACATCAGGATTGCACTCAACGGTCACCTCCATGGGCAGACAGCCAAGACGCTGCTTCAGAATATGTGTTACGGAAGCAAAGAAGGATGGCGGCAGGAGCGAGGGGGTGCCACCACCGAAATAGAGGGTGTAAGGAGGGGAAAGGGCACCGAAATCAACCTGTGTCAGCTGATGGATCAGCGCCCTGACATAGGACTCGCGGGTGCCGCCATCGGCCACCGCGGAATAGAAGGAACAGTAGGCGCACTTGCTGCTGCAAAAGGGCACATGCAGATAAACGCCAAACTTCGCCGTTGTCATTTACTGGGTGAGCTGTCGGATCATCTGCTCAGCCAGTGGCAGTACGGGGTGATCGGGGAACATGTTTGCCGTGTAGTTCAGCACATCCAGTGCTTCGGCATACTTGCCCTGTCGCTCAAGAGCGAAGCCCTTTTTCAGATAGGCATCGGGGGTTTTACTGCCATCGGGATACTGGCGCGTCACCCGGTCAAAGTATTCAAAGGCGCTCACATAATCATTCTGGGCGTAATAAATTTCGCCAATCCAGTAGAGGGAATTATCGGCCAGGTTGGAGGTGGGGAAGTTTTTAAATACCTGATCAAAAGCAATAAGCGCCTGGGGAAACTCGCCAATACGGTAGAAATTCATGGCCTGGTCATACAGGGGAGAGGGATCAGAGCTGTAGTCCTCAAATTCAAACTCCACTACGGGGGCCACGGGACGGGTTTGCTGGGGCTTCGGCGCAGCAGGACCAGTGGACGGCTTCGCCTCCTTGGTTGACTTCTTTTCTTCCTCAGCCTTTTCCCTGGCTTCTTCAGCTGCGGCTTCAGCTTCAGCGGCTTTCCTCAACTGCTGCACCTGCTGACGCAGCTGGGCATTCTGGGTCTTTAACTCAGTCATATCCTGATTCGCCGTCGTAGCCATGGAGCGCAGATATTCAACATTCACTGTCAGATTGTTGAGCTGCTGACGAAGGGCCGCGTTTTCATGGGCCAGGTTCTGGTTCACACGGTGCAGATTGCCCACATCCATGCGCAACTGATCCACCTGCACCTGCAAAGGTACCGAATGGGAAGTCGCGGGCTCCTCTGCGCCGCCACGCAGTGCCGCGCAACCCGTCATGGCAGTAACCAGCAGACCTCCACCTATCAAAAAAGCCAGAAAACGCATTCTCTTCTCCATGGCATAACTCCCCGATATACTGAGTGCTGCAAAGACTTTATCAGATTCCATCACGCATTCAAACGATTTTCTCCTATGCGTATCGGCAGGCCAGGCCAAAATCTTCAGTTCCACCATGTTTTCACCCGTGGAAAATCCCCATCACGCGAAACTCTCGCCAGGCGACAATAGAGAACACTCAGGTTCCGCATCTTACCGCCTTGAATTAAGACATCACTATAATAATATTTACCATGCAACAACAGTGTTAATCTTGCATACTTAGCTCATCTGATATTTCTCTTTTCGTTTCGTAACCATTCACGGCTACCCTGCGTTTTTTTCAGCAGGAGCGCCAGTATTCCGAGAGCGAGCCCGGATGGCGAGCGGCAGAGACGGAGGTCCTCGGACGAAAGTGAGCGTCTCTGGGAGGAATGCTGGCGCGAGTACCAACACACACTTCGTTTCTAGATATTGTCCTTTTTGACCGCGCAAAAATGCGCCCCCCGAACGCCCGTTTTTCCGGCTCGCCTGACCCCTGCCTCCCTGCAGCGCTGCCGGACCACTCACTTCCTGTGAGTGTCCTGTTCAGGTCTTGCCAGCCAGGCTTCACACTCACCGGACGGGCTCAGGGGGGAACGGCCTGCTTCTGTCTTTCCCCCGTGGGCTGGCCCAGCCAGAACGCAAAGACTGGAACGCTATGGACCCGCAGGGTTGACGCCACGAGGGCGGCAACCGCAAACCAAAAGCCACGGAGGGCGGTTGTTTGCGGTCCACAGTTCCAGGCAAGCGGGCGGCTGATAAGGACAGCACTGGGGGTCGCTTTTGCGCCACTTTTGGCGACCCAAAAGTGGCAAAAGAAACTCACAAACAAGATGAGGGCAAATGTCAAGCGACGCCGTCTGTGCAGAACCATTTCGGCCATCCAACTATGGTATTCAGGTCGGCGCCGACAACCTGCCGCTTCGGGGGTGCGAAACTTCAGATGAAGGTAATGTCAAGAGACGCAGCCTGAGCAGAGCTATTTCCGCCATTCCAGCATGACATCAGTGTCGGCGCCGATAACCTGCCGTTTCGGGGTGCGAACGTTGAGATAGAACTTGAAATATCTGCATTATAAGAAAAAACAGAATCTCTAGTATTTCGCTTGAAATTATAGTTTCTCCTTGACATTTTCCGGAGCGCCCCCTATCCTCTGCCCACTTGACGTCTTTATCAAGAGTGGCGGAGGGACAGGCCCGCAGATGCCACAGCAACCATCCTGGCACCGCCAGTGCAGGGGATCGGTGCTAATTCCTGGCCATAGGCACTATGGCGAAGATGAGGACGGTGCCGGTTTTTTTGCCCAAAACCCCACCTACTCATCCCCAAACCACCCAAAGGGGGATGAATCCATGACCACACAGCAGCTTTCCACCCAGACTATCCACATTGGCGTCGGTAAAGACAGCGCCACTGGTGCCATCAGCTACCCCATTTACCCCAGCGCCACCTACCGCCATCCCGCTGTCGGCCAGAGCACCGGCTTCGACTACACCCGCTCCGGCAACCCCACCCGCAACACCCTGGAAGCAGGACTGGCAAACCTGGAAGGCGGCGCCCGCGCCCTGACCTTTGCCTCAGGCATGGCCGCCCTGACCACACTCTTTCTGCACTTCAAAAGCGGTGACCATGTCATCGCCTCCCAGGACATCTACGGCGGAACCTACCGCCTGCTGAGCATGGTCCTCAATAACCTGGGCATCAGCGCCACCTACGTGGACACCACCGATGCCAGCGCGGTCAGTGCCGCCATCACACCCGCCACCCGTGCCCTGCTGGTGGAAACTCCCGGCAATCCCCTCATGGGCATCAGCGACCTGGAAGCCCTGGGAAAAATCTGCCAGCAGCACCAGATTCTCTTTCTGGTGGACAACACCTTTATGACCCCCCTGCTGCAAAAGCCCTTCGCCTTTGGCGCCGACGTGGTCATCCACAGCGGCACCAAGTACCTGGGCGGCCATAACGACCTGTGCTCTGGCGTATTGGTGGCACGCACCGCCGAAATGGGCGAACGACTCTACTTCCTGCAGAATTCCACCGGCGCCATCCTGCCCCCCCAGGACAGCTGGCTGCTGCTGCGCAGCCTGAAAACACTGCACCTGCGCATGGAGCGCCACTGCCACAACGCCCTGCAGGTTGCCCAGTGGCTGCAGCAGCACCCCAACGTCCAGACCGTCTACTATCCCGGCCTGGCAAGCCACCCCGGCCACACCCTTGCCAGACGCCAGGCCAGCGACTTCGGCGGCATGCTCTCCTTCCGCGTGAAGGACAAAAACATTGCCCACAACACCCTCGCCCGCTTACAACTGATCAGCTTCGCCGAAAGCCTGGGCGGCGTGGAAAGCCTCATGACCCTCCCCGCCATCCAGACCCACGGCGACATCCCCGAACCGGAGCGCCTGAGACTGGGCATTGACGAATGCCTGCTGCGCCTCTCCGTCGGGGTGGAGGATGTACGGGATATTATCGCCGACCTCAAGCAAGCATTAAACCAATAAAAATGACCTCACACAAAGGCCACAGACACCAAGGAAAGACCGCGAGAAGCATGGCTATTTCCATGCTCTCCCCCTGAGCCCGTCCGGTGAGTGTGAAGTCTGGCTGGCAAGACCCGCACGGGACACCTGCAGGAAGCAGGTGGTCCGGCAGAGCTGCAGGGATGCAGCGTCTGCCGGATCTCCAGTCCAGGCGAGCAAACGAACCGGATAAACGGGCGTTGGGGGCGCGTTTTTGGATACTTTTTGCGCGGTCAAAAAGTATCATGCTCAATGACAAATTCTAAAATTACTCATACTTTGCATCAACCTTGCATACACGAACAACCGAGACCCGCTCTCGACAGGAGGCCATATGCCAGCACCCCATCATCCCCATAAACCCGCCACCCTCCTCGTTCACCAGGCCGTCGACCGCGACCCCCACACCGGCGCCTCCGCCGTGCCTATCTATCAGGCGTCCACCTTCCACCACCCCGGCGGTGAGTGCGGACAATACGAGTACAGCCGGGGCGCCAATCCCACCCGCGAGAACGTGGAGCAGACCATCGCCCTGCTGGAGGGCGGCATCCAGGGCTTTGCCACCAGCTCCGGCATGGCAGCCATCGGCGTTGCCCTGAGCCTTCTGCACAGTGGCGACCACCTTATCGTCCCCAGCGATCTCTACGGCGGCACCTACCGCTACGTCACCAGCGTCCTGCCCCAGCAGGGCATCCAGTGTTCTTTTGTCAATACCGCGGATCTCGAAGCGCTGAAAGCGGCCCTGCAGCCCAACACCAGAGGTATTCTGCTGGAAACGCCCTCCAACCCCCTCTTCACCATCGCCGATATCCGCGCTGTGGCAGAGCTGGCCAGAGAGAGAAATATTCTCACCTTTATCGACAACACCTTTATGACGCCCCTGTTGCAACGGCCCATTCCCCTGGGCATCGATGTGGTCATCCACAGCGCCACCAAGTTCCTGGGCGGCCACAGCGACCTGCTGGCCGGGCTGGTAACCACCGCCGACCCCGAGCTGGCCAAAGCCCTCAAGCGCTTCCATAATTCCTTCGGAGCTGTGCTCTCCCCCTTTGACAGCTTCCTGCTGGCGCGGGGCATGAAGACCCTCAAAATCCGCCTGGAGACCGCCCAGAGCAATGCCGGCGACCTGGCTCTGCGTCTGCAGCAGCACCCCAGCGTGTCAAAAGTGTATTACCCCGGCCTCAGCGACTTTGCCCAGGCCGATACCCACTTCCGTCAGGCCAATGGCCCCGGTGCCGTACTCGCCTTTGAACTCGCATCATCGGATCAGGTAAAGGCCCTTCTGCGCAAACTGCAGCTGCCCATCATCGCCCCCAGCCTCGGTGGCGTGGAAACCATCGTCACCCACTGTTGGAGCATGTCCCACGCCGCCATACCCGCCGAGGTCAAGAAGGAAATGGGCATTTCGCCCACCCTGATCCGCCTGTGTGCTGGCATTGAAGATGTGGATGACCTGTGGCATGATCTGGAGCAGGCACTGCACACCCCAGGCAGCTGAAAAACGCCTCTGTGCCTGCTGGTCAATACAGCGTGAAGAGTTACAGCAGGCTTTCCTTTGCGCGAAAAATCCGTTACAAGTTCTTCCCATGAAAACCCCGTTGCGCTTCATCATACTGCTGCTGAGCGTTGTCATGCTGAGCCAGCCTCAGCTGGCGCGGGCCTGCGCGCTCTGCTCCGCCTTTGACGGCGTGGTCTTCCCGCGCTTTCACCTGGAAATGGATGACGACGTTCTGCAGGCGATCCAGGTCACCTGGCGCTTTTCCCCCTCCTTCACCGAAGTCCTGCGCCACCTCAGCAGCGAAGCATCCGACGCCAACCAGGCACGGCAGAGGCTCCTGCACGCCTTTGAAGCCGACATCGTCCCCTACGAATACCTCACCCGCATTACCATCAACAGCCAGCCGTTTCCGGTGCGCGCCGTGGAAAATTCTCACTTCACCTTTGAGGGGGATGTTTCCGCATACCACTTTACGATCCCCATCCATATGCCCGTCAGCGGTGAACTCAGCCTGGAACTGGAATTCTTCGATCCCCGCCGCTTTCTGGGCTTTTTCTTCCGCCCCGAGGGACTCAGCCACACCATTCCCGAAAATTACGGCGTTGAGCACAACCTGAATTCCTACCCCCATACGCTGGTGTTGCGCATCGCCCCGGGCATTGCCAGCACAGAAACGGAAGTTGCCGTCACGCGCGACGACTCCCCGGCGGGCTGGTACGACCGGATGCTCGACTCCCTGCGCCAGACACTGCGCATGGCCAGCGAAACCATTCAGTCCCATATGCGCGCCATCCGCGACGAAGGCAGCGTGGCGGCGGCTCTCTCCCTGATCATCTTCTCCTTTTTCTACGGCCTGCTCCACGCAGCCGGCCCTGGCCATGGCAAAAGTCTGGTGGCCTCCTATTTCCTCGCGGGACACCACAACTACGCCAAGGCGGCCTCCATGGCCCTGTTCATCGGCATCGTCCACGTCTTTTCGGCGTTCATCTTCACCTTTTTCCTGCTGCACCTGCTGAACATGCTGCTGACCACGGCCCTCCACCAAACCACCAACCTGCTGACCCCCGTTTCCGGTGCCATCATCATACTGATCGCAGCACACCTGGCCTACACCCGCCTGCGAGCCCGCTGGAAAGTCCGGCAGCAAAACAGCTCCGGTTACCCTCAACCCCACCATGGCCTGCACCAGGGCCATGCCTGTGGCTGCTCCTCCTGCAGTGGTGGAGGACGCACTTCCGACGCCATGCTGGTGATTTCGGCAGGTATTGTGCCCTGTCCCGGCACCATCACCATTTTCCTCTTCGCCCTCTCCATGGGCCTGTACACCATTGGTTTCCTGGCCGCCGCCGCCATGAGCCTGGGCATGGGAATTATTATTTTCGCGGCGGCAGCCCTGAGCATCATTGCCAGAAATGTGCTCAGCCATGCCTTCCAGCCCCTGGCCACCTTCGTGGAATATACCAGTATCATCTGCATAGCCCTGCTGGGAGTGCTGCTGATACTGAGCAGCATGGGCTGAATCTGTCACGACAGTCCACGGAATTAGTGGTGCGAAACTTTACCACTTGCTCTATACTCACGCACAACGGTTCGCAAAATGAACCATGTTGCTTTTGCCACGGTCACTTACCTTATCTCAGGAGGCCTTATGGACAAACCAGCCTATAATTACGACATTGTCCGCAGCTATACCCACTGGAGTATTCTGTGGGGGGTAGTCGCCATTCTGGTTGGCATACTGATTTCCTTCCAGTTCGTCTTGCCCCAGCTCAACTTCGCCCCATATTTCACCTACGGACGCCTGCGACCCATTCACACCAATGGCGCCCTGCTGGGCTGGACCCTGTGTGCCATCTTCGCCCTCTATTTTTATATGGTACAGCGCCTGTGCCGCGTCCCCATCTGGAGTGAAAAGCTGGCTCGCATCCAGCTGTGGCTCTTCAACAGCATTATCATCCTGGGCGTCGTTACCCTGCTGCTTGGCTTCAACTCCACCAAGGAGTACCACGAGCTGGAGTGGCCCCTGGATATCCTTGTGGTCGTCATGTGGGTGATGTTCGCCGTGAACATCTTTATGACCATTTTCAAGCGCAAAGAAGAGCAGATGTACGTGAGCCTGTGGTTCATGATGGCCTCCATCGTGGCCATCGCCATACTCTATATCGTCAACGGCCTGGCCGTTCCCGCTTCCCTGTTCAAGTCCTACTCGGTCTTTGCGGGAACCAACGATGCCAATGTGCAGTGGTGGTATGGCCATAACATGGTAGCCATGCTGCTGACAGCACCACCCCTGGCCGTCTTCTACTACTTTCTGCCAAAATCCACCGGTGTGCCCATCTACAGCCACCGCCTCTCCATTATCGCCTTCTGGAGCCTGATCTTCATGTACCTGTGGACCGGTGCCCACCACCTGCTGTGGACCCCCGTTCCCGACTGGGTACAGACGCTGGCCATCGCCTTCTCCATCATGCTCATCGCGCCTTCGTGGGCCTCGGTCATTAACGGTTATCTCTCCATGAATGGCCAGTGGCAGCAGATGCGCACCAACTACCTGGTGAAATTCTTTATCCTGGGCATCACCTTCTATGGCCTGCAGACCCTGCAGGGGCCCATGCAGGCCATCCGCTCCTTCTCGGGCTTCATCCACTATACCGAATGGGTGCCTGGCCACGTCCATATGGGCGCCCTGGGCTGGGTCTCCCTGGTGATGTTCGGCGCCATCTACTATCTGGCCCCCAAGCTCTACGGTCGCGAACTCTACAGCATTCCCCTGGCCAACGCCCACTTCTGGCTGGTGCTCGTCGGACAGCTCATCTACTCGGTCAGCCTGTGGATCGCCGGGCTGCAGCAGGCATCCATGTGGCACAGCATCAACGCCGACGGCAGCCTGACCTACACCTTCTCGGAAACCGTGGCCGCCATGTACCCCTACTGGTGGGTACGCGCCGTCAGTGGCGTCATCTACCTGGCCGGCGTCATCCTCTTCGTCTACAACCTCGTCATGACCGCGCGGGGGCCGCGTGAGACGGTTCACGCCACCAACCTTGCCGGAAAGGAGGCCTGAGATGTGGGAAAAGAAACCACTGCTCTTCCTGATTCTGGCCACCATGACCATCCTGGTGGGTACCATCGTCACCATGGTGCTGCCTTTCTTCTGGGTAAACACCGAAGCCGACCGCATTGAAACCGTCACCCCCTACAGCCCGCTGGAGCAGGCCGGCAGGGACATCTATATCCGCGAAGGCTGCAACAACTGTCACACCCAGACTGTCCGTCCCCTGGTGGCCGAAGTGCTGCGCTACGGCGAATACTCAAAATCCGGTGAGTACATCTACGACCGTCCCCACCTGTGGGGCTCCCGCCGCACCGGGCCCGACCTGGCCCGGGTAGGTGGCAAGTATCCCGACGCCTGGCACTACCAGCACATGGCCGAACCCGCTTCCATGTTCCCCAGAACCAATATGCCCGCCTACCCCTTCCTGAGTGACCGCACGCTGAACCCCCGCAGCGTGGAGCGCAACATGCGCGCCCTGGGCCTGCCCTACACGGACGCGGAAATCGCCGCCCTGGAAGGCAAAACAGAAATGGACGCCATGGTTGCCTACATGCAGAAGCTGGGCACCGGCATTCCCTGGCGCGAAGCCGCCCGCACCACCTTCGTGGGCGAGTTGACCAACCCCTATAGCGGTGACGCCTCCGTCCTGCCAGAAGCCCGCCAGATCTACGCCCAGAACTGCGCCGCCTGCCATGGCGCCGAGCTGCAGGGAGGCATAGGCCCGGCCCTGCGCGGCGGTGGCAAAAGTGAAAGCCAGCTCTATGAAATCACCTACAACGGTATCATGGAAAAAGGCATGCCCGGCTACTCCCACCTGGGCTCCGACCGCGTCTGGAAGCTGATTACCCTGATGAAGGCCGAGTGATGATCTGGGGCAGCATTTTCTACCTGGCCACCACCTTCATCCTCTTTGGCATCTTTGTGGCCATCGTGGTGTACACTTACAGCCGCAAGAACCGCAAACGACTGGAAGACCCCAAGTACCGCATGCTCGACGACGAAGACAAGCAGGAGTGAAGACATGAGCGACAACCATGACAACCACGAAATAGACGGCATCCGCGAAGACCGTAAAAAGAACCCGCCCACCTACTACCTCATTCTGCTGGCGGGCCTGGTGATCTGGGCCATCGGCTACATGGGCTACCACTTCATCAGCGGCTGGAATCAGGAAGACGCCTTTGCCCAGCGCTTGGAGGCCCATAAGGAACGCACCGCCCAGCAGCAGGGCAGCGAACCCCAGGCAGCTCCGGCCAGCAATGACCCTGCCAGCATCAAACGCGGCAAAGACCTCTACGACAATCAGTGCGCCATGTGCCACGGCCAGGGTGGCGGTGGTGGCTTTGCCACCGACCTGACCATCAAGAGCCGTTACAAGTACGGCTTTGACCGTGACGCTGTCTTCCAGAGCATCCGCGAAGGACGCCCCGGCGGCATGCCCTCGTCGGCCAACCTGCTCTCCCAACGCCAGATAGACGACATTACCAACTACGTCATATCGGTTATCAGGGAATAGATACCCCGCCCCTGTGATGCTTTGGCAGCACAGGGGCGATTTTTCAGCAGCCTGCACAAGGAAGCACCATGCCCGCCACCCTGACCCCCAAACGACGCGCCATCCAGTGGTTGCTGGTCATCACCGCCCTCACCATTCCCTTTATCGAAATATCCAGCGGCCCCCTGCTGCGCATGGACTTTGCCGCTGGCAGGCTGCACCTCTTCGGCATCACCATCGCCTCCCACCAGATACTCCTGCTGCTGCCCCTGACCCTGGCCCTCATCCTGCTCTTCGTACTGATCACCATTATCCTGGGACGCGCCTGGTGCGGCTGGTTCTGCCCCCAGACCCTGCTGATGAATATAAGTGAATGCACCGCCCGTCGACTGGGACTTCAGGTCAAAGGGGGAAACGTCTCCGGCAGCGCTTGGCGTAAAACCCTCTTCCACCTGACAAACCTCATCCTCGCCCTCCTGGTCAGCGCCAACCTCGTCTGGTATTTTCTGGCACCAGCGACCTTTTTCCAGCGCCTGCTCTCATGGGAACTGGGAGCTGCCGCCACCATGGGCTGGCTTCTCAGCGCGACCACCATCTTCATAAGCCTCAGCCTGCTGCGACGCACCTTCTGCACCCAGATATGCCCCTATGGACGCTTCCAGACCACCCTGCTGACCCCCGCCACCCTGACCCTGCAGTACCACCCCGCCCACGCCCACCGCTGCATCCGCTGCAACGCCTGCGTGCGCGCCTGCCCCACCGGCATCGACATCCGGGAAGGCTACCAGATCGAATGCATCAACTGCGGCAATTGCCTGGACGCCTGTCGCCAGGTCATGGCCCGCAAGAACGAAAGCGGCATCATCCGCTACACCTTCGGCATTGACGACCAGCCATGGCCCAAGCTCTTCAGCACTCCCGTACTGCTCATCGGCAGCGTATTCCTCATCGCCACCACCGCCTTCGTCACCATAGCCACCAACCAATCGGACACCAGCCTCACCATCCGCCGCTCCGCCACCATCGAAAGCCGCCTGCTCTCCGAAAACCGGCAGATCACCTTCTACACCGCCCGTATCGCCAACCGCAGCCAGCACGAGCGCACCTATCAACTGCGCCTGGCCCCCGCCGATCAGGAACACTTCCACCTGCCCGGAATCCCTCCCACCATAATCATGAGTGCCGGCGAAAACCGGGAAATCACCATCGCCCTGCAGACCGCAACACCCCCGCCAAAAGCAAACGCCACCCTGCAGCTGGTGCAGGATGGCGATGTGGTACATGAGATGACACTGCGGGTGGTGGAAGTTCAGGATCAGCCGCAGCCCCACATGGAGTAAAGGATTTCACTGATGTCGCGCTCTCCTATAATCGAAGTTCCGTCGTAGATGCGTAACAGAACCTCGTCAGCATAAAACTCGACTTCGAAATCCACATCAAATCCGGCTCCCGCAGTGGCCTGCAGGATACCGCTGGAAGGGCCACAAGTTCCATCATAGAGCGGTGCAACCGTCTGCCACTCCACGGTTCCGTACTGGGAATCCGTGTACGGACCCGTAACCTCCGTGGCATCCTGCCGATCCACTACCACCTCTTCCAGGCTGTATGTGTTTGCTTCCCAGTCAGCATTCATATCAATGGTAAGCGTACCGCGCTCGTCAGCCAGAGGCTCAAGAAAAAGGGTGCCGTCATAGGCAACGCTGAACTCGTCCCCATACGCCATGGTAATGCCATTCAGGGTCAGTTCAATCCAGGCTGGTTCATCAGCTTCGTTAAAGTCACTGGCCCGAAACTGAAGAGAGCCGCTGAGAGTCTGCTCTCCATCGGGAGAGAATTCCGTGAAGTTAATTATAGCATCTTCTTTGAGATCACCTGTCATCAAGCTCACACCATCAAGAGGTCCTTCAGACAGAGCCTCCACTACCCCCACAATTCCAGGAGCCATATTCTGGTACTCACTCACCAGCCACAGGAAATTGGTGGCCATCCACTCAGCCTCATCCAGGCCGGCCGACCCTTTTTTGTCACCGTCGCTGCTACTGCTGCCGCAGCCAATCACAAGGAGCGCTGCCATCAGCGCCACTGCTCCTGCCAACAAAATTCTGGTCAATGATTCTGTGCTCTTCATGTGTACCTCCAAGATTTGCTATTCATAGTCAATAGACGCCTGGCATTCATCGCACGACGCTACGGCTCGGCCCTGATCCAGCGCTCACTCAGAGCATCATAACGAGCGGAATACAGCCCCGAGGGAAGCCCAGAACTTACTTCAAGGTCGTGCCTCTGCCGCCAGAGCAGCACCGTGTTGCCCTCCTGGTCATGGCTGGCGCGAAACTCACCGCCGATGACTCCCCCTGGGTTTTCGCTCTCAATGGGCCTGACCTCACTTTCCCAGCCGGACGCGGAAGAGTGGTGCCAGGAAGCGATCTGCCATGGCACGGTTTAAAGTGGGCCCAGTTGTCCAGACATATTTCGAGGAAGTTTAAGTTTTCTTATTGCAGCCTATGCCGCAAGCTTTTCCTCCTTTATTCTAAATACTGACATGTACATTTTGTCTGGTGTTCTGTAGTCAAGAGACTGATGAAACCTTCTGCTATTGTAGAAGGTGAAGTATCGCTTTACTCCTTCCTTGAGTTCGGTCATGTTCTCATAGCATTTGATATAGATGTTTTCGTATTTCACACTGCGCCAAAGGCGCTCTACGTAGACATTGTCAAGGGCTCTGCCTTTGCCGTCCATGCTGATTCTGATGCCGTGACTCTTGAGTCTTTGCGTAAATGCCTCTGAGCTATATTGGCTTCCCTGGTCGGTGTTGAATATCCCAGGGACTCCATAGCGTCTGATGGCTTCATCCAGTGCTTCGAGGCAAAAGCAGGTATCCATGGTGTTGGAGATGCGCCAGCTCAGTACTTTGCGGCTGAACAGATCTATGATAGCTGTCAGGTACACCGTCTTGGCGCCAAGCTTCAAGTACGTGATATCAGTGGCCCAAACCTGGTTGGGAAGCCAGATATTCAATCCTCGCAGCAAGTACGGATACTTCTTGTGCTGCTTGTTGGCCCGTGAAAGATTGGGTTTGGGGTAAATCGCACGCAGCCCATGCTTGTGCATAATGCGCCGCACCTGTTTGGAACTCACGGCCATATCATGTTCCTCATTGAGCTGTATGGCTATCTTGCGATAACCGAAGGTGGGAATGTCTTGCAGCACCCTGAGAACAACCTTCAGTATTTCAAGATCAGATTCCTCCAGCGCCGACGAACGTGACTGGTAATAGTAGGTCGAGTGGCTGATGCCAAGCAACTTGCACTGCATCCGTATGCTCAGGTTTTTATGGCCTGGCTCTATGGCATTTTTGGCTCGTGACCGTAGAGTTGCACATACTTTTTTTTTAGGAAGTCCTTCTCAACCTGAAGCATGCCAATTTGCTTGTAAAGGGCGTCAACATTGCGATCCTCTTTGTCCTTGCCCTTCTTCTTGTTGGGACGATCGAATATATCAGGCATGGCTTCCAGAGCACGCTTCTTCCACTCCTTGATCTGCTGGGGATGAACCTCATACTCCTGAGCCAGCTCCTGAACAGTCTTTTCTTCACGCAGCGCCTCAAGGGCTACCTTGGCTTTGAACTCATTGGTAAATGTCTTACGTTGCACTATAGTCACTCTCCAGGTGATGTTTGGATCAGGTCAATCTACGCCACTTCCGATGACTTTGCCAAACTTAAACCCCTGTCCGATTTACTGGGCCCATTATAGTTTGGGAACCAGAAGAACCAATCACCATCCAGTTCTCGTCTGATCGGGAAACTATGTGCAGGGGGGTCAGAGGAGCCTCCTCTTCCACGGCCTCCGACCACTCACCGTCACTGTAGTGACTGCGCCAGAGCTTTCGGGGATCCTCTTCAATAAATCGCCAGAAAACCACCTCTCCATCGCCTTCAAAGGTGAGAAAACTCCTGCCTGTCCAGCGCGCGTCCTGGGCAATCGCCACCGGATCAGACCACTCTTCGCCATCATAGTAGCTGGAGTAGAAGTGATAGTGATACTGTGAACCCTCATCCTCCTCAGACACACGTTGGACCCATACGTACATGGCATTCCCTGCGCCATCGCCTTCTATGAGCCGTGACCAAGGAGTAACATCATCTTCAATTATAGGATCTCCAAACTCTACCCAAGCTTGATCGTCCGGGTCATAGTAACTGGCTCTCCGGTCAACCCGCACCAGCCGGTCTTCTCCCTCCACTTGCATAATCGCGCTATAGTATGGGGAGGGGGAGGGCGTGCCCACTTCCTCCCAGCTGGGAGTGCCCTCACTGAACTGAAAGAGGGTACCACTGCCTAGTAGACCGTCTTGAGTTGGCAGAAACACCAGTCGTTCGCCAGTGGGAGTCAGCAGAAGCTTTGCGGAGCTAATACGATTATTTTCAGCATAAGTCTCTATTACTTCCGCGCCACTCCAGCTTCCAGCATCGCGCGCCGCTGCGCAGAGCTCTGGTGCGTACCCATCGTAACAGAGCCACATCGCCGCAGCGCTTCCATCCTGGTGGAGAACCGCCTGCGGACTATAAGGCCCATCGTTCCCCGTATCATCGCTGAGCAGATGTGCCGGACCCCACAAGCCATTATTGGCATCAAAATCTGCCGTGTACAGGCGCATAACCTCATTGAAATTTTCGTCCTGCTCCAGTTGCTGCCATATGGCGATAGCGTTTCCGTTACCATCACCAGCCAGTTCAAAGTGGGTAACACGAATGGCATCGGGTGTGCTGATCGGCACCCCTCCACTCCAGGGCAGAACTTCCATTTCCAGGTCCACCGGGTCGCTCAGCCGATTCCCAGCATCCCCAACCACCCGCACGCGGTAGACTCCCGTCTTGTCAGGAGTAAACGTCAGGGTGCCCGGACCCCAGCCTCCAGGAATACTCACGTCACTCCCGTCGGGCTTCTCCAGCAACGTCCACTGAAATGCCGTGGAAAGAACATAACCCTCACCGCGCTTACTGTCCGCCCACAGGCAAATCTCGTTGCCCATGGCAAACTTCTGGCTTGCGTCGCAATAGCCAGCCAGTGTGACGGGACCCTTGGGACTGGAACCTCCCCCGCCACTGCTCCCACCACAGCCCGCCAGCACCAGTGCCAGCAGAGCACACAATACCCCATACATCGTTCGCTTCTGCCACATATCACCACCACCCCTTCCCGATAAAACCAGGTGACATTCTCAATAATAAAACACCATTTCCGTTGAAATCACATATTGTTACAGGATCGCTGAAATTTCAAGCAATATAATTATTCTACAAAATACTATTACACCTTCCAATCAAGATACGCTTCTCGCTAAACTCTTGCTGGAAATTGCAATATCGTCAAACATAAAACAGACATGAGCGTACCATCACTCCAAGCACAATAGCCCGTCACATCCCATGAAAAAAGTCGTTGATTCTTTTCGCGACAAGGCTATCATAGAGATTGAATCTCCTACCTCTAACGGCCCCTGAAACACTTTACAACAAGCAGGTACAGAAATTTCGCCTTTACATCCCCCCTCTACAGGAGGCCGCCATGAGTACCCAGAGTACCGAGCCCGCTCCCGATGACTCCCCTGCTCAATGCCTACTGCTCCGATTCCAACGGATTTCGCTTTTCCTCGCTGCAATCACCCTCCTGACGCTCATGAACGGCTGCGGCGGGGGCGGAGGAGGTGGCGGCGGAACGGCACCGGAAACACCGTGGAATGTCTCCGCCTCCCTGGTGGATGGTGGCGTGTCTGTCAGCTGGACGGGCGTGAACAACGCCACCGCCTACCACGTATATTACTCCCGGACACCAGACAGCGGCACAACCGGCACCAGGTTCACTCCCACCCACCCCGAACTGCAGCCTCACACCATTGTCACCGGCCTGGAAAACTACAAATCCTACTACTTTGTGGTAACCGCTTCGAACAAGCATGGAGAGAGCGCGCCAAGCAGTGAAGTCTCGGCTATTCCATCGGAGCGTATAACAGCAGAAACACTGCAGAATAAGTTTGACCCCAACTTGCAGGAATGCCTGACTGGGCACGACATGGGATTTTTCACCACGATATATGAACTGACCTGCTCGGAAAAAAACATCACAAACCTGAGCGGCATGGAGAACTATCTACTTGGCCTGGAAACACTGTCCATAACCGAATCCGAGTCGACTCCATCCACACTGTCAGACCTGCCCCCCCTTGCCAGCCTTCCCTCCCTACGCAGCATTACCCTGAACCATCAGGACATCAGCGACCTCAGCCCACTTGGTGCGCTGCCTCACCTGCAGGGGTTGAATATCAGCTATAACAAGGTGAATTCGCTGCAGCCCATAACTGACCTGACTACCCTGACCGCACTGGAACTGCGCAATAACGAAATATCCTCTATCCCTTCACTGGCAAACATGACAAGCCTGATGAGCGTGACACTGCCCCATAATCAGATGAGCGATATTTCAGGCGTGGTTGGCCTTACCGCTATAATCTATCTTGACCTGTCATACAACAATATCGCAGATATCTCTGCCCTGGCTGGGCTCAGCACATTGAAAGGCCTGGATCTGCCAGGAAATCTCATTGAAAGCGAGCAGCTGACACACCTGGCAAACCTGTCCCAATTGGAATTTCTCTATCTCGACAAAAACAGAATAGATGACTTTTCAGGCCTTGCCGCCATCACCAGCCTGAAAATGCTCGACCTTGGTGACCAGGACGATGATTTCAAAATCACCGCCATTCCGGAGAATATCGGCAACCTCATTCACCTTGAGCAGCTTGGGCTTCGCTACAACAGCATCAGTGACCTCCAGAATTTGTCTGCCCTCAGCAACAGCCTGAGGGATCTTGTGCTGCGGGGAAATGCCATCAGTGACATCAGCCCCCTGGCTTCCCTGACAAACCTGGTCTGGCTTGAACTGGAGAGCAACCAGATTGACACTGGTGTCGGCTCACTGGTGGAGCTCACCAATATTCAAATGATCAAACTGGACAACAATCCGGGCATGAGTTGCAGTGAGCTGGAAACCCTCATTGAGTTTTTTGGAGATAGAGTTTCCCCTTCACATGTAGATCCAGACACTACCTGCACCAGCCCATAACTTCACCCAACCCACCCCTCCCTGCGGAGGGGTGGGTCTCATACTGCACCATCTCCTTCACTCCCCCTCTTTCCCTGTACAGGCACGCAAAAATCTGGCATGAATACGGGCAAGCTGCTGCAAAACAGACACAGAACGCTTCCGCCGAGGAGAGAATATGCTTTTCCCGAAATCCGCCCCCTGGCTGGGCATTGCCATACTGTTCGCGGCCTTCTTCCTCTTCAGCGCGTCGGCTATTCACCGCGCTTTCACGGGGGTCAGCGCGGTCACCGACCCCCTTTACTACCAGCACGGCCTGAAATACTACGAGAGTGTGGCGGAAAAGCGCATGGCGGCAACGCTTGGCTGGGTAGCGACGGCAGAGCTGGCGGGTCGCCAGCTGTCCATAACGTTGCGGGACGGCACAGGAGCTGCCCTGGAGGGCGGCACCGCCCGTCTGGAGCTCGCCACCGCCCAGGGGGCAATGGAACTGGCCCTTGAAGCTCATCCCCAGGGTGCATACGAGGCCGCACTGCCCGCCGACCTGTCGGGGGAAGTGCACCTGACCTTCAGTTTCGCCAGGGATGAAAGCCGCATCAGCCGCAATTTCCTGGTGCATCTCGGTGAGTAATTCCCGCTGCTACCACTGTGGCGACCCCAACCCCGCCGGTGCCCCCATCTGCCACGAGGAAAACGGCCAGCGCTTCCTCTTCTGCTGCCACGGTTGCCGCAGCGCTTTTCTTTTGATTCGCGGCGCGGGGCTGGAGCAGTTCTACCAGCAGCGCCAGTGGGACGATGAGGGTCTGCCCGCAGGGGCTTTCGATGAGTGCTACAGCGCCGAATACCTGGAGCGCCACACAACTGCGGAACCGGACGGCCAGCGCAGCATCAGTATTTTTGTGGAGGGCATTCGCTGCGCCACCTGCGTGTGGCTGGTGGAGCGCATGCTGCTGAAAATTCCCGGCGTCACCCAGGCCCGCCTCAACTACGGCACCCACCGGGCCAGGGTGGCCTTTGATCCCGAACGCACCAGCGCCCAGACGATTTTCCAGACCCTGACCCGTCTGGGCTACCTGCCCCGCCCCTACGAGCAGAACCATGTGGAGGAGGCGCGTCGCAGGGAACAGCGCTCCCTCGTCATCCGCTTTGTTACGGCGGCCTTCCTCTCCATGCAGCTCATGGGCTACTCCCTGGCCCTCTACGCCGGATACTTCCAGGGCATGAGCGCCGAAGCGCGCGCCCTCATGCAGGTGCTCAGCGCCATCGTCACCACTCCGGTGGTCTTCTATGCCGGCTGGCCCTTCCTGGTGGGAGGCTGGAACAGCCTGCGCAACCGCTCGCCCAATATGGACACCCTTATCTGCATTGGCGTGCTGGCCGCCTACTTTGCCAGCCTGCACGCCATGGTCAGTGATGGGGAAGTGTATTTTGACACCGCCGCCATGATCGTCACCCTGATTCTGGCGGGACGGCTCTTCGAAAATATGGCCCGTAACCGGGCGCTGCAGGGGGTGGAGCGCCTGCTGCGCGTTGCCCCGGCCACAGCCTGCCGCCTGCGGGACGGGCAGACCGAAACGGTGGATACGGCCTCTCTGGCAGTGGGCGATATAGTGCTGGTGCGCCCCGGTGAGCGCTTCAGCGTGGATGGAATGGTGCTAGAAGGGCAGACGGAGGTGGATGAATCCATCATCAGCGGTGAACCCCTGCCCGTGCTGCGCGGTGCCGGCGAGCGGGTACTGGCCGGCGCCATGAACCTGAGCGCCTCGGTGCAGGTGCGCGTAACCACCAGCGCCGCCGAATCCTTTATCGCCCGTATCGCGCGGGTGGTGGAAGAGGCCCAGTCCCGCAAGGCCCCTATCGAACAGCTGGTCAACCGTATCTCCCGTGTTTTCGTGCCCATTGTGGTGCTGGTCAGCGCCGGCTCCTTCACCTACTGGAGCGCCTTCCCCGCAGAGCACACCACCCCCCTGCTGGCGGCGGTGGCCGTACTCATCATCGCCTGCCCCTGCGCCCTGGGCCTGGCCACACCCATGGCAGTACTGGTGGGCACCGCCAGCGCAGCACGGCACGGCATGCTCTTCCGTGGCGGCGACATTGTGGAGATGACCGCCCGCATCGACACCATCGCCTTTGACAAAACCGGCACCCTCACCGAAGGGCGTCCCCGGGTCATTCACGTGGAGCCATTTCCCTCCAGCGCTGCGGATGAACTGCTGCGCCTGGCCGCCATGGCCGAACAGGGCAGCGTCCATCCCATCGCCAGGGGCATTCTGGAAGAAGCGCGCCGGCGGGAGATCCCCCTGCCCAGCGAGCCACACAGCAGCACCGCCATTGCCGGCAAGGGCGTAATCTGCCCCACCCGCCACGGCACCATCCGCGTGGGCACTCCCACCCTGCTGGACGAAGGCGGCGTCCTGGTGCCAGGCTCCCCCATAGCGCACCACGAAGGCAGCACCACTGTCCACGTGGCCCTGGAACAGCAGTACCACGGCGTTATCCTGCTGGAGGACACCCCCCGCCAGGACAGCGCCACCACCATCGCACACCTGCACACCATGGGAATACGCACCGCCCTGCTGACCGGGGATACCCGGACCGCCGGGCACTCCCTCGCCAAGGGGCTGGGCATTGACGAAGTGCACGCAGAGCAGCTGCCCGCCGAGAAAGCCCAGTGGATCAGCCAGCGCATGGCCAGCGGAAATCACGTCATGATGGTGGGCGACGGCATCAACGATGCCCCCGCCCTCAGCACCGCCCACATCGGCTGCGCCATGGCCGGTGGCACCGACGTCGCCCTGGAAGTCTCCGACATCGTCCTGACCCGCCCCCAGCCCCTGCGCATCGTGGACGCTCTGACCATCGCCCGCCGCATCCGGCGCGGCATCCGCCAGAACCTCTTCTGGGCCTTCATCTACAACGTCAGCGCCATCCCCCTGGCCGCCCTTGGCCTCCTGGCACCCATCCACGCCGCCGCCGCCATGACCATCAGCTCCCTGTGCGTGGTGGGGAATTCGTTGCGACTGCGCAGGCTGAGCTAGTTGCTGACGCTTTGTTGCCACTTTTGACTCGCCAAAAGTGGCAAAAGAAACTCACAAACAAGATGAGGGCAATGTCAAGCGACGCCGTCTGTGCAGAACCATTTTGGCCATCCAACTATGGTATCCAGGTCGGCGCCGACAACCTGCCGCTTCGGGGGTGCGAAACTTCATCTACTTTTTCTCTTTGTTTTTCTTGCTCCTTCGCGTCCATTTGCGTTCATTTGCGGTTTCATCTGGTATACTCCCCCCATGCCCTACACCTATATCATCCTCATCATCCTCAGCCTCTGTCTTGCCACCGGTGCCTGGCTCATCTTCATCTGGGCTCTGAAACGGGACCAGTTCGACGACATGGAAGGGCCGAAATATCGCATGCTCGATGATGATGACGACAAAAAACAGTCTTGACTTTTACTGTCTCCTGCAATACCAATAGGAAAACTTTCATGCAGGAGCATTTATGGATTTGCGCGTTCTCGCACTGACCTGCTGCCTTGTGGCATCCGGATGCTCACGCGCTCTGGACCTGCCATCACACGCTCCCCCGGAGCAGGGCGATCACCGGCAAATCAGCTACCGCATCAGCAAACTCCACCTGCCCCGGCAAGCCCTTGCCGAGCCACCACCCACAACACTGCCAGCGGTCTCCGGCAACCTGCGCAGCGCCTCTCTGTCCAGCCTGATTCATCTTCTGCTCCAGGACAGTCATATAAACTACATCCTTGAAGATATTCCTGAACAGGATATTGCCTTCACCTTTCCGCGTCCGATGGCGCTCCCGGAGGCGCTGTATGCCGTAGCCACCGCAGCGGGCCTGCAGATAACCAGCCGTGACGGCACCCTGGTCATCAGCAGCAATGATTTCCGTACCTTCACCCTCGACTACCTGGCCCAGGGCGCCGTTCTGCCCGGACAATCCTTCAGCCCGCTCAACAGTGCCCCGGTCTATCTCACGGATTCCGCTCACGCTTCGGAGCGGCAGCGCATATGGAATGTCATTCGCGAAAACCTCAGCAGCCTGGCTTCCGAGGACGGGCGCGTGATCATCAATGACCTGACGGGCACCATCCTGGTAAGCGATAATGCTTCGGCCATGCGCCGCATCGAAGCGTACCTTGACATGGTGCGGCGCCTGTACGACCAGCAGGTGGAGATATCGGTCCGAATCCTGCAGATATCCCTCTCCGACTCCCTCACCATGGGAGTGGACTACTCGGCCCTCTTCCGGGTCAGCGGCAGCGATACCCCCATCGCCTTCAACCTCCACGGCACTGAGGGCCAGGCGGGAGCCAGTCTGGACGGAACCGCAGGCGAACGGGGCGTTCTGGACTACACCGTGGGGGTCCTGAATCCGGGCAAGTTCGCGGGCTTTCTGCAGTTTCTCAGCCTCCACGGCACCGTGCATACCCTTTCCAACCCCACCATCACCACCCTGAACAATGTAACGGGCAATGTGTACTCCATCCGCACCTATCCCTACCAGGTGACAACCACCGAGAGCAGCGCCAATGTCCGCGAGGCTCGAACCTATTTTGAAGATGTGAAGATCGGCGTCAGTCTGACGGTGACACCCAACATTGTGAACAATGGGGATATTCTGCTGGAGGTATTGCCCGTGGTGGGGGAGATTTACGAGGAGAACTTCAACCCCGCTTCCGGTGAACGGGAAAAGCCACAGACCGTGGAACAGGCGATCCGCACCATACTGCGCACCCGCAATAATCACTCCTACTTCATCGGCGGCCTGATCTACGAAAAAAACGTGGAGAGCACCAGCGGCATTCCCGTACTCAGCAGGATTCCCGTGCTCGGGAGGCTCTTCCGCTCCGACCGCAGGGTGCAGAGCCGTCAGGAGCTGGTCATCGTCCTGACGCCAAAAATCATTCCAAGCCTTGACTCCCACAGCGCTGGCCCCGTTGACTATCACAGCACTCCCCTGCATTACGGCCTGCTGGAATACCAGGCTGGCGCAAGAGCTCCCCTCGCCCTGGACGACCATGCCCCGCCACTGACCAACGACGATCTGGCATATTTCTTTCTCCAGCGTGGCCTGGACGCTCTGGGTGCTGGCGAAAACCTCCAGGCGCTCAGCATGCTGCAGTCGGCGCTGGGGTTTTCACCCACCTGCCCGTTCAGCCGCTTCTACCTGGCCCTGGCTCACTGGAACCTGCGTGATTTCAACGAGGCCATCGGCCAGCTGACGATCCACCTCCACCACGCACCCACTGACCAGCTCGCCATCCACAACCTGGGGCTGATGCACTTTCACCAGGGGAACTTCCAGCAGGCGCTGCGACATATGCAGCGCCTGCCCCTGGATCATCCGGCTGTGCAGAACAATCTGGCCATAGTGCATGCCAGCCTGGGTCATCACGACCGGGCACGCGTGCTGTGGAAAGCTGCCGGAAACTGCGACGCACGCCACAATCTGACCCTTTCCCGGCAAGACGATGATCTGCTGCGGCAGGAGTACCTGGAGCACTGTGTTCCCGAACAGTCTGCCTCCCGTTGAACGCCGGTGAAGCCGTATTTTCCGCCGACAGTCCGCGACATGATTGGCACTTTCTCTTCCATGGGGTAGAAACAGAAAGTCCCGCCACCGGACGGGAATATGCTGAAGGGTTGGGAGACGCTATGGGACTGGAAATTCTCGTGATGTATGTGGCGGTGGGACTGATTGCCGGACTCCTGGCAGGGCTGCTTGGTATCGGCGGCGGGGTGGTGATCGTCCCCCTGCTGGTATGGTGTTTTCTGCGGCAGGGTATTCAGCCCGACCATATCATGCATCTGGCCCTGGGCACCTCCCTGGCCAGCATCATCTTCACATCCATCTCCAGCTTTCTGTCGCACCATCGCCGTGGTGCCGTTGACTGGACCATCGTGCGCCGGATAGTGCCGGGAATTCTGGTGGGAACCTTCCTGGGCACCATGGTGGCCTCGCAGCTTTCCAGCAACTTCCTCAAGGGTTTTTTCTGCCTCTTCCTGTACACCATCGCCACCCAGATCATCCTCAATAAAAAACCGAAGGCGTCACGTCAGCTGCCTGGCAATGCCGGAATGTTCGCCACCGGCTCGACCATCGGGGCCGTATCCAGCTTTGTCGGCATCGGCGGAGGCTCACTCTCGGTACCGTTCATGCTGTGGTGCAATGTCACCGCCCACCGCGCCATCGGCACATCGGCGGCTATCGGCCTGCCCATCGCCGTTGCCGGAGCCATCGGCTACATCGTCAACAATCTCCAGGTCACCGGCCTGCCCGCCTACAGCATCGGCTACGTCTATCTGCCAGCTCTGGCGGGCATTGTCTGCGCCAGTGTGCTGACCGCCCCCCTGGGCGCGCGCCTGGCCCACTCCCTGCCCGTCGATCGCCTCAAACGCTTTTTCGCCATCTTCCTCTATGTGGTTGCCACCAGGATGGCCTGGGAGCTGGTCGCCTGATTCCCTGCGGTGCAATCAGGGGAGCACACGCATTCCCTGGATGCGGCTGATCAGAAGAGCATCGGAGCGGACACTGGAGAGCTCGCGTCCCGGACGCAGCGTGGTGATCACCACGCCTCCCATGATGGCCCGGCCTTCCCGACCCCAGGAGCGGGTGCGCACACCCCAGGCATCGTGTACCGCCATGGGCTGCCCCTCGTGCTCACCGATATAGAGCATGACGTGGCCACGCATCCACAGCAGCGTCATGAAGGGCACCGCGTTTTCCCGAATAAAGCGTTCTCGCTCGGCGGGCTTCATGGCGCTCAGGTCAATGAGATTCTCCTCCACGAAGTGCGCCTGCTGATAGGAGTTGCGGGGCAACCACACCCCGAAGCTGGTAAAAATATCCCGCAGGAAAGCTGAGCAATCGCGGTTGCCATACATCCCCCCCCAGCCATACTTCTCTGCGGCCATGGCATCGGCCACGCGGGCGATATTCTGCGCTGTCAGCGGCAGCGGAAAGGGAGCCATATCCACCGCCGGCACGGAAGCCTTCTCAAGGTGCGCCTGACCGTGAACATCCCGCAGGGCCACCAGCAGAGCGCCATCGCCAGCCACAGGGTACAGCCCGCCCACGCGACCATGGATCATATAGCTCCCAGCCTCATCGTACAGCGGCACCTGGTCGCGAACCATCACCATAAACGGCCCCTGCCGCAGAATCCGACGCTGATGTTCATCCACCAGGGCCACATCCTGAGCCCGCACCCAGCCCCGCACATAGGGTGCCTGCACAAAGAGCCAGTCGCCGGTACGGCTCATGTGCTCAATGCGCACCGGGGTATTGGCAAAAAGCAGGGAGTCCTGCCAGTAATCGAAGGGATACCCCTCTCCCGCACGGGAAAAATCATAAAAGCGCGGCTTGTGGGTGGGGAAGACCCGCACATGGGTTTCGCGCACCGTGATGGCCGCAGCCGAGCGGGAGGGGTAGTGCATGACGTCCATCTCGGCAATCAGGTGCTCTATCCAGGCCGGATCGTTTGGCAAGCGGTTTTCGCCGTAGCCGGGATTCTTCAGGGCAATCTCTATGCCCCAGAAGGGACTCACCAGCTCACCCTCCTCATTGTATTCAGCGTGCGGGCCACCGTCCTCCCAGGGAGCGAAATAGAAATCCAGGTACTCGGAAGCGAAGCGCTGCTGTTCGACAGACCCTGCCAGCCGCGCTTCAGAGCCCGCGCCCAGATACGCCTGAACATATTGGGGGTAGCGTTCCAGATCGGCGATAACCACAGGCTGGCGGCCGGCACAGCCCCAGGTGGTGAAGAGCAGAAGAAGTATCAGAAGAAGCGCGCGCGTCAAAAACATAAGGGCCCCCGCATGGTGATTCGGTCAGTGCCGGGAGGATACCCGAAAACAAAGCCAAGGTGAAGAGCAGAGAGGTTTTGCAATCGGTGAAGGCATGCGATATTATTCCGGCAACCTGACAAGTACCGGAGTTCCCATGCTGCGACCATCCATCGAAAAAGTTCTGGCCGGAAAGGATCTGAGCCGCCAGGAGGCCAGCGAGGTCTTCAACGCCATCATGGATGGCCAGTGCTCGGAAATCCAGATGGCCGCCTTCCTCACCGGCCTGCGCATGAAGGGCGAAAGCCGCGATGAAATCGTCGCCGCCACCACCGCCATGCGTTCACGCTCCATCCACGTCCCCATCGACCACCGCCGGAACCGTGTGCTGGACACCTGCGGCACCGGCGGCGACGGCACCAATACCTTCAACATTTCCACCACCGTGGCCCTGCTGCTCAGCGCCCATGGCGGCATAAAGGTGGCCAAACACGGCAACGTCTCCAACTCCAGCAAGAGTGGCAGCGCCGACCTCATCCGCGCCCTCGGCGTCCATATGGACGCCACGCCTCAGCATATTGCCACCTCGCTGGAGCAGTGCAACCTGGGCTTTATCTTTGCCGCCAACCACCACCCCGCCATGAAATACGCCGCCCCTGTGCGACGCGGGCTGGGCATCCGCACCATCTTCAATATCCTCGGCCCCCTCACCAACCCCGCGGGCGCGCCCTACCAGCTCATGGGCGTCTTCGATCCCCAGATCCTGGAAACCCTGGCCGAAGTCCTGCTGGAACTTGGCTCCAGACGGGTGGTGCTGGTCAGCGGCATGGATGGCATGGATGAAGTGACCCTGTGCGCCGACACCAAGGTGGTCATCGGCACGGCAGGCGACATCCGCACCATGGAGTTCAACCCCGAGACCATCGGCTTCCACAAGGTGGTCCCCGATGAGATTCGGGGAGACACCCCCGAAGTGAACCGGGACATCGCCCTGGGTATCCTGAAGGGCAGCATCAGCGGCGCGCGCCGGGATATCGTCATCCTCAACGCCGCCTTCGCCCTCTACGCCGCCGAAATCACCGATGACATCCGCGAAGGTGTGGAAATCGCCCGGGGACTGCTGGACAGCGGTAAGGCCTGGGAAGCCTGCCAGCGCTTTGTGGAGTTTAACCGCAGCAGTGAATAAAAGGTTTCACACAAGGCCCGGGAAAAGAGAGGAATTGACCGCAAATAAACGCGAATGAACGCTTATCCAGAAGAATGAAACAGGTCTCTCGCCCGTTCGTTACGCCCATTGGGGACACGAGGAGCGCCAGTATTCTGAGAGCGAGCCACGGACGAAAGCGAGTATCTCCGTGAGGAATGCGGGCGCGAGTGCAGCTACACCGTGAACAGTTACCAGGAAATTGATTTGGCTGACAGTCTCCCTGGCGTTCTCTGCGGCTTTGCGAGAGGAAATTGTCTTTTCGGTATCCGCAAGTCCTGAATGATTCATTCCAGGTTTAACAGGCTGCTGAAAAACCCTCATCTGCGGCGTTGCTCGCAGTCGCGCGTCACTGCAACGTACGGGGAGTACGCTTCATTCCTCGCTCCGCGAGCGCCTTGCACCTGAGCATTTTTCAATTGCCTGCGTATTTTGAGGTATTTCAGCAAGCTGTTAATCATATACTTTTCGAGGGAACCATGCTCACCACCATCCTCCAGCACAAACAACAGGAAATCGCCGACCGCATTCACCAGCTCGATACCTGGAAGGCTCAGGCTGCCGACCGCAGCGACTTCCGCTCCCTGGTCACGGCCATGCACAGCGGAGATATCGCCATTCTGGCCGAGGTGAAAAAGGCCAGCCCCTCCAAGGGGCTTATCTGCGCTGACTTCGATCCCGTCGCCATTGCCCGCGCTTACGAGCAGGGCGGTGCCGCCGCCATCAGTGTCTTGACCGACGAGCGCTTCTTCCAGGGCAGCAGCCCGTATCTCAGCGCCGTGCGCCAGGCCGTCAGCCTGCCCGTCCTGCGCAAGGATTTCATCATCCACCCCTCCCAGGTCTATGAAGCAGCTGCCATCGGAGCCGATGCCATTCTGCTCATCGGCGAAGCCCTGGAAGCCCCCCAGGCCCAGGAACTCTACGACCTGGCAAGCGAAATCGGCCTGGATGTGCTCTTTGAAGTCCACCACCAGGACCAGCTGGTCAAACTGCCCACCAACTTCGGCGGCCTGCTGGGCGTCAATAACCGCGACCTCTCCACCTTCCATGTGGACTTGCAGACCTCCGTCACCATCGCCCACGCTACGGGCCGGGCCGTGGTCTGTGAAAGCGGCATCGGCGGACGAGACGATATTGAATCCATGACCCGTCAGGGCATCCGCATGTTCCTCATCGGCGAATACCTCGTCAAGCAGCCGGACCGCGCCGCCGCCCTGCGTCAGCTCATGGGACAGAGCTGACATGACACGGGTCAAAATCTGCGGCATCCGCGACACGCAAACCGCCCAGCACTGCGTCCGGCTGGGCGTCAACGCCCTCGGATTTGTCCACTACCCCGACTCACCCCGCTTTATCAGCCCCGCCCACACCGCTGCCATCGTCAAGGCGCTGCCCCCCTTTGTGGAAACTGTCAGCCTCGTGGTGAAACAGGCTCCTCGGGAAGCCGCCGCCATGGCCCGCGAGGCCGGCACCAGCATTATCCAGTACTATGGTACCATTGCCCAATACCTGGAGCTGCGCCAGCTCTTTGCCCGCACCATCTTCACCACCGCCGACGCCACCATCGCCCATGAACTCATGAACACGCACCCTGAAAGCTGGCTGCTCTTCGACGGCCAGACCCCCCACTATGGCGGCGCCGGCGTGCAGGCCGACTGGAGCGAAGCCGCACGGCTGGCCCGCCGCACATCCCTGATACTGGCCGGTGGCCTGACCCCGGAGAACGTGGCCCAGGCCATCGACACCGTGAAACCGTATGCCGTAGACGTCAGCTCAGGCGTAGAGCGTGAAAAAGGCGTGAAGTGCCCGCAGCGGATTGAGGACTTTGTAAAGACCGTTTACCGAAAACGATAACTGAAGTTTCGTGTCTTGCCGTCTCGGGAGATGGTATTATTTTCCTAATGTTTACTACGCGGAAGCAGTATTGATTCTGCATACTTGACTCATCTGGATATTGTCCTTTTTGACCGCGCAAAAAGGACACAAAAACGCGCCCCCCGAACTCCCGTTTTTCCGGATCGCCTGCTCGCCTGCTCTGGAGATCCGGCAGCAGGCTGCTCAAAGAGGCCCATCTGCTGCGTTGTCGGGCATCGCTCGTCACTGCGACGTACAGGGAGTACGCCTCGCTCCTCGCTTTGCCCGCGCCTTGCACCTGGGCCTCTTTGCGTTGCCTGACCCCTGCCTCCCTGCAGTGCTGCCGGACCACTCACTTCCTGTGAGTGCCCCTTCGGGTCTTGCCAGCCAGGCGTCGCACTCACCGGACGGGCTCAGGGGGGGAACGGCTTGTTTCTGCCTCTCCCCATGGGCTGGACCAGCCATCAGGCTGCTGAAAAGCCCCATCTGCGGCGATGCTCACAAGTGCTCGTTGCAGATGAGGGGCAGTGGGTAACACCGCAGGGGTAGCCTGCTAAAGAAAAACCCCCTCCTGCGATGCAGAGAGGGGGTTTTGGTTATGTAACCTTCCAGTTTACTGGGAACGAAAATCAAATACCCTGGGCTTGCCATCACGGGAAGCACCCTGGAATTTGACCTGCTTGCCGGCAGAGGCTCCCTGACGGGCGGGTCGGCTGCCCGCGCTTTTCGGACGAGCGCCTGTGGAGGTTGAGGGGAACGCGCGGGCGCTTTTCGCGGGCTGCGCTCCACTGCGTGCCCGTCCCTGCCCCTGACGGTTATTGCGACCATTCTGGATGGGCTCAGCCGGGATAGAGGGGTCGGGTTCAAAACCCTTGATATGCTCCTGGGGAATGTCACGCTTCAGCAGGCCTTCAATTCCTTTCAGCAGCTGTTTTTCATCAACGCACACCAGGGAGCAGGCCTTGCCGCAGTTGCCAGCGCGGCCGGTGCGGCCGATGCGGTGCACGTAGTCTTCGGGCACATTTGGCAGTTCAAAGTTGACCACGTGGGGCAACTCGTCAATATCCAGTCCACGGGCGGCAATATCGGTGGCCACCAGTACCCTGACCTGACCTTTTTTGAAGTCGGCCAGCGCCTTGGTGCGAGCACTCTGGCTCTTGTTGCCGTGGATGGCAGCGGAGTGAATGCCGTCTTTTTCCAGCTGCTGGGCCAGGCGGTTGGCGCCATGCTTGGTGCGGGTGAAGACCAGCACCTGCTGCCATTTTCCCTCGCTGATAAGCTTGGAAAGCAGCTCGCGCTTGCGCTCGCGGTCGACCAGGTGAACCACCTGGTCAACGGTTTCAGCAGCCGTGTTGCGACGGGCCACTTCCACCTGCACCGGATCCTTCATGAAGCTGCTGGCCAGCTCGGTGATTTCGCGGGAGAAGGTGGCAGAGAAGAGCAGGTTCTGGCGCTCTTTGGGCAGCAGGGCCAAAACCTTGCGGATGTCGTGGATAAAGCCCATGTCCAGCATGCGGTCGGCCTCATCGAGTACGAGGAATTCCACTTTGGACAGGTCAATACTCTTTTGCTGAACGTGGTCCAGCAAGCGTCCGGGAGTGGCAACCACAATGTCCACGCCACGGCGCAGATTGGCGAGCTGGGGACCCATGGCAACCCCACCGAAGATCACGGCGGATTTCAGGGAGAGGTGCTTGCCATAGGTGCGCACACTTTCCTCTACCTGGGCTGCCAGTTCGCGGGTGGGCGTCAGGATGAGGGCGCGCACATGGCGACGGCCACGAATGGCCTGGCGCTCCAGAATTTCCAGCATGGGCAGGGTGAAGCCGGCAGTTTTGCCAGTGCCGGTCTGGGCACCCGCCTGAATGTCTCTGCCTTGCAGAATGGCGGGAATAGCCTGTTGTTGGACAGGAGTTGGCTGCGTGTAGCCTTCAGCGGCAACGGCACGCAGAATCGGGGCCGAAAGGCCAAGATCGGAAAATAACATATGGAAGAGTCTTTCTGATTATACGCCTACCCAGAAGAGGGTCGGTCTAGGCAAAAATCGGTAAATTACATTCGTTGAACACGAAAGGATCAGGTCGCAGACCGAAATGCGGCAGGAATGCAGAGCTTGTACCACACTTGACCAGGTAATGCAAATGAAAGGCTGCAGAACACTTCATTTCCGCGCAGATTCTTCGTATACTTCTTTTTCCGCAACCTGCTTATCCACCCAGCGACCCGCACGATAAGGAGCCAGACATGCCAACCTATACCGTCACCGCACCCAGCGGCCGCCTCAATGCCGAGCAGAAACAGAACCTCGCCACCGCCATCACCCGTGCCCACCACGACATCACCGGAGCTCCCACCTACTTCGCCCAGGTTATTTTCGTGGAGGTGCAGCCCGGTAATTACTTTGTGGGCGGCGCCCCCCTGGCCCACGACCAGATCTTCATCCACGGACAGATCCGCGCTGGCAGAAGCGAGGAAGACAAACGCAAACTGATTGAAAAGATTCTGCTGGTATGCAGCCCCGCCGCTGCTGCTCCCGCCAGTGCCCTGTGGGTCTATCTGGTGGATTTACCCGCTGCCCAGATGGCCGAATTCGGACACATCCTGCCAGAACCGGGCCAGGAGGCCCAGTGGTCAGCCAGTCTGCCCGCTGCCGATCGCCAGCGCATGGAGGCTGTGGGGAAGACTGCTCAGTGAAATGGATGAAGCAAAAGCTGCACGATGCACCAGTGGCACCCGTATACATCCGGTATCTCATTTAAAATACCAAAGGTATTGACAGCACAACAACCGGCGCACATACTTTCGGTATCTTTAAAACATACCACTGGAGATCGCCATGCAGTCGCCCTTTGCCCACGATCGCCTGCCACGCGTCGAAGAGTTTTACGGACGCTCCCGTGAGCTCTCCCGCATCAACCAGGCAATCCACCACAGCACCAACCTTCTGATTCACTCCAAGCGCCGCATGGGCAAAAGCGCGTTGATTCGCCATGCGCTTGCGCAACAGGCAAATGACACTCTGTGCCTCTACGCGGACATTTTTCACATAACCTCCAAAGAAGGCTTTGCCCAGGCACTGCTTGATGCCCTGGCATCTGCCCACAAAGGCGATCTCAAATCCACCATCAAAAAGTTGACATCACTCCTGAAGCGAGTGCGGGTTGAACCAGCCATAGATCCCCACACGCTGGAGTACACCATTCGGCCTGTTGTCGCGACGCTCAGCTTCGAGGAAATGCTGGCCGACTTTATGGCGGGCATTGAAACCATTGCCCAACAACAGCGTATCGCCGTAGCCATTGACGAATTCCAGCAGATCGCCACCATAGGCGACGTCCGGCTCGATGCACTGCTGCGCTCTCACATACAGCAGCACCATAACATTACCTGGATATTCCTTGGCTCCAAGCGCCACCTCCTGACTTCACTCTTTGAGTACAGCGCTCCACTCTACGAAATGGCCACCCACGTTGAGCTCCCCCCGCTCTGCCTGGACGAAATTGAAGCCTACGCAACCCGGCATCTGAACATCGAGCGGGCACAGATCGAACACGTGTATACCCTGGCCGACGGTGAAACCAAACTGTTACAGAATATTCTCCACCTGCTCTACCTGGAAAGGGAACACCCTGTCACACCTGAGAGTATTGACCGGGCCCTGGATGAGATTATTGCTTCCAAAGACACCAGCTACCGCATGCTCTTCGACACCCTCAGCCAGAATCAGAAAACGGCCCTCAAGATTGTCGGAAAACAGAAGCGGGCTGTCTATAACGCCTCAATCCTGCAGGAACACCACATCAAGAAGCAAACCCTGCAATCTGCCATAGACGCACTGCTGGGCAGAGAAATACTCGACCGTGACGGTGACCGCTACTTTCTGCCCGATCGCACCCTGGAGCTCTGGGTGGAAAGGCTCTCACCTGTATAGCCAGGAAACAAACTCAGGCAACACAATATTTCGGACTGCTGGTTTTTTGTCTCATCATCCGCCTGCCAAGCCAATTCAGTACCTGCAGCATACCCAGCACGGCCAGAATGACTACTACCAGCAGTACACTCATGGCAGCAGCGCTCTGGGTGCGTCCTTCATTGAGCAGCTGCAGGATGGAGACGCTGGCCAGACGCACGTGTGGCGATACCAGAAAAATAACGGCACTGATGGTCACCATACTCTGAATAAACAGGTAACTGATGGCGGCCAGAAAACTCTGCCAGTTCAGTGGGAAAATAACCCAGGCGATGGTGCGGGTTACTCCCGCCCCCAGGCTTCGCGCGGCTTCACTTACCGAGGCGTCCAGTTGACGCAGGTTGGCAAGGTGTACCAGAACCGCAAAGGTCAAGAAATGCACCATATTGGCAACCACCAGGATACTCGCTGTACCCGTCAGCTGCAGAGGAGCCGTATTAAAGGCGAAAATGTATCCGATTCCCAGAACCAGTCCGGGTATGGCGGCGGGCAGAAAAATGGCGAAACTCAGCAGGCGGGCGAAAATCCCCCGCACAATCAGAAAAGCTACCAGGAAAGTAATGGTCGCTCCCGTCAGGGCGCTGATCACAGCCACTTTCAGGCTGGTCCAGATCGGGCTGAGGCCACCCACCGTGGGGAACTGATAGTGCTGCAGGGAAAAGCGATATTCATAGCCCCAGGCGTGCACCAGTGAGGCGGCAACCAGAGTACCATAAATAAGTACGATAGCGGCGCTGATAGCAATTACAAATGAAGTGAAGAGCGCCTGGGAGGACCAGCGCAGGCGGCCACTGTAGGGGCGTGCCCTGCCACTGATGCTGCCAAAAGTCTGCCGGGAAAAGTACCGGTCCATGACAAAAGCCAGCAAAGCGGGAATCAGGAGCACCATACTGACCGCTGACGCCATGGGGAAGTCGGAAAGGCCGATGAACTGACGGTATATCTCTGTCGCCAGCACCTGGTAGTCGCCACCGATGGCTGCGGGGTTGCCGAAGTCGGTGATCACCAGGCTGAACACCAGAAATGCAGCGGCGGCTATGCCGTAACGGGCGCCGGGCAAGGTCACATGCCAGAAAGTGGTCCAGGGACTGTGTCCCAGACTCTGGGCAGCCTCTTCCAGACTGGCATCACCAGCCCGCAGAGTGGCATAAAGGAGCAGAAAAGCCTGGGGGAAAACGTAGAAGACTTCCGAGCAGATAATTCCCGTCGCGCCGAAGATCCCGTCCCAGCGAAGCCCCAGCAGCTCCCGGGTGATAAATCCGTTGCGACCGAAGAGAAAGATAAAGGCCAGGGCCTGGACAAACGACGGGGCAATCAGGGGCAGCAGAGCGATGGTGAACCAGAGGGGACGCAAGGGCACCCGTGTGCGACTCAGGGCATAGGCGTAGAGAAACGCCAAGGTCACCGCAATCAGCGTACTCATCACCGAGACGTACAGACTGCGCCACAGCGCTCGCAGGGTGCGCGGTTCCTGAAAAAAGCTGCGATAGTGCTCAAAGCTCAGGGAACCCTGACTTCCCTGCAGGCTGCGCCAGAATATTTCTACCACCGGCCACAGAATAAAGATGCACATGGCCGCCAGGCAGAAGGCTCCGGTGCCATAGAGGAGCAGGCGATCAAAACGCGATTCACCATGGCTCATTACGCCTGGCCTTTCCGGGGATAGACCCGTATGGCTTCCTTCGGCAACCGCAAGACAACTTGTTGCCCTTCGCCAAACGCCAGTATCCGTGCCTGGGCCTGGGGAATCTCCACGTGCAGCTGGCTGGCGCTGCTGCTGTTTCCGGCGTCCACGGTAAGGCGCACCACCGACCCCAGGGCGCACACCTCCCGGACGCTGGCTTTCACCCTGTTCTCAATTGATCCGGCATATTCCGGTGGCAACAGTTCAATCTCTGAGGGGCGAATCCCCGCCAGGATCTCCCGGTTATTTACTGGAATGTTGTCAGCGCGCAGCATGTAGCCACTCCAGTGGATTTTCTCCTCTTCCACAGTGGCATGGAAAAAATTCATCTGCCCCACAAAACCCGCCACAAAAGGTGTTGCCGGGAAACGGTAAATATCCATGGGCCGCCCCAACTGCTCTATACGCCCTCTATTCATGACCACCACCCGATCGGAGAGTTCCATGGCTTCTTCCTGGTCGTGGGTGACATAGATCATGGTGATTCCCAAAGCGCGCTGCCACTGGCGTATCTGCTGGCGCAAATGTACTCGTATTCTGGCATCCAAAGCCGAGAGGGGTTCATCCAGCAGGAGGACGCGCGGCCCTGGCGCCAGGGCGCGCACCAGGGCTACCCGCTGCTGCTGGCCACCTGAGAGCTGGGAAGGGTACTTGGAGGCATGGGCCTGCAGGTCAGCCAGCTCGAGCATCTCGGCAACCCGCTGATGGATGGCCTGCCGGCTCCAGCGCCGTGAGCGCAGTCCGAAAGCAATATTCTCCCGCACCGTCATATGGGGAAACAGGGCGTAATTCTGGAAAACGATCCCGAACGGTCGCTTCTGGGGTGGCTGGTGATGGATATTCTGCCCTTCCAGGCGGATGGCCCCACTGCAGAGCCCCTCAAAACCGGTTATCATGCGCAGCAGGGTTGTCTTGCCGCAACCGGAAGGTCCGAGGAGAGTCAGTAGCTCCCCCCGGACCACCTGCAGGTCGATGTTGTCGACGGCGTTTACCGCGCCATAGGCACGCCTGACGCCATCAAGCTGGAGAAATGGTGGACTGCTTTGTGTCGACATGCTGTACTTATCTGGCAAAGCGCTTGGTCCATTCGCGCACCACCGCGTCCTTGGTCTCTCCTACCTTATTGAAATCCATGGAGATGAGAGGAATATCCCCAAGCTGAGGCAGCTTCTCAGAAGTGGCAATGCCTTCCATGGTGACACCGGCTTTCATGACGGCATAGGACTTCATGGCATTCTCACTGATGGCCCAGTCAAGAAATCGCTTGGCTGCTGCCGGATTGGGGCCACCCTTGACCAGGGCGTTTGCTTCCAGTTCATAACCAACGCCCTCTTTCGGGAAGATCAGCTGCACGGGAAAGCCCTGATTGGCCTGAGACTGGATGCTGAGCACCAGGGAGAGACCGACGACAGCCTCACCAGAACCGGCCAGACGAGCAGGAGCAGAACCGCTGGAGGTGTATTGACGGACATTGCTGTTCAGCTGCTCCATGTACTCCCAACCTTCCTTTTCGCCGAAAATGCTGAGCCAGGAGTTCACGTGGACGAAACCTGTCCCCGATTCTGCAGGATTGGGCATGACCACAAGTCCGCGATAGCGCGGGTCGGTCAGATCTTTCCAGGATGTGGGCAGAGGAAGCTTCAGATCATGTAATTCACGGGTGTTGATCGCAACACCACCAATATACATGGTCATGCCATACCAGAAATCCTGATCGCTTTTGAAACGTGCCGGAATGCGACGGGCATCGCGGGGGCGATAGGGCTCCAGAATGCCTTCTTTGGCCAGCGGATCAAGGGCGGTTGCCGCCGTTCCCCAGATAAGGTCGGCCTGGGGCGAACGGGATTCCGCTTTCACCCTGGCCGCCAGCGCACCTGTTGAAATACGCAGTACCTGAATGTCCAGATCCGGCAGGGCCGCACGGGCTGCTCGCATATACGCTTCAATTTCCTCGTTTTCCAGGGCAGAGTAGACCACAACACGGTTACTGGCTTGGGCTGATACTGCCAGAAAAACTCCCAGGACAAGAACCCCAAATAATTGACGCAACATAAGCTCTCCTTTTACTGCTGATATTTATAATTGCAGTACATGTTTCTCAGATAATCGCGTGGCGTACGCGGGCCGAAACCCATTCGCTGGCCAGTACGGTGACGAAGATGGCAATGAAAATCACGGAAACCTGGGACCAGGCCAGGGAGTTGACCGAAGCCATGAGCTGCAGGCCGATGCCGCCAGCTCCCACCAGTCCAAGCACGGTGGATTCGCGGATGTTGATATCCCAACGGTAGACGGAGATACCGGCAAAGGCGGGCATTACCTGGGGCACGATGCCATAGGCCATGACCTGCATCCCATTGGCGCCGGTGGCGGCAATGGCTTCCACCTGGCTGGTGTCAATCTCTTCGATGGCTTCGTAGAGGAGCTTGCCAATGAAGCCGATGGAGCGCAGGGCGATGGCGATTATGCCTGCCAGCACCCCGGGGCCGACGATGGTCACCAGCAGCATGGCCCAGATGAGGGAGTTGATGGAGCGCGAGGACACGATGACCATCAGGGCCGCTGTGCGCACCATGGTGTGGGGAGTGGTGTTGCGGGCCGCCATGAAGGCCGTGGGCACGGCCACCACGATGCCCAGCAGAGTGCCCAGGGTGGCAATATTAATGGTATCCCAGAGGGGCTTCCACAGCCTTTCCATGTAGGTCCAGCGGGGCGGAATCATGCGACTGAGCAGGTCGGCCCCCTGCTGGGGCGCGTCCAGGGCGAAGAACCAGATGGTCTTGTCGGAAATGATCTGCCAGCACCAGAGAAAGAGGAAGACCCCGAAGAACCAGCAGGCCCACTGGGTCAGCTGCTGGCGACGATTACGGTGTTTCCAGATTCTGCCATCGGCAGTGGTAATTACGGGCATTACTGCAACCTCTTGCGCACGAAGCTGGAAAAGTATTCGGTCATCAGAACGATGCCGATGATAATCAGCAGAATGGCGGCGGCGGTATCGTACTCGTAGCGGTCAAAAGCCGTGTTCAGGGTAGCACCGATGCCACCGGCACCCACGATGCCGATGACGGCCGCTTCGCGGAAGTTGATATCCAGGCGGTAGACCGACAGGCCAATCAGACGCGGCATGACCTGGGGCGCAATACCGTAGCAGACCATCTGCAGCCAGCTGCCGCCGGTGGCGCGAATGGCCTCCACCTGGGAACGGTCGATATCCTCGATGTCCTCGGCCATGAGCTTGGCCATGAAGCCGATGGTGGCAAAGGCCAGGGTGATGACACCCGCCAGGGGGCCGAAGCCGAACATGGCCACGAAGAGGATGGCGATGATGATTTCCTGGAAAGTGCGCGAGATGGAGATAATGCCGCGACAGGCGATGTAGATGGGCAAGGGAGCCACATTGCGGGCTGCCCCCAGAGCGATGGGAACGGAGAGAGCCACGCCGATCACCGTGGAGGTGAAGGTCATGGTCAGGCTTTCGATCATGCCGTCCACAATGTCACCCCAGCGACTGCTGAAGTCGGGACGGGCAAAGGAAGCCACAAAGGCCAGTCCGCGTTCCAACCCTTCGTAGACTCGTATCCAGTTGATATCCACACTGGCAGTTGCCAGCAGCAGGTAGAGGAGAATACCCCCATAGAGCCCATAGCGCTGCCAGGGATTGGCGATAAAAGGCTTTGGTTGCCAGGTGCGATTGCTCATCAGTTCATGTTCCCCTAACAGGCTGCTGAAAAAACCCCATCTGCGGCGTTGCCCGCTGTCGCTCGTCGCTGCAACGTACAGGGAGTACGCTTCACTCCTTGCTTTGCGGGCGCCTTGCACCTGTAGGTTTTTCAATTGCCTGCTTATTCTGAGATATTCCAACAAGCTGCTAAAAGGCCAGGCTCTGCTGGGGCAGGAAGCTGGCCTTGCTGGGAACCGGATCATCCTCTTCGTCATCCAGACACTGGATGGAGGCGTTCCAGTCCTCTTCACCGTAGATGCGGGTCAGGGCATCGGCGGTCAGCTCCGCCGGAGAGCCGTCAAAGACAATTTCTCCCTGGCGCAGCCCCACGATGCGGGCGGCGAACATCTGGGCCAGGGCCACGTCGTGAATATTGATGACCGCTGCCAGACCCTTCTCGCTGCACAGTTCACAGATCAGGCGCATGATCTGGCGCGAGGTTTTGGGGTCCAGGCTGGCGGTGGGCTCGTCCACCAGCAGAATATCGGGATCCTGAATCAGAGCGCGGGCGATGCCTACCCGCTGCCGCTGCCCCCCGGAGAGGGCGTCGGCACGCTTGTCGGCGAAGTGGTCCAGGCCCACCCGCTCCAGCAGGCCAAAGGCGGCGTCGATATCCGCCTGGGGATAGCGGCGCAGGAAACTGCGCCAGAAACCCACATAGCCAAGGCGTCCTGAAAGGACATTTTCCATTACACTCAGGCGCTCCACCAGGGCGTACTCCTGGAAGATCATACCCATGCGACGGCGCTGCTGACGCAGAGCTGCCGAGCCAAGGGCGGTCAGCTCCGCATTCCCCAGGGTTATTCGGCCATCGGTCGGCTCCACCAGTCGGTTCACGCAGCGGATCAGAGTACTTTTGCCCGCTCCCGACGGCCCGATCAGGGCCATGACCTGCCCACGGGGAACGGCGAGCTTGACCCCTTTCAGGGCCAGATCGCCGGTGGGATAGCGTTTGACGAGACCTTCAATGTACAGCATGGCGTTTACCGGCAATCGTAGGTGACACCCATGGCCTGATCTATGGTGCGGATCACGGCCCAGTGCTCTTTATAGGTGATGGGCAGGAACTGGCCCTCGTTGGCAAATTCTTCCTGCAGAGCGGAACCTTCCCAGTCGAAGGTGAAGAAGGCTTCCTTGACCTTGGCCGCCAGATCGGGGTGCAGGTTGTACACGTGGCCGTACCCAGTGGTGGGGAAGGTCTGGGAGCGATAGATCGTCTTGATGCGGCTCTGATCCACAGCGCCGCGATCCAGCATGCGCCCCAGAACGGAGTTGGCAATGGCAGCGGCATCGTAGTCGCGGTTAGCTACGCCCAGGATGGAGTTGTCGTGGCGACCGGAAAAGGCCGTCTTGAAGTCCTTATCGGCCTGCAGGCCAAATTCTGCTTCCAGCAGGGCTGAAGGAGCCTTAAAGCCGGAGTTGGAGGTGGGAGAGGTAAAGGCCAGGGTGCGGCCGCGCAGGTCTTCAATGCGCTCAATACCACTGCCGGGATAGGTGATAATTTCCATCTCATACCCGTAGGAACCATCCTTCGCCGACATGATGGCAAAGGGCACAAAACCGGCACAATTGACGGCAATGGGGTTGCCGCCAGTGTTGACACCAGCCACGTGCAGGCGTCCAGCCCGCATGGCTTCATACTGGGCCGCGTTTGACTGAACGGGGAAGAACTGGACGCGCTTGCCGGTCACCTTCTCCATGTGCTTGATAAAGCCATCCCACACGCGGGCGTACACCGAGGGATCCTCAACGGGGGTGTAGGCGAAAATCAGGGTGGAGGGATTGACCCACTCGCGGGGATTGTCGGGCAGGTCAGCCACCAGGTCGCCATTGCGGTCACAGAAGCGCTCGCTGAGCTGGCCCCGTGGGCAGTCCTGGGCCAGGGCACTCAGTGTTGCTAAAACAGAAAACACCAGGAACAGCATGCTGCGGAAAACATATTTCAATTTCATCGGAAACACCTCATTCTTTATTCATTTTTATGGCCGTCAGCGACACTCGTATTTCACGCCCATGGCCTCGTCAATGGCACGTACCACTGACCAGTGCTCTTTGTAGGTGATGGGGATAAAGCGTTCCTGCTGGAAGGGAGCAAACTCCTGCTGCATGAGTGTGCCTTCCCAGTTGAAGGTGAGAAAGGCTTCCCTGACCTTGGCGGCCAGGTCGGGATGCAGGTTGTACACGTGACCGTACCCGGTGGTGGGGAAAGGCTCTGACTCGTAGATGACCCGGATGTCGTCCATGTTGATCACACCGCGGGCCGCCATGCGCACCATGATCTCGTCGGCGATGGCAGCGGCGTCATAGTCCCGGTTGACCACGCCCAGGATGGAGTTATCGTGCTTGCCCGAATAGGCGGTTTTGAAATCCTTGTCGGCCACCATGCCGTACTCCTTTTCCAGCAGGGCCGATGGAGCCTTGAAACCGGAGTTGGAGGTGGGGGAAACAAAGGCCATGGTCTTGCCGCGCAGGTCATCCAGGGTGCCTATGCCACTGTCGCGGTGGGTGATAAAGGCCATGCGATAACCGTAATTTCCGTCCTTGGCGGCCATGATGGTGAAGGGAACAAAGCCGGAGCAGTTCACAGCCACGGGCACGCCACCCGTGTTGACACCAGCCACGTGCAGGCGTCCGGCCCGCATGGCTTCATACTGAGCCGCATAGGACTGCACCGGGAAAAACTGGACGCGCTTGCCGGTCACCTGTTCCATGTGCTTGATAAAGCCGTCCCACACGCGGGCATAGACGGAAGGGTCCTCGACAGGGGTGTAGGAGAAGATCAGGGTGGAGGGGTTGATCCAGTCTTTGGAATCAGCGGGCACATCGGCCACCATATCGCCATTGCGATCACAGAAACGTTCACTGAGCTGACCACGGAAGCAGTCCTTGGCACTGGCACCACCCACAAGGCTGAAAACAATCAGGAAAAGTGTGACCATGGTGCGGCCTCGCATAAATAGGTTCATAGTTCACCTGCGCAGAAAAAATACGCGCCGAATGCGGGGCCGACACCCGATGAATCCATACCCGCGCAAGGCAGATTGCTGTTGTGCGTAGGTGGACCCGACAGGGCTTGACCCTTTGTCGGAAACGTTCCGGAATCGGCAACTCCCTGCCGTCCTCAGTGAGCGACTATGCAGAAACCAGCAGCGGGAAGCATTAAGGGAATGTGCGGAAAACGTAAAAGAGTGTGCCGCCAGGGTGGAGAGGAAAAAAACTTCCGGAAAAAGGATTTATTGAAGTTTCGCACCTTGTCGCCTTAATTTAAGACATTCTTGTCCTGATGTTTACCACGCGGAAACCGTATTGATTTTTCATGCTTGACTCATCTGGTGTTCCACTTTTCGACTCTGGATATTGTCCTTTTTGACCGCGCAAAAAGGACTCAAAAACGCGCCCCCCGAACGCCCGTTTTTCCGGATCGCCTGCTCGCCTGTTCTGGAGATCCGGCAGCAGGCTGCTCAAAGATGCCCATCTGCGGCGTTGCCGGGCATCGCTCGTCACTGCGACGTACAGGGAGTACGCCTCCTTTCTCGCTTTGCCCGCGCCTTGCACCTGGGCCTCTTTGCGTTGCCTGACCCCTGCATCCCTGCAGTGCTGCCGGACCACTCACTTCCTGTGAGTGTCCCTTCGGGTCTTGCCAGCCAGGCGTCGCACTCACCGGACGGGCTCAGGGGGGAGACGGTCTGCATCTGCCTTTCCCCCGTGGGCTGGCCCAGCCAGAACGCGCCGACTGTCAGGCTGCTGAAAAGCCCTCATCTGCTGCGTTGCCGGGCATCGCTCGTCACTGCGACGTACAGGGAGTACGCCTCGCTCCTCGCTTTGCCCGCGCCTTGCACCTGAGAACTTTTCAATTGCCTGTATAACACGGTAGACCCGCAGGGTTGACGCCACGAGGGCGGCAACCGCAAACCAAAAGCCACGGAGGGCGGTTGTTTGCGGTCCCCAGTTCCAGGCAAGCGGACGGCTGAAAAGGACAGCACTGGGGGCCGCTTTTGCGCCACTTTTGGCGAGTCAAAAGTGGCAAAAGAAACTCACAAACAAGCTGAGGGCAATGTCAAGAAACGCAGTCTGTACAGAACCATTTCAGCATGGCATCAGGGTCGGCGCAACAGCCTGCCGTTTCGGAGGGAGGGGAGAGAAATTTGATGATTTACTCCTCTTTTACACTTCCCCGACACCTTTCGGCGCTCCCCTGTTACCCTGCAGGGAAATGTTACTCACTTGTGCGTCACTGAGGAGGCGTCCCTCTATGTCACCAACGGGAAAAAGGGAAGATCGCGCCCGGCTCAGGCAGATCGCCAGCGGAGCCATTGTCTTTATCATACTGTGCCTGAGCTCCAGTGTCGCCGCCATGGAGCACTCCCAGGCGGGTTGCCCCTTCATCAGCTTCCACCACGCCCTTGAGAAACCACCCACCATAGCCTTGCAGCGTACCCTGCTGGACGCGCGCTCCCTGCTGGACACCACCTTCGGCTGCGACACTGCCCACAGGATTTCGGGAGCCATGGCGGTGGAGATTCACCTGGAGTATGCGCCATCGGATGAGCCGGGCTTCCGGGTGAGCGGCAGCACCTGGCAGGACATTCGGCGCATCACCATCAGCGCAGGCGAACCGGGGGAAATGAGCAGCGGCATCTACGCCCTGCTGCAGGAAAAGCTGGGCATCCAGTTTCTCCATCCGCGCCAGACGGTTTTCCCCGCATACCGGCAGTGGCCTCTGCCAGAGCACTTTGACCTCCGGGCTCGCCCACGCTTTGCCGTGCGGGGCTTTCACCTGCACACCCAGCACCCCACGGAGCTGGAAATGGCACTTCACCAGCCTGGCAGCGAGTCGCTGCAGATGGTGCGGGAATATATCGACTGGCTGGCCCGCAACGGCCAGAACCACTTTCAGTTTTACCTGCTGCGCACCGTGGATCGTCACCACTGGCCAGAACACGCTCGCGCCATTGTGGACTACGCCCACCAGCGGGATATGGGGGTGGGAGTCATGGTTTCCGCCTCCATGCTGCAGCAGCACGCCTTCCAGCTGGTCAAACTCCTGCGGCCCGAACGCTACAGCACCCAGGCGCGCCGCAACCTGGAATGGCTCATGGCCATACCCTGGGACGCGGTGATCCTGGAGCCCACCACCGGGGAGTACCTGCCCGATATGCGTCGTCTCTTCCCCGGCGTGCTGGAGGCCATCGAGCGCATGACCATGGACGAATTCCAGACACCGCTGTTTTACGCCACCCACGTCATCCATCCCCGCGACCGCATCGGCGGCGGCACCAACGACATTCACTGTGAACACCCGGTGGACCCCCGCTCCGGCATCCTCATTCATACCGTCATGTGTTACGACCTGCAGGAGCCCCTGCCCGGTGTCTATGGCAACCGCGACTTCCACTGGATGCGCGAACGGGCCCGTTGCGAAGTACAGCGCCGCCAGACCTGGTACTGGCCCGAATCCTCCTACTGGGTGGCCTTCGACAATTCCGTGCCCCTGTTGCTACTCCCCTATCTGGACAGTCGCCTGCGGGATATCCTGCTCACCGCTAACATGGGCCTTGACGGCCACGTGACCTTCAGTTCCGGCTGGGAGTGGGGTTACTGGCTCTTTGACTGGAGTATCGCCCACTGGAGCTGGCAGTGGTGGCACGAAGGCCAGGAACGCCAGCCCCTTCCCGCCGGACGCCTGCACCATCTGGCTGCGGACGGGGAGCTGGCCAGGTTGATGGAGCGCTCCCTGGACCTCCAGAATCACTTCCTGAAGGATCACGAACTGCTGCGCTATCTGCCCGCCTTCGAACCCTTTGCCGAAGCGCCACCGCCCTTTGACTTCATATTTCAGCCCCGCCCCGAACGGCGGCCCGCCCACCTCATGAAGCGCGCCTCGGCCACCGAAGCCCAGGCGGTGCTGGATGGCCCCGTCCGCCAGCTGGAAGCCTTTGCTCACCAGAGCCTGGCCCTGATCGCGACACACCAGCCCCGCAATGGCCTGGAGCGGGAGCTGTTGGATGGGCTGCATATCACCGCCCTGCGCGCCCTGCACCGCAGTGCCACCCTGCAGGCCACCATCGCCCGCCGTGAAAAGCCGCGCCTGTGGCACCAGCCCACCCCTTCAGCACAGCAGCACCTGGAGCAGGCCGAACGCATCCGAAGCGAAGCCCTGTCCATCGTGCGCCAGCGCGAAGCCGCCTACCGTTATCCCGTCAGCGACATTGCCAGCAGACGCCAGAGCTTCACCGCCTACGACTTTGGCTACCTCTACCCCGTCCATGAACTGTATTTCTGGCAGCGCGAAGAGGAGCAGGTTGCCACCGGGCGTTTTGACATGTTCTATCGCACCATCTGGAACTATTGGCGGGTACTGGGACTTTCCGGTTTGTGGTGAGACATGCGAAGCGCATGCAAGAAGTTTGGCATGATGTCCTTCTGCCTGTATTGTGAGGAGCATATGGCAGAAGGTTGCTCATTCCATGTCCCTCATGCGATGGTAGACTGCAATCAATAACGCAGAATACAGGAGCATTCAGCATGCAGAACTTCACCGCCATCGACTTTGAGACCGCCAATGAACAACGCACGAGCGCCTGTGCCATCGGGGTTGTGGTAGTGGAGAATCGGCAGATCGTGCGACAGTATGCGCGCCTGATTCGCCCGGAACCCATGCGCTTTGCGTCCTTCAACACGGCTGTTCACGGCCTGACTGCTGCGGATGTGGCTGGTGCACCGGTATTTGGTGAGCTGTGGCCAGAGATTGCCGCGGATATTGTTTCTGCTCCATTGTTGGTGGCCCACAACACTTCCTTTGACATGAGCGTCCTGCAGCACTGCCTGCGTTCCAGTGGCATTGCCGCCAATATCCCCGACGCTGTCTGCTCATGCCGTATGGCGAAAAAGCTACTCCCCCAGCTGGTCAACCACAAACTCAACACGCTTTGTAAGCACTTCGGCATACCATTAAACCACCACGACGCCCTCAGCGATGCCCAAGCGGCGGCGCGCATTATTCTGGAGTTATACCAGGAGAGGTAGACCATGGCGGGAAAAAGCCAGCTATCACGCCCTTCAGCGCAGGAAAACCTGGTATCTGATGGCCTCTGATGAGTCGGCCTGCAACCTGCGCATCTTTGCCTGAGCCGCATACAGGGCTGCCAGATTCGGCATTCGCTGGCAGCCTGAACGGGGTAAGGGTATGATGCTCCAAAAAGCTGTTATTTTTCCTCACCACACTCACCCCCCCGAAAGGTCTTCTGCCCATGCAACTCTCACAAAGCTACGCGCAATTACCGGGGATGTTTTACCAGAGCCTTGCACCGACTCCCGTGACCAGCCCTGAGCTTTTGTTATGGAATGACGAGCTTGCACAGGCCTTGAATATGGATTTTACCGGGCTTGATGCTTTGCAGAAAGCGCAGTTTTTCAGTGGCAACCGGCTTTTACCGGGAAGTCAGCCGCTGTCCCAGGCCTATAGTGGTCATCAATTTGGTCACTTCACCCATCTGGGTGATGGTCGCGCTCATCTTCTGGGTGAGTATGAGGATATGCAGGGGCGGCGGTGGGATATTCAGCTGAAGGGTTCGGGGCGGACCCGCTATTCCCGTAATGGTGATGGGCGGGCCGCGCTTGGGCCTGTGCTCAGGGAGTATATTATCAGCGAAGCCATGGCGGCGCTTGGGGTACCTACGACGCGCGGTTTGGCAGTGGTGGCATCGGGTGAGCCGGTGTATCGGGAAGAGGTGTTGCCGGGGGCGATTCTGACCCGTGTTGCCAGGTGCCATATTCGCGTGGGTACGTTTCAGTTTGCCCTGGCCCAGGGAGATATTGAGGGTCTCAGGGCCTTGTTTGACTACAGTGTGCAGCGCCTGGCGCCCCAGTGTGCCGAGTCCGAGTGCCCTCCACTGGCCTTTTTGCAGTGGGTCCAGGATCAGCAGGCTGCGCTGGTTGCCCGCTGGTTGTTGCTGGGCTTTATCCATGGGGTGATGAATACGGACAATATGGCCATCAGCGGCGAGACCATCGATTATGGTCCCTGCGCCTTTCTGGATATTTACCAGCCCGATACGGTTTTCAGCTCCATCGATCGGCAGGGACGCTATCGCTACTCCCATCAGGGCACCATTGCCCACTGGAACCTTACCCGTTTCGCGGAAACGCTATTACCCCTGATTGATGCCGATGGCGACAGGGCGGCAGAAATGGCGATGCAGACGCTGGCCGGTTTTCCCGGCAAGCTCCATGAGCAGTGGCTGGGGGGAATGTGCCGCAAACTGGGCTGGGAGACTCCCGAAAGTGACGACGCCCAGCTGATTGGCCAGTGGCTGCAGCTGTTGGAAAAACATGAACAGGATTTTACCAACAGCTTTTTTGCCCTGGGGAACGAGGAAGAGCGGGATAGGGAATTTTTTCAAGCGCAGGCGGTGCAGCAGTGGCTGGGCAGGCGAGAGCAGAGGATTGAAAGGGCCGGACTGAAGCGCGGGGAGAGCGCCCACATTCTGTCCCTGAGCAACCCTGCGGTCATTCCCCGCAACCACCGGGTGGAGCAGGCCTTGAAGCTGGCTGAGGCGGAAGGGGATATGAGCCTGGTGCATCGGCTGCTTGCCGTGGTGAAGTCACCCTACTCTGTGGCCGATCAGGACCGGGAGTATCAACAGCTGCCCAGCCCGCAGGAAAGGGTGTATCGGACTTTTTGCGGCACTTAACAGCTTGCTGAAATACTTCAAAATGCGCAGGCAATTGAAAAATGCTCAGGTGCAAGGCGCTCGCGGAGCGCGGAATGAAGCGTACTCCCCGTACGTTGCAGCAACGCGCGAAGGCTCAAATACGAAGAGATTCTCACACAAAGTCCGCAAAGGCGCAAAGAAAGGCAAAAGCAGTTCACCGCGAATGAACACGAATAAACGCGAATGAAAAGGCAGGATCTCACGCCCGTTCGCTGCGCTCACTCAAGTCGCGAAGACGTAGAGAAAAATACAAGGTTAACTGATTTGGCTGCCCATCTTCTCCGCGTTCTCAGCGGCTTTGCGAGAGGAGATTGTCTTTTCTGGAAAGAGAATTTTAAAGAAAGTGTCTTTCAATACCTCAAAATACGCAGGCAATTGAAAAATGCTCAGGTGCAAGGCGGGCAACACCGCAGATGAGGGTTTTTCAGCAGCCTGTTGATATTCTGCGGGAAACCCTGATTTGCCGTGTTCCTGGTATTTTCTTCCGAAAGGCTCTGTGAGCCCCTTGAAGAGAGCGCCACAACCGCTGATGAAAAAATGGCTTGATATTTCAAAAAACCGTTTTTATATTTACGACTGTACGACCACGGAAGGGGTCCTCTCGACGCAGGGAAGTTTCTTTTCTTTCATGTCCATTCCGGACGGCTTTGACAACGATTTCTGTGCTTTCCAACGAGTGGAAATTCATGGCACAGGCGCAATACAAGGAGGTAACACCACAGGCATGCGCGTTTTGTAATTTCTCACTATTCCATGGATTGGAATTGCGTGCCGGTGGCACGCCATCACGGAGGATACCATGTCGCAGAATTCCTGTTTTTTTTGGAGCAGTGGCTGCAGGGCCACAGGGAAAGCTCCGCAAACACGGCTGACGGCTTCTGCTGAGGTTCGGCTGACAGGAAAAGATGATTGCGGGATATCCTCCATGGCGTGGCAGATCTCCCCCTCTCTTTTCTCCTGAACTCCGTTTCTCCATAGGCAGCCCGTTGAAATTATCCGATGACCGCTGTGCACGCACATGTCCCGGCGCAAGGCGTCTGCAAGGCCAGGAGCTGACAGCTCCCTGCGCTCTGGGTTGCCGCGCCGCGATTGCCACGGCAACCGGATTTTTTCGCAAGGTGTCAGCGCAGCTATCATGGAGGATTTCATGTCCAGCTACATCAACACCAATATTCCATCGCTGAATTCGCAGAACCATCTGCGTTTTCACTCCCAGCAGCTCTCTTCGACCATTGAAAAACTGGCTTCGGGAATGCGCATCAATCGAGGCTCCGATGACGCTTCAGGCCTGGCCATTTCCGAGAAGATGCGCGGCCAGATCCGGGGCGTGGATCGCGCCATGGCCAATGCCCAGGACGGCATGTCCCTGGTTCAGACGGCTGATGGCGCGCTCAATGAGACCGCGGGCATTCTGCAGCGCATGCGCGAGCTGGCGGTGCAGGCGGCCAATGACACCTACACGCCCAGTGACCGCTTGCATGTGCAGCGGGAGATCGACCAGCTGCGCCAGGAGATCGACCGGGTGGCCAGTTCCACTGAGTTCAATACGAAAAAGCTCCTCAGTGGTGACGCGGCGGCCCGCTGGTCGGTCTCTGACCCCGGCAGCCTGGAAGCTATCATCCGCGACCGGGTGCAGTCGGGCACCTACCAGCTGGATGTGAGCGCCAAAGCAGGCAAGAACCAGGTGCTGCGCTCCAATATCATGACCCTGCGCGATGGCGCTTTCGCGGGGGATATTCTCACGGGGAACGGAGTTGCCCTCACCGCCAGTACCAACTCTTCGGGCATTGCGGGTATTTACGCCGCCGAGGGAGTGCGCACCGGCTCCCTGGACGAGCGCACCTACCATATCAATGTCACCAGCTACGATGTGGCCAATACGACCATTGAAGGCAACAGCACCATCAGCATCACGGCGGCCAATGTGGGCTTTATGGGGGTCTACCAGCAGGCGGGCTCCAACTGGGCCATCACCGCCGGGGGTGGGCAGGATGCTGCCACCGCCAACCAGCAGACCAACATTGTCAGTTTCGGCGGCATTGTGGCGGGTCGCCACGGCTACCTGGAGCTGCGCTTTGACGACGACGTGGATGTGGACAGCAATCCCGATGTCACCGGCCTGGCCAGTGTGCGCTTTATTGATGTGAAGACCGGCGAAGCGGGTGCCTGGGCCAGCGTTGATCTGGTAGCGGGTGAGCTGAACCTGGCGGGGTCCGGTGCCCAGACCTTTGACGGCGCTGCCGTTTTTGGCGGTGGTGCCAGCCTGAGCGTCACCGGCAATGTGAAGCAGGGAGACAAGGCCCTCTTCTCCATCAACGCCGCCGTTGCAGCGGCTGATGTGGGCAGCATGTCCATGGGCGCCGGGGCCATCAAGATTGACGAGCGCTTCTCCAACGATGTGGGCACGGCTTCGGTGGTGGACTACCGGGGAGCCTACTACATTGACACCCAGAGCAGTGGCATTCAGAATATGCAGCTTACCGATGGCAACCAGCAGATCACCTACCACCTGGCCCAGCTGGAAAGCTCCACGGGCTCGGTGAGCATCGGCTCCATCACCCTGGACATGCAGGCTGACAGCACGGGCACCAAAGCGGACAGCTCCATTCTGGCGGAAGTGCGTGGCACCAGTGGCCTGGCTTCAGCTTACACCCGTCTGGAGGACATTGACGCCTTTTTGACTTCCGACGGCCTCAGCGTCTTTCTGGCCCCCCAGCAGCTGACCCTCTACGGCAACGATCGCCAAGTCAATGTCACCCTGCAGGGTAGCGATACCCTCGCTGATGTGGAGCGCAAGTTCACCACGGCCATTGCCAGTGGCCTTGGCATGGGTACGGGAATCAGCAATGTGGACAGCCATACGGTGGATTTTATTGCCAAGGGTTCAGCCATTGACAGCACCCACGCGGCGGTGGAGGGAACCATGCTGTTTCGCTCCCTGATCAATGGGGCCCAGGGGCGTATCGGCCTGGCGGGAGAGGATGCGGTGATTGGTGGCTTCAACCTGGCCACCCTGCAAAACCCGGAGGAGAATCGCTACATGGTGCGGGTCAGCGAAGCCCATTCGGGCCGCGCGGTGGGGTTTGGCGAGGTGAGCGGCTCCATGCTGCGCGACCTGATTCCCGGTATGGATATCGCCGTCAAGGGCAATGTGGGCATCGACACCAGCTTCAACGACAGCCGCGCCCGTTACGACTTCACCAGCCAGGCCACCCCATCACCATTCACCCTGCACGTGGTGGACAATTCCCCCTCTTTCCAGGTCGGCGCCAATCCGGGGCAGAGCATCAACATGCCCATCGGGCGGATGGATTCGCGGGCCCTGGAACTGGAAAACCTCATGGTGCTGGATACGGGGCTGGCCAACGAGGCCATTGCCCGCATTGACCGGGCCATCGGCATGGTTTCGGAAGCGCGGGGGAAAATGGGGGCGGTGGCCAATCGCATGGATCACACCATCAACAGCCTGGCCGTGGCCCACGAGAGCATGCAGGCCGCCGAAAGCCGCATCCGCGATGTGAATGTGGCCAAGGAGATCAGCAACCTGGTGCGCAGTCAGATGCTTACCGAGTCGGCGACCATCATGCTGGGCAAGGCCAATATGCTGCCCGACGGGGTCATGAGCCTGCTGCGCAACGCATGAAGAAATTGCCATATATTTTCATTTCCATCCCTTGAAAAAAAAAGCACGTATGTTTACGCTGGTCTCCGGGCCAGCGTATTTTTCAGAATACAGTATACAAACCCCAGGGAAAAAAGTTATGATGAAAGGTGCTGATCAATAGCAATTCCTGTTATTGTCGCAGCTTGTGAATTATAGTATTTTCCTATGAAGAGAGAAATTATTTCAGGAGGTCTGAAACCTATGAAAAGGCGTACTTTTCTAAGGGCCACTGCCGCTGCTGGCATTCTTGCCGGCATGGGAGCGGGAAGCCATGTGACTACCAAGTTACTGGTGAGCACCGCTGAGGCGTCATCCAGTGGACAGAGTGGCAAGAAGCGATTGGGCATGTTCATTGATGTCAACGGCTGTGTTGGCTGCAACATGTGTACTGTTGCCTGTAACAAGGAGAACAACGTGGGGCCCAAGGTGAGCCGCACCAAGATTCTGCCTATCGAACCCGAGGGCACGTACCTCTCCATGGCCTGCCAGCACTGTGACCGCCCGCCCTGCGTCCTGGTATGCCCCATCACTGCAACCTATCGCCGCGACAAGGATGGCATAGTCATGCAGGATGACAGCAAGTGCATGGGCTGCAAATACTGCATGACAGCCTGCCCTTACGGTGTGCGCACCTTCAACAAGTACCGTCCGTTCCCCGGCGATCAGGCGCAGTACAACCTCAACCCCGAAGTCAAGCCCCGCCCCCGTCACGTGGTGGAAAAGTGTTCCTTCTGCGACCACCGCTCCGATCGCGACCAGAAACCTGCCTGTATTGAGGCGTGCCCGGTTGGCATCCGTTACTTCGGCAACCTGGACGACCCCGACAGTGAGATCAGCCAGATGATCAGGAAGCGCAACGCCATCACCCTGTTGCCGGATCAGAAGACGAAACCGAAAGTCTACTTCGCCTTCCCGTACAACACGCAGACACGCTTCAATGGCGACAAAAGTTAAGGGCAGAGGAGGCTATACACAATGTCACTGAATATTCAAGCTCAAAAGATCAACTTCGGCCCCCTCAAGCCAACCATGGGAACCTGGTTCTGGGTTCTGGTTTTCGGCGCCCTGGGCCTTATCCTCGCGTATTCCGCCGTGTACATCTTCTTCCAGGGACAGCACACGCTGGCCACCAGTGATCCGGTGCCCTGGAACGTCTTTGTTTCCGCTTACATCTTCTTTGTGGTAACCAGTACGGGCCTGTGCTTTATCTCCGCCTTCGGCGCGGTGTTCGGCATTGAGAAGTACGAGCTGATCGCCAAGCGGGCCGTTTTCGCCTCGCTGGTCTTCCTGGCCGTGGGCATGACCGCTATCTTCCTGGATATCGGACGCCCCTGGATGATGTACAACTACGCCATTTCCCCCAACCCTGCGTCTCCCATGTTCTGGATGGGCGTGTTCTATGGCCTGTACTTCTTCCTGCTGCTCATGGAGCTGATCTTCATTATTCGCGGCAACCTGAAGGCCACCCAGTTCTGGGGAACCCTGGGCTTTATCTCAGCGGTCGTCGCCCACGGCTGTCTGGGCGCCCTGCTGGGCATGATCTACGCCAAGCCTCTGTGGTTCGGCCCCTACATGCCCATCTACTTTATCATGTCGGCTTTTGTATCCGGACTGGCTTCCCTGAGCATCATCCTGATCATCAGCTACAAGTCCAAGAACCGCAAGATGTCCCAGCGCATGCATGAGCTCATCCTCGACATGGGCAAGGTCTTCGGCTATGCCGTGTGCGCCCTGCTGTTCTTTGTCTTCTGGAAAAACGCTTCCGGCATCTTTGCCGACAAGCCCGAGCTGCACTGGATTCTCTACGGTGAGTACGCTGCCCGCTTCTGGATCGGCGAAGTGCTTATCGGACTGATCATCCCGATCTTCATTCTGCTGTATAAAGGAACCCGCACTCACTTCGGCATCCTGATTGCCGCGATCATGGTTATCGCAGGCCTGGTCATGGCCCGTGTCAACCTGGTTATCATCGGCCAGCTGCAGACCCCCTTCGGTCAGCCCTTGGGAACCTACAGCGCCAATATGCTGGAGATCATGTTCTTTGCCGGCCTGTTCGGCATGTTCGGACTGATCTACCTGGTTGGTGCCTACTTCTTCCAGTTCGAGGAGTTTGAGGATATGGTATCCGACGCCCTCGATGAAGCCGGACACTGAGTGAAACGAAGGAAACAATTGCAGAAAGGAAGCACTCCCATGATAAAGAAACTGATTCCGCTGCTGCTCTCCGTGGCGTTCATTCTGATAGCCTTCAGCAGTGCCAGCGCTATCGTCAAGTACCGCGGAGACGGACCCTATAAAGTCAAAGCTCACCCCGATGAGTTTGTCGCCATGCAGGCATGCAGCTCGTGCCACCAGACTGGCTGGCCCCCCGAGCTGCCCCCCTATGGACCACGTATCCACGAGCTCCAGCGGCAGGGCATTGAAACTCAGGAAGCGCAAGGGCACATTCACGGCAACTTCGGATTCACCTCCTGCGTGGTCTGCCATACCAACATCCACAACGCCGAAACCGCGTCCGAGTCCCTCACCGGTGGCTCCATCAAAAGCCTGGCGGCCTCCTGCGTCGGCTGCCACGGCGAAGGCGGATTTGGCGGATACTGGGGTGACTGGACTTCAGAAAAGCTTCGTCCCCATACCTTTAAGCGTGCGCAGTAAGGAGAAAGCATGAAAAAAGTACTCTATACCCTTATGGTGCTTTGCGTGTTTGCCGGTGTAAACGCTTACGCCGCGCCACTTGCATGCAACGCGTGCCATATCAATATCTCGGCTGACAGACTCGCTGGCGGCAAGGCCCACCCCATTCAGTACGAGGGCCTGCACAACCGCATGACAAACCAGATGCACGGGGGCTTCAAAAACTGCAGCTCCTGCCACGACGTCCAGCGGCTCGGCGAATCATCGTCCCCTGGCGCCAGCCTGCTGGGCGGCAGCATAGAGGCACTGGGTTCACGCCCCACCTGTATCGGCTGCCACAACGAAAACGGCTTTGCCGGCTACTACGGCACCTGGGCCGATTCGGAAAACCTGCGCCTGCATATCTTCAAAAGAGAGAACTGAGCTCCCCCGCACACCGCAGAAACCGGAACAAGAAAACCCCCAAGGCATTGGGGGTTTTTTCTTGCCATGGGGCAAAATCCATCGCTATGCTAGGCTGAACCTGCCGACAAATTCCTCCGTGGAACCAGGAGAACACTGTGCAAAAACACGACAATCGTTCCGAAGCCCGAGCTTACATATACACCTGGTTTTCCGAAAAGTTCATCGCCCTTGCCGAGCAGCAGCTGCCCGATGACTGGGAAACCGAAACCCTGGCCGAAGCTTTTGATTACATCGGACTGCCACAGCTTGGGGCGCTTGCCACCGAAATGGCCTCCCAGATCAATCAGACGCCAGCATTCAGCGAAGCGATCATCAAGGAGCACTTCCGCCTCTTCTTCGGCGGCCAGGAGGAGCCCATTCCCCTCTTTGGCTCCTGGTGGATAGACGGGGGCTTTGACGGCCCCTCGACCCAGATGGTCTTTGAGGTGTATGAACAGCATGAGCTGACACCCCACGAAGATATTCAGTGGCTGCCCGACCATATCAGCATTGAACTGGAATTTCTCTACTCCCTGGCCGTGCGTGAAGAGCAGGCCCGCGAAGCCGGTGAGATCGCGACTGCCCTGGCCAATGCCACGGCACAGTTGGAATTTCTGCGCCAGTTCGTCTCTCCCTGGGTACCTCTCGTCTGCCAGCGTGCGATTCAGCAAGCCCAGGAAGAGTTCTTTCCCCTGTTCTGCCAGCTTCTCCAGGGCATGGTTACGGAAGATCAGGTCGTCCTGAGCGATATTATCAACGATTACCAGCAAACCCTATCCTAACCGCCAGCAATCATGAAAACACCTGCCATCACTGACGACCGGCTGCTCTTTTTCCACCAGCTGTGCCTCAATCACAAGCTGCCACACCCTGTCTGCTCAGGATGCGTGGATGCCTGCCCCTTTGGCGCCCTGCAGCAACAGGGATCAAGCATTGAAATCGACCACGACCGGTGCACCCTCTGCGGCGCCTGTGTGGCCGCGTGCCCCGTACTGGCAGTCAATCTGCGCCAGCACCCGTATGCCGGTATCTCTGGACACATCACAGAAAAACCATACTTTGCCCTGGGCTGTTTCCGGCAAAGCGCCGGGCAGGAGCATATCCGCATTCCCTGCGCGCGGGTTGTGGATATTGCCCTGCTGGGCCACAGGGCCATCGAACAGCCTGATGAATCCGCTTCAATGCAGATTCTGACGGCTGACTGTACGCGCTGCCCGTGTAATGGCGATGGCGGACTGCCTTCGCATATCTCTTCCCTGCAGGAGGAGTCGGCTTTCTGGCGTATCCCCGTTGATATTGAGCTCCAGCAGGTCAGCAGCAAAGACCGAACAGGAAAGGGCGCTCCCCCTTCTTCAGGCAGCGGCCTCAGCAGGCGTTCATTGCTGCGCTTCTTCCGAAGCGGCGAACCTCATATTGCGTCATCAGCTCCTGCGAACAGTGCGCCAGACACATGTGAAAGCAGCTGCCACAAGCGGCAACTGCTGCTTGCGTACCTCTCCCGCACCCCTTTCCCTCTCTCCTCAGCCACGGTGCTGCCAGGACACTCCTTTGGCCAGATACACATGGAAAGGGGTGGTGAGTGCACCCTGTGCGAAGTGTGCACCCGCCTCTGCCCGACCAGGGCCCTGTACTGGCTGGACTCAGAAAATCAGCGTTCGCTGCGCTTTGACCCCACGCTGTGTATCGCCTGCAAGCGTTGCACCCTGTGCCCCGGCAAACTGCTCACCCTGCAGTCCATCACCTGTGGGGAGTTTTTCAGCGGAACCCGCGATCTGTGCCAGTTTGCCACAGCAGCCTGTGAGAGCTGCGACGATCTGTTTGTGAAAAATCCAGAAACAAACGGACTACTCTGCCCGGTTTGTCAGACCATGGCAAAGAACCAGCAACGCCTTCTTGCGGACCTGAAAAATTGTTCAGACACCCAATGAAGCCTCCCCATTGACCTTAGGGCCTGTAAACTCCACTTCACAATAAAATGGGGTTTTACAACCTCTGCGTTTTATACTATTTTTTCAGGTTAGAATTCTTACTTAAGGAGATCATTATGAAGAAAACTCTGCTTTTGCTCATGTCAGTGTTTGTGCTTGCTCTCGTAAGCGCCTACGCCCAGACACCCGCCTGTAACGCCTGCCACGCCGGACTGCCTGAAGCCGCTCTGCAGGGTGGAAAAGCCCACCCCGTCCAGTTTGAAGGGGTAAACCAGAAGATGACCAACCCCATGCACATGGGCCTGAAGTCCTGTAACAACTGCCATGACGCTGGCCAGCTCAAAGACGCGACAACCGCCGCTGCCAGCCTCAAGGGTGGAAGCGTAGCGGCTCTCGGCGCCATGCCTACCTGTGCCGGCTGCCACTCCGGAGCTCCTGCAGCCAAGCCTGCTGACTGGAACATGGAACGCGTGAAGCTGCACACTTTCTCCAAGTAAGCTGAACACGAAACGCTGACTACGGAAAAAGGCCCCCGCTGATTTGCAGCGGGGGCCTTTCTATTTGGAAAAAGCCTCCCCTGTGGAGGCGTACTTTCCACAGGGGAGCAGTATCAGGAGGTCGCTATGGCGTTAGCGTCGTGAGGCGGCAAAGCGTTGGTTCTGCATGCTCTTCACGTGCCCTGGGTCATGGCAGCCCATGCAGGTGGCCTGGTACTTCATGTACTCGTCGTGACGAGCGCTGAAGATGGGCCGCTCAGAGCGCTGCTCACGGCTCAGGTGGCAGCCGATGCAGTTTTCCGTAATGGCTTCCTTATAGCTGGGAAGCAGATCGTTATGCGGGTTAACCTGGCCGGTGGACGTGAGATACACTTTCTGGATACCTTTGACCTTATCCGTCATCATGCCCTTGGTATGACATGCTATGCATCCCACATCGGGGTGATCCCCATGGTCCCAGGATACCTTTTCATAAGCGTGGCATCTGATGCAGAAGCTGTCAGATGAAGTTTTGTTGGCCACGCTCACTGTCCCGCCCACGATGATAAAGAGGGCAACAACTCCCACTATTATCCATGCTTTGGGGCTGAGGTTTTTCATGAGCACTCCTTGTGAGAAGGTTATCGTTGTTCAGTTAGCAGTTCACCAGATGCAATCAGCGCAGCTTTTTCTGTCCATCCCAGACCAGGTCGGCCTCGGGCAGCTTGGGCAGGTACTGCAGCCACTTGTGAGAGTTCAGGTGCTCCTGGCTCTGCTGCAGCTTGCGGCTGTGCTCCATAATGGGGGGAACCAGCTTCTCGATAGGTCCTTCCAGCTTGGGTGCGATGGCGTAGCCAGTGGCCTGCATGGCCAGTTTTACCGCCTCGTCACTGTACTGCTGGGAGAATGCCAGGGTTTCCAGAGCCTTGGTGGGGTTGTGGAAGCCGGCACTGTTCTCGGCAGAGACATAATCCCAGAACCACTGACCTTTACGGACCATCTCGCGGGCTTCAGCCAGCAGCTTCTGATCAACACCATTGAATTCCATGGCCAGACGCACGGCTTCGTGGGCGCGCACGGATTTCTCCTGGGCGATATTCAGCTGCTTCCAGGTTTTCTCCTGGTGGTAGATAACGCGATCACGCAGGTAGCCGGTAGATTTGTCGTCGTGGCAGCCGGTACAGGAAACGCGGATCATCTCGTCGTTCTTGATAGGCGAAGTCCAGTGGTGAGAGGTGATGGTCACGGCTCCCTGCTTCATGCGAGGCATGTGGCAGTCGGCACAGGAAACTCCAGCAGCGCCGTGAACGGAGTCATAGAACATTTCGTACTCGGGATGCTGGGTCTTGATCATGGGTGTCTTGGAGACCGCGTGAGTCCAATCAACAAACTGACCCTTGAAGCCATCGCGATCGGGCTGGCCGTCGGCATAGAACTCATACATGTCAGCAGGGTCCATACCCTTGTCCCAGGGGAGGTGAGGCTTGGCAGCTACACCATGGGCACCGGTTTCGAAGTAGTATTCAACGTGACACTGGGCGCACACCAGGGAACGCATTTCATTGCGGGAAGCGTCCTGCCAGGGCTTACCCAGGCGCTCAAGGGTTTCTTCCAGGGGAATTGAAGTGATCACCAGCTGCATATTGTTTTCAGCATCGTGACAGTTGTTACACCCAATGGCGTGGTTGGAAGTGTCATGGGCCTGACGGTAGTCATGGAAGTTGGATGACCAGAAGGCGTCACCATAGGCCTCCACGAGGGTGGGAATGGTGCTGGTTTTACAGTTGAAGCAGGTGGCTGGCAGGCCGGCCTGTTCGCTGTAACGGTTGATACGGTCAATTTTCAAAATGTCTTTGATGGCATAGGTATGGCCGCGGGCACGGTCATACTGGTAGCTGAAAGGGTAGCCGAGCCACAGGTTCTTCAGGTAGGGCTGGGCATGCTTGTAGCCCTTGGGCAGGGGGTTAACACCATCATGCTTGGCATGAGGTACAGACCCACCATACTCGGTCATCTGAGTGTCATCATTGTTCTTCAGGTAAGACTGATACTGGGGCAGGTTTTTGAATGGCTCATTGCCTGGACCCAAATCAACATTCACAGCAGCGGCATTCCCGGCGAAGGCCAGAGCCACAAAGAGCGCTGCGATCACAGCAAGAGTTTTACGCATCTTTTCTCTCCTTTTCATGTTATTGACAAGTTTGAAAGCAAAAGAACATCTTTCCAGAGGCACCTCCATATGCATACTTCTTATTGAACAAATCCTGTGGCGGCCGCGTATGAGACAATAGTCATCAGAAACGCGCCCACCAGGACACCCATAAGCAAAAACACCGTCGTTCTTTGCATAAATCCTCCTCGCACTACTGCACGCCATACTCTTCCAGTTTTTTGCGCAAAGTGACTCGATTTATCCCCAGAACCTCCGCCGTGCGTGTCTTGTTCTTTTGCAGGCGGTGGTACGTGGCAATGATCAGTTCCCTCTCCACATCGGCGAGGGTTTTAAAGGCCTCTTCAGTGGAATCTCCATTTTGCTGACGCATCTGGTGCGTTCGTCCATCACCCAGCAGACTGGGGAAAGTTCCCAGCAAAGCCGTGCGTTCAGCCACATTCCGCAGCTCGCGCACGTTGCCAGGCCAGTGATAGGCCGTGGCCTCGGCCAGAATCTCGGCGCCAAGCTCCAGGACAGGCCTCCCCATACGCTGACAGTAGTGAGTAATGTAGTGCCGAAGCAAAGTGGAGATATCTCCACTGCGCTCCCGCAGGGTCGGCAGATTGATCTGCACCACATTCAGTCGATAGTAAAGATCGCTCCGAAACGATTTATCCTCAAGCATTCTGGCCATATCGCGGTTAGTGGCGGCAATCACCCGCACATCAACCTGAATCTCCCGCTCGCCACCGATTTTGGTGAATGTCTTGGCCTCCAGAAAGCGCAGCAGCTTCGACTGCACCTCAAGCCCCAGCTCACCGATTTCGTCCAGGAAGAGCGTGCCACCGGCAGCCATTTCGATGTAGCCCTTGCGACTCTTTTTGGCATCGGTGTAGGCGCCTTTCTCATAACCGAACAGCTCGGCCTCAATCAGACTTGATGGCAGAGCGGCACAGTTGACCCGCACGATGGGGCGACTGCGGCGCGCCGACAGTTCATGGATGGCCTGGGCCACCAATTCCTTGCCCGTTCCCGTTTCGCCGGTAATCAGCACCGTGGTGTCAGGCGACTGGGCGATGGTGCTGATGAGCTCTTTCACATGGTTCACCGCATCAGAATCACCCTTGATACTGTCCAGGGCATCAACGCGCTGCCGATCGCCAAGGGCGAGCTTCTGGCGCGAATAACTCTGCTGCAGAGCCTTGGCGACGATCAGATCCAGGTCATCCAGATCAAAGGGCTTTTCCAGATAGTCCAGAGCTCCCATCTTGATGGTGCGAACAGCCATCTGATGTTCGGGGAAGGCCGTAAGGATAATTGCCTGGGGGCTTCCCGGCGCATCGGGCAATATCTGCAGCACCTGGGTTCCTTCACCATCGGGCAGATGCATATCCAGCAGAACCAGATCAAAGGTGTGGGAGCTCACCGTTTCGATGGCTGACGCGATGTCGCTGCACCAGACAACACTGTAAAGACTCCCGTAATGACCGACCAGGTGTTCCCCTATGGTCAGGTCATCTTCGACTATGAGAATGCTGGCATTTTCATAGGACATCTGCGGCTCCTTCTCGGCCCACGCGGGCTCGCTTTCGTAATTTGCAAGTACCGTTCCAAAACATCACCGCTCGTGAAAAAGAATTCAAGAGTTATTTAACCAACGAAAACAGCGCCAGTTACTGAAATAGCGGCGAATGACACCCCACCATGGAGATGGCAAAATCCACCTCACTGATTAAAAAACTACCGGACAACCCTGGCGCATACCAGGGAAATCAGAACGCTGTTCCAGGGGTTTCGTCGCAAAAACAGAAATACGCAGACAAGGAGAACTCAGAGAGGGAAGAGAACGCGGATCAGCGAAAGAAACTGCGGGGAGGAGGAGTAAAGAGGAGAAAGAGGGCCGCGGAACCACCCAGGAACCACCAGCCGTGGGCAGTACTCTGAAAGGCAACCACTACCAGAAAAACGCTGAACAGGGCACTTGACCACAGCAGCAGGCGTGAAACCACGGGGTGGCGGGCTATACCGGTTATATCCTTACCATAAGGGCGTGGCACCAGCCACTTGCCGGCATAGCGCATAAAGAGAATAGTCGCAATCTGCAGCAGCCCCAGAACCAGAATGAAATACGGCATCGGGATTCACCTTCGGTCACTTGTGTAACAAAAAAACTCAGCACACAATTTCCAGAGAGTATATTGGCTGGCGAAACAGAATACAAGGAAAAGAAAATACTTTTCTGCGAACTATCCCAAGCCCCATCAGGAGCGGAATCACGATGAAACCACAAGGGCATCACCCTCAATGGGCCTGCGCTGCCTGACCTTTCCCAGGGACAGCAGATCGATCATCTGAATGAGCAGATCCCGCTCCCCCTTATCGGCCATATGGCGGATAGCCTCCTGGCGCATCTTTTCCAGCAGGGCGGGGCTCTCCAGCAGCTCCTGCACCTTCGCGGCATAGGAGAAGGGATTGTTGTCTTCGATGACAAATCCGGTACTGCCGGGCCTGAGGTTCTCCCTGGTGGCCCCTTCCGCAGATACAATGGCCGGCAGGCCACTGGCCTGGGCCTCCAGGATGACGTTGCCAAAGGTCTCCGTCATGCTGGGGAAGAGGAAAATATCAGCCGAGGCAAAGGCCGTCGAAAGATCGCGACCCTCAAGAAACCCCACAAACAGGACATTGTGAGCGTATTTTGCCTCCAGCTCGCGACGATAGGGGCCATCGCCCACCACCACAAAGCGCACATCATCGCGATTCTGCAGCAGCTGACTGGCCTGCATGAAAATATCGATATTCTTCTCCACCGCGATGCGACCGACAAAGAGCACGATTTTCCTGCCATCGCACTGCGGGTCAAAGCGACTCCAGAAAGAGGGCTCGCGGAATTCCGGGTTGAAACGCTCGTGATTGACGCCCCGCGAAAAGACCTCGATGCGCTTTCTCTTTACGCCATGGGCCTTGAGGATGCGTCCGTATTCGCGCGAAGGCGCCAGAACCCGGGCTGAATTATTGAAGAGCAGGGCGAAGGCGCTCCACAGGTTGCGGGTGAAGAGGTGATCACCGGTATAGTCGCGGATATAGGCCGGCAGATCCGTGTGAAAGGTGGTGACATAGGGGATGTTGAGGATTTTGGCGATAATAAAGGCATAGAGCCCCACCACCCCCGGCGTGGCAGCGTAGATCACATCGAAGTTCTCGGCATCCACATACTCCAGCATCTCCAGGAAGTGGGGAATATTTACGGTCAGATCCTCATATTCCGGCAGCGCGAAGGAGAAAATGGGCTCGAAATTCCGGTGGAACTCATCACTGTCCTGACCGCTGTACGCGGTTATGAAGGTCATGTGGAAATTCTCTTCGCGGGCGATGGCCATCAGCTTGCGTGAAGTCAGAGCGACGCCGTTGATCTCCCTCAGCGTATCGGTGAAATAGGCGATCTTGCCCTCGCTGTGCTTGCGGCCAACACCAAAGGCACAGGCAATCTGCCGCGAACGCCGTTTTTCCACAGCCCGCTGCCAGCAGGTGGAGGTATAAAACAGCGTGGGCACGCTGGAAAGAACGGTTTTTCCTACCAGGGAGCTGATCTTCTCGAAGTCAAAATCGCGGACTTCCGAAAACTGACGCACCGTGTGGGGCAGGAAGTTCTTGAAAAAGCTGTGCATCATCTCATGGCGCCTGGACTCCTCGCCAGGGTGAATACCCGCGATCCGGGCAATATAGTCCTCCACCTTGCGACTGCCGAGCATCCGCTGCAGGAACGAAGGCTTCTGTATGCCCAGCAGGTGCTCGAACAGCACCCCCTCGGACCCACTGCGAGCCTTTCCCCACTGGTAGGCAATACTCATGATCATATGGGTCAGGCGCATGGGAGAGCCATGATTGCCCTGGGGTTCCGTGGTTCCCGCCCGCAGGGCATCCTTGAGATCAGCCAGGGTTTCGCCCTCACAGCTGGTATAGGTGGTGCCGATATCCATGCCGGCGTGATCATCACTGCCGCCGGTAAAGGCAATGCGCTCCCGTCGACGGCGGTTGAAGCCATAGCGGTTGGCCAGCAACTCCAGATCGTGACCCTCTACCGTGGCGACGATCTCCTCCGTCAGGCCGGAAGAGAGGCGCGAGCGGGTGCCATTGATCATTTCCCAGTTGTCAAACAGCAGCAGACAGCGTTCGATATGCTCACGGCGCAGCTTGCCGTCCATGTCGTAGAGCGGGTGCGCCAGTATGGACTCCACCTCGCGGGCCTGCAGGTAGTCCACCAGTTCATAAACATTGTAGCGCAGGCGCTGGATCTCGCGGTGAATCTCCTCATTGATATCCAGAGCGATGACGTGAATCTTGCAGCGATCTTCAGGGAAATAGGCCGTCACCTCTTCGCTGAGAAAGGCACCCGGCAGGTGGGCAATCTCCAGGCAGCCGTCAATGCTGTCGTGGTCAGTGATGGTGAAGAGGTTCATGCCCCGCTCAAAAAGGGTATCGTACACCTGGCGCGGGGTGATATAGCTCTCCTGAATCTGCAGTTTTTCGGAAAAAAAACCCGCACCACGGCTGGAAGCCGCCGAGTGCAGGTGGAGATCGACTTTAACCATAGCGCACACCTTCCTGAGCTTTCGCTCAACACAAACAGGAACCGGTGTCAGCATGGCGCAAGGCAACCGCAAAAACGTCAGGGAACTGTCAATTTTCTGTAAAAAACAACGCGCCAGCAAACTCCCCTCCGAACAGCCTGCCAACCCATGCCCATTTCGCCATTCATCCCTTGACCGGAAACAGTGTCGCTGCTATACAGTAACACGAAACCAATAATCGTATTACCAGCGGAGGTTCCCGTGTCCATGCGCCCATTGCTGCTCCTGCTCCTCTGTACCATGCTGCTTCCCCCCCTGGCACACGCCGCCCCAAACCGTACCATCACCGATGCCATGCAGCGCCAGGTCAGCATTCCCGCTGAAGTCAGACATGTCATCTGCTCCGGCCCCGGCTGCCTGCGCCTGCTGACCTACCTGCAGGCACAACATATGATCGTGGGCGTTGACAGTATCGAAGTGCGGGGAGTCGATGCCGACGCACGCCCCTACGCCATGGCCAACCCCCAGTTCGCCACCTATCCCGTCTTTGGCGAGTTCCGCGGCCACGATCACCCCGAGCGCATTGTCACCCTGGAACCGCTGCCTGACGTCATATTCAAGACATCCCCCGAGTCCGGGCACAACCCCATCCTGCTGCAGCAGAAAACCGGCATCCCCGTCATTACCCTGAACTACGGCGACCTCACCAGTGGCAAATCCGACCTCTTCGCCTCCCTGCGCCTTATGGGCAGCATCGTTGGCCAGCAGAAGCGGGCCGAAGAGGTCATCGCCTTTTTCGAACAGACCCTGGAGGACGTGCAAACACGCATGGCCACTCACGATACCTCCGCCATCCCCGCCTGCTATGTGGGAGGAATCGCCATGCGCGGCGGACGCGGCTTTCAGTCCACCATGCCCTCCTATACACCCTTTGAACTGCTGGGAATCACCAACCTGGCCGCCAGCGGCTCGCGCCAGTCCCAGGCGGCCCATGCCGTGGTCTCCCAGGAGCAGCTTCTGGCCTGGGACCCCGCCTGCCTCTTCCTGGATGTCTCCACCTCAATGCTGGAACCCGCCAACAACGGCCTGCACGCCCTGCGCACCGACCCCTCCTACGCCAGCCTGGCTGCCGTGCGGGAAAATACCATTCGTGGCGTCCTGCCCTTCAACTCCTACACCCAGAACTTCGGCTCAATCCTGGCCAACACCTACTACATCGGCAGCGCGCTCTTCCCTCAAGCGTTCCATGATGTTGACCCAGCCACAAAGGCTGACGACATCTACCGCTTCCTGGTAGGCAAACCCGTCTTCGGTCAACTGGAACAGCAGTTTGACGGACTGGTTTTCCAGACCATCTCCATCTGGAACTGAGCCACCCATGGCCCACCTGCACCACGGCATCGTTCCCCCTGAATACACCGCCTACCTCAGGCACAAGCGGACCTTTCTTCTCATCTGCGCCCTGCTGAGCCTGCTGCTGCTCCTGGCCGCCCTCTGCCTGGGGCCAGCCAGAATACCCGTGGCAGACGTCTTCAGAACCCTGCTGGGAACCAGCGACTCCCTCCGCAATCACGCCATCGTGTGGAACATGCGCCTGCCCCACGCCCTGGCGGCAATTCTGGCCGGAGCCGGACTGGCCGCTGCCGGAGCCGCCATGCAGTCCATTCTGCGTAACCCCCTGGGCTCCCCCTTCACCCTGGGCATATCCCAGGCGGGCGCTTTCGGCGCAGCCCTGGTGGTCATGGCCCTGGGAGCCTCCGGAGCCTCCGGCCCGGCGCTGACCATGTTGAAAACCTCCCAGTCCCTGGCGATCACCGTCAGCGCCTTCTTCTTCTGCCTGACAGCCTCCCTCGTCATCGTGGCTCTGGCCCGCCTGCGGGGAGCCACACCCGAAGTGATGGTACTGGCCGGTGTGGCGCTGGGGGCTCTGTTTTCCGCCGGAACCATGTTCCTGCAGTACTTTGCCGACGACGTTCAACTGGCCGCCATCGTCTTCTGGGCCTTTGGCGACGTGGGAAGGGCCGGCTGGAATGAAGTGGCCATCATGGCGGCCGTGGTCGGCACCGGAATCCTCTACTTCATCTGGCACCGCTGGCAGTACAACGCCATCGATGCCGGAGACGAAACCGCCCGTGGCCTGGGCGTAAACGTGGAAAGGCTGCGTATAGTGGGCATGCTCGTCTGCTCGGCCATCACCGCCGTCATTGTCGCCTTCCTGGGTATCATCGGATTCGTGGGCCTGATCAGCCCCCACATCGTGCGCCGCTTCATCGGCGACGATCACCGCTTTCTCATGCCCGCCAGCTGCCTGGTCGGGGCCGCGCTGCTGCTGGCCGCCGATATCGTGGCTCGCCTGGTCATGGCACCCCACATGATCCCCGTCTCCGTGCTTACCGCCTTTATCGGTGCACCGGCATTTATTTACCTGCTTATCCGGAGGCAGCGACGATGAAACTGCAGGTGAAGGATCTGGATTTCCACTACCGCCAACACGCCGTGCTGCAGCAGATTGACCTGGAGCTGCACCAGGGCGAGCTCATGGCCGTCCTCGGCCCCAACGGCGTTGGCAAAACCACTCTGCTGCGCTGCATCAACGCCATGCACCGGCCACGGGGCGGCACCATCACCGTTGAGGACATAAATGTCCTGCGCATGGGCAGCCGCGACATCGCCCGCCACTTCGGCTACGTGGCCCAGCGCGGTGAAAGCGCCAGAATGACCGCCTTCGATGCCGTCCTGCTGGGCCGCACCCCCCACATGGGCTGGCGGCCCGCCCGCGACGACCTGCAGAAAGTCGAAGCCGCCCTGCAGCGCATTGGCCTGGGTGAGCTGAGCCTGCGCTTTCTCGACGAGATGAGCGGCGGCGAGCTTCAGAAAGTCTGTATTGCCCGTGCCCTTGTGCAGGAACCACATATTCTGCTCCTGGACGAGCCCACCAGCTCCCTGGACCTGAAAAACCAGTTTGAAATCCTGCAGACCATCCGCGCCATCACCCGCAGCCACCCCGTCAGTGCCATCATGACCATGCACGACCTCAACAGCGCCCTGCGCTTTGCCGACCGCTTTGTCTTTGTCAAAGCGGGCCGCATATACGCCGATGTCGCCGCCAGCGGCGTCACTCCCACCATCGTTCAGGCCGTCTACGGCGTGGAGGTGGATATTCTTGAGCACAGCGGCTACCGTCTGGTGGTACCACGTGCCACCTGCCCACAGTAACTTCGTAAAGGAACTCCATATGACAAGCATCTCCCCCGAACAGATTCAGGCCACCATCGACTTTCACGGCCACCACTGCCCCGGACTCACCATCGGCATCCGCGCCGCCGAACTGTGCCTTGCGCGCGTTGGGCACAATCGCCAGGCACCCGTTACCGCCGTGGTGGAGACAGACATGTGCGGCGTCGACGCCATCCAGTTCCTCACCGGCTGCACCTTCGGCAAGGGCAACCTCATCCACCTGGATCACGGCAAGATGGCCTTTCGCTTCTACCGCGCCGACACGAATCAGGCCCTGCGCGCCCTCTATCAGCCGCCCGCCGAGTTTGCCGCCATGAAAAAGCCCGCCCCCCACGAACAGGAAAAGCGCGAAGCCCTCTGCCGCGCCATCATGGAGACTCCCCTGGAAGCACTCTTCCGCGTAGAAGAGATTCCGACCCCAGCACCTCGCCCGGCAGTGATTCTGGAAAGCCTGGCCTGCGAACACTGCGGTGAAAAAACCATGGAGTCACGCACCCGCCGCTTTGGAGGACGCACCCTGTGCATTCCCTGTTTCCGCCAGGTGGAACAGAAAGTGCTGTAACCCATCTGCCCCGTTGCCCGCTGTGCCATCACGCCTGCTCACGTGCCCTGCGTCACCTCGGACAGATCAGCGGCGGCGAATTTCAGAAGGTGCAGATCACGCGGGCCATTGTCCAGGAGCCCCAGGTACTCGTTCTGGATGAGCCCTCCAACAACCTCGACATGACCAACCAGCACAACACCATGCACCTGGTGGAGGAGCTGGTGCACTCCAGGGGCATCTGCACCATCATGACCATGCACGACATCAACCTGGCCATCCACTACTCAGACAGGTTTCTCTTTCTCTCCCGGGGAAGGGTGCTGGCGTACGGTGGCCTGGAAGTGATAACCGAAGAGCTGATTCAGCAGGTTTACGGTTATAGAGTCTGAAATCATCGACCACCGCGGCATCCCCTTTGTGGTACCGCGGCACTCCTCCCGCTATCATCGGACAAGCCACCGCCATCCCCACGATGTCCATGACCATATCCTGCCGACGACACCGGACAGTTCGGGCTTGGCATATATCATCTCAGGGTAGAGATTTTACCGGTCGGACCCAAAGGATTTGTTTTCTTGACAGTTATCCATATTTTTTTGGTTCATCCGGTTAAAGCGTACTTTGAATTATGGAGGGCCTTTATTCTGAGCTCGAAGAATTCCATATCTCTGTATCCATAGGCTTGCCTTTTGAGGGTATCAATTTTGTTGTTGATCCCCTCAAGTGGTCCTGTTGATATGGGGTGATCATACCAGTTCAGGATTCCCTCTCGGTGCTTCTCCAGCGTTTTGGCCATTTTCTTCAATCCTTTGATAGCTGATGCTTGAGCCCTGTTGATCCAGTCATCGAGGAATACCGTGGCAGTTACCTTGTCAGTTTGTTGCCATATCTGGCGGAGATCTTCTTTCATGTAATAGGCAACCGCCAATGGTCGATTGGCCTGCAGGGCAAGTTCAAGGCGTTCATGATCACTGGTTTGCTCGCCAATGCTCTGCGGATTTTTGAGAAGCATCCAGCGAGTGCCTTTGAGAATGCTCTTGTCATGCTGACTTGTGAGCTCATGGTACAGCTCGCGGCGAATATCGGTAAGGCGTTCATTCATAAGCTTGACGACATGGAAACGATCAAACACCAACGCAGCAGATGGAAGGTGTTCGAGCACTGCCGACCGGTAAGCCGGACTCATGTCAGCAGCAACGGCTTTGATAGATGACTTGCGACGACCAAGGCGTTTCCAGAAACCATCAAGCGCTTCTGCCTGTTTGCCTGCTCCAACGTATACGACCCTGGCTGAACCAAGGTCAATGACGAGAGTAATGAAGCCATGTTTGCGTCCTGTGTATTTCTCATCAATGGCGATATACTCAAGCCCAGCAAGTGAAGGGCTACTGTAGTGATGATGCAGATACTGCTTGAAAATGGACTTGACCAGGTCCCAGCCTATACCAAGAAGCCGTGCTACATCAATGAGGGTCATAGCTTGGGCAAGGGAGACCACATACCGAGCAAATGCATGGGTGTAGGAACACCGTGGAGAGGCTATTTTCAGACTCACCCGCCTGACACTACCGCACTGAAGGCACTGGATGCGTGGAACGTGGACGTGCAACCAAGTGGACTTGATCCCCAAAGGCAAACCTCGTAACCGACGAATGCTACTGCCGCGTAATATGACAGAACGGCCAAGGCACGCAGGGCAGCGAATCAGCTTTTTACGGGGCCGGACATGGAAATTGATGGTATTGCCGCAATACTCTGTGCGGATGTAATCGTAGCCAGCAAGGCCGTAGGCATGGTAAAGAACACTGGTGAGCATGGTGCTTCTCCCGGAATTATTTGGTTGTAATCCCGATAAGTGGCACCATGCTCACTTTTTTGTCAATGTATCCTCAATACGGAAGAGCCATTTTTTTGGTATAATTGGTCACGTTCGCAATAAGACAAGTCCCGATTCATCTTTTCAACCAACCCCACAGCATTGTCCATCCTTCACCAGAGCACATGTATACCGCAAGGGAATCCACTCATACTTTTCGTTTCCGCGCCACTTCGTCTGTTTTTGTTTTTCGTAGAGATAACCGATAAACGTACTCCTGAGGTGACCCATGAACCTGAAAACGAAAATGTACATTTCCATGCTCTCTATTTTCCTGGTAACCCTGGCCCTGCTTGTGGGCAACGCCTACCTCTCCACCCGCTCCACCTTCGGCCACAGCGCCGAGGAGTTCCAGCTGGCCCAGTCGCGTGAACTGGCAGCCATGGTGGATGAATGGTCCCTGAGCCGTAAAAACGGCATCACCATCATGGCTAAAGAACTCAGCGCCAACTGGGACGCCTATATGGCAGATCTCGCCCACCACCGCAGCGCGGGAACCATGGCCGCGGCGGAAATCATCGGTGACATGGGCCTGACAGCCAATGTGGGTGGCTTCGATGTCGTCTACTTCGGTGCCGAAGCCGACGGAGGCTTCTACCCCTCCCGCCACCTGGATCTGCCCGCCGACTTCGACCCCCGCGTCCGCCCCTGGTATGAGCAGGGCAAGCGCTCCAGTGGCGCCTCCCAGACACTGCCCTACCGAACCGCCACCCGCGACGCCGGGCTGATTCTCTCCTTTATGCACCCCGTGACAGCCCACGGCCAGTTCCGTGGCGTCCTCAGTTCCAACGTATGGATGGATACCATCGTCCAGAGCGTGCTTTCACGCACCATCGGCGAAAGCGGCTACTTCTTCCTGGTACACAAGGACGGAACCATTCTGGCCCACCACCAGGGCGACCTGGTCCTGCAGAAAAAACTCTCCGACATCGACCCATCCCTCAGCCGCACCATTGCTGACATGCAGCAAGCCTCACAGGGCATTGCCAGCTTCCGGGAAAATGGCCGTGAAAAACTGCTGGCCTACTCCGCCCTGGAAAGCATGGACTGGTTCGTCATGGTGGCCATCGACCGCAGCGAAGTCTACGCACCCGTCATAAGCCTGCTGGGCTCCCAGATCACCATTGCCGTGATGGCCCTTATCGCCGGCGCGTTGATCATCGTCTTCCTGCTCCGGGCACTTCTGCGCCCCATTGACGCCCTGATCTACCGCCTGCGCGACATCGCCGAAGGCGATGCCGACCTGACCCAGCAACTGGATGAAAGCCGCCGCGATGAGCTGGGAACCCTGGCCCACCTCTTTAACCTCTTTATTCAGCGCATCAGACGCATCATGCTCGACATCGACGACCTCTCCCACCATGTGGCCTCTTCCAGCTCAGAGCTTTCCAGCACCGTCTCCGTCATCTCCGAAGGCATCGACGAGCAAAGCGCCAAAACCGGAGAGCTGGCCGCCGCCATCGAACAGATGAACCAGACCATCAGCCAGATCGCCGCCAACGCCACCGACACCGCCGAGCGGGCCCAGGAAATGCAGCGCGGCGCAGGTGAAAGCCAGCAGTCCGTCATGGCCACCGTGGAGAATATGCTGAAGATCGCCGACGGCGCCAAAGCCTCCATGGAAGTCATCCAGGAACTTGGCGACTCCTCCCTGCGCATCGGAGAAATCGTCAACGTGATCAACGATATCGCCGACCAGACCAACCTGCTCGCCCTCAACGCCGCCATTGAAGCCGCCCGCGCCGGCGACTCCGGCCGCGGATTCGCCGTAGTTGCCGATGAAGTCCGCAAACTGGCCGAACGCACCCAGGCCGCCACCAGGGAAATATCCGAAATGGTCAGCAAGTTTCAGGCACAGTCCAAGGATGCCGTCGACAAAGTCGCCGCCGATGTGGACCGCGTGGAAGTGGGCGCCCAGTCCGCCGACCAGGCCGGCGAATCCATCAACCAGATCATGGGCAACGTCACCACCACCACGGACATGATCACCCAGATCGCCTCGGCAGCCGAAGAACAAGCCGCCACCACCAATGAAATCGCCCGGAACGTGGAACGCATCAACGCCATCGCCGACAGCAGCGCCCGCGAACTGGTGGAAATCTCCAACTCCTCCACCCAGCTCAGCAAAGTTGCCGAAGAGCTGCGCAGCACCGTCATGCAGTTCAAACTGCAGGAAACCACCATCGCCCAGATAGCCGCCGCCACCAATTCACGATAACCCCTGAAATCAAAAGCCCGTGACCAACTCAGGTCACGGGCTTTTTCACATCTGGCAAATGAGCCCACAACTCATCAGCCGTCCTGAAAGACCGGAGGGCCTCCACCACCACTGGCAACGGCTCAGGCAGGATATCCGGAAAATCCACCTCCCCCGGCAGCCGAATCGCATAGGCCAGCTGCTCCACCGGGGGCGTAAACTGCGCATTGACACCCTCCCGGTTGCCCCGTGCGTCCACGCGATACCAGCCAACATCGGGCAGGAAAACCGCATTCAGCCCGTGCAGGCAAAAAGGCGCTCCGTTGTCATCGCGACTCAAGCGCTGATAGCACAAACCCGCCGCAATTCCATTAGCCCGCAACAGCGCCGCCAGCAGATGGCTCTTGGCATAGCAATAGCCACTGCCGACACGCAGCACCTCCGAAGCCGTGCAGGTCACCTCCTGCAGCTGAAAATCCCGCGAATGCCTGATCTCATCCCGAACCCACTGGAAACACCGCTTCGCCACAGCATGAACCGAATCCGCACCAGCAGCAAGCCCACGAGCGCGGGCGAAAACATCGGGATGATCCCAGTCGATGATATGGGTGGCGGCGAGGTAGTCTTGCATGGGAACTCCTTCAGGCTGCTGAAAAACCCCCATCTGCGACGTTGCCCGCAATCGCACGTAATTAAGGGGGTGGATACCCTTTAATTACTTTCCGCATCAGTGAGTGCTCTTGATGGCTAAGAGACGACGCGGCGTTAGCCGCGTTCAGTGGAGCGTGAAGCTCGGGACGGGCCTGAGCAAATGTTATACGGTTGCACCCTCAAGTTGCCTCCACATCTCAAGGCACCAGAATCCTATAGTTAATGCCGAGAGGTGCCAAAAGGGAGTAATGTTCGGAAATAGGGGCATATCGAATGCCTGCCCAATGATTGCCATACCAAAACAAAGACAGATGATGCCAATCCATCCATAAATCTGATTGCCAAAGTAGTTGACATTCAATGCAATAACTACCCACCACATAGAGAGTAAAGCAAACGTCACCGCGCATATTGAAATCACCATGGCTAATAGTTCACGCATTGCAATGGGAAGCCACTCAACTCCCATAAGGGGTTCTATGTGTCGTGTACCATAGAGTCTCCGCTCATTCGAACTCCGTGTATGTTGGTACAAGCGTCATCCTTGGCCACCTAACGCCCATATTCACGTGCCAGCGTAGCTGGTCACGTGCAATTGATGGTTAGCTGTTCAACTCCTCGTCCAGAAGAAATTTACGTAACAACATTTCTTCTCTCATGACGTGAACAATGAAAACCACACCCTTGTCTTGACGGTAAAATATTCGACATGGCCTGACAGAAATTTCACGATATATCGAGCCTGGAATCTCGGGGGGGACATGTCCCGAATCCGGAAACTGCCCAAGCCGATCCACGGTTGAAAATATTTTCTTAACAAGCCCTGCGGCAGCTTCCGGCTTATCCAACGCGATGTAATCTGCGATTTCTTCCAGTTGATCCAGTGCGGGATCCGTCCATACTATTTCAGCCACTTTTGCATCCGCTCTTTGGCCTTTTCATGGGAGGTCGTTCTGCCCTCCAGAATGGCCCTTTCTCCCTTGGACAATCCTTCCAGCAGCGCCAGCCTGCGCTGCATGAATTCGTAATCCTGAACATCGACCAGGTAAGCGGATGGCTGGCCGTGTTCTGTGATCAGGACCGCTTCCTTGCTCTCATGCAGATCAGCAAGAATTTTTGTCGCTTGACGCTTTAGATTGGTTACAAGCTCAACTTTCATGGGCTACCTCCTTCAAAGTGCCACTATAGTATCACTTTTGTCGGTTTATGACTACTCTTGCAAGACACGGAGGTCAATCTTGACAGCTAACGTTTGAGTTCAGGGGCGCGCTGCCGATAGGCGGAGCGTCCCCTGCAACGAAGGGTTAGGCATGGCCGACAATTGCTTTGAGAACCTTGCGTTCATATCGAGGAACATGGCCACCCGCTGGCAGCTCAAGTGTCCATATGCCCCTTGGCCTATCTTCATTGACAGGACGAAAGCCAAACCCTTTGCAGAGACGAAGGCCGTCGGGCGTAATTGGATTCGTGAGCAAGGTAATGGCGCGCTTCTCATTGATGCGCTTAATATGTTCCAAGGCACTAAGCAGTGTAGCTGCTCTATCCTTTTGTGATCTGCTGGTAGTGCCAACGGAACCGATGTAGTAACTCTTAGGCGTCGTCCGGGGAGACAATATGTCTTTCGCTGACAGTCCCCACCCTTCGATTACACCTCTTACGAGCCTCTTATGCGCATGGGAAGTTAGCGGTTCGAAATCAAAGAAGCCGGCGACACGACTATTGCTCTGCTCATTGTATGACTTTACGCACATCACCTTATGGCATATTGATGGATTCTTCACCATCCACTTTGTGAATTCTTCTTGAGGGATAAGATCATTCCCGAATATTTTTTCGTAGTGTTCAAAGAGTGAGTTTAGGTCGCCAATTGCCGCACGCTCAGTAACGTAGGACACTTCGCCCCGCATGTAAAACACGACCTGACTTAGAACTTATCCATAAATTACGCCGATTTTCCTGTATGTGATTATGGCTGCCGCAAGACACGTCAACCCGTAGTGAGTGACCTCAAGCTTCTCAAAGCGCACATGAATCTTCCTGAAACGGTTGAACCAGGAAATAGATGCTTCCACTATCCAGCGCCTCGCCTTCTTTGATGGGTCACGCTTCTTGTCCTCGATCTCTTCTTTTCGCTGCTTTACATGGGGTATGTATCCGCGCTGAAGAATGCTGCTGAGCGCCTGCTTTCCCTTGTAGCCACAATCTGCGCAAAGATGCTGCTCCTGCTCTGCAGGCTTCTCGAAGACTACGCCATCAAGAACAGCTTCAAGCTGGCTCACATCATGCCGGTTCGCTCCGGTTACGACGATGGACAACGGGACGCCACGACCGTCCACCAGGACATGACGCTTGCTCCCGTTTTTTTCCCCGATCCGTCGGGTTCTTCCCTACGGTTTCAAGAGCCATTGGTGCTTTGTACATTCCGCCATCTATGCTTTGCCACTCCCAGGCAATTCCCTCCATCTCGTCGTACTCAGCCAGCCCTTGACGCCAAATAGCTTCGAATACACCGGCCTTACTCCACTCAATGAAGTACTTGTGCACGGCACTGGCGCAACCAAACTGCTCCTTGGGTATCGCTTTCCACTGACAACCGGTGCGCAGAACATAGACAATGCCGGAAAACGCCTTCCTGGGGTTAAGTCGCTTGCGCCCACCACCAGGCTTGCGCTTGTAGACCTTGTCAAGATCTCTTTGCTGGATTGGCAGCAAAGGCTCAACTCTTTGCCAGAAAGCATCTGAGACTTCCCATGATTGCACTTTAGACATAAATCACCGCCATGAATGATCTCTCACTGAATCATTCTATAGCAAACTATCATGATGGTCAATGATTATTTATGGACAAGCTCTTAGTATCTCATTTTCTAAATTGCTCATTATCTCTCCGTCTGGTTGATTTCCCATAACTACAATTAGGCGTCAAAAGTGATGCTATGCAACTCTTGACTTTTTATCAGTATTGACTGATAAAAATGTACCTATTAGTTTTGGATGTGTCAACGAGTTTGTTTCTCGAAGTTACCATATCGCTAAGATTTTCGCTCAATATTCGGGGGCATAAATGCGAGAGGAAAAACCACGCCTGTTGGATCTGGTTGTAGGCGGCTGAGGGTCAAGCACTCTGCGTATCGGATTGCACAGCCGTATATTGAATGGATAAGGCGGTTTGTGCCGCTGCTTTTTTAGCGTGTCGTTTTCGGTGAGCGCAGCAAGTGGGCGGGAAGTATTGTCTCACTTGGTGTGAACAGTTAGTTTCTTCCAGTTTTATCCGTGTTCATTAGTGACTATTCGTGGTTACAATCTTCCCTATTATCACTCATCCCTGCGCAGCCTGCGTTGCTGGAGTAGGTGTCGCACGCTGAACACCAGTACCAGAACCAGGATGCTTGTGGTAATAATGGGGCTGACCAGAAGCCCAAGGCTGATGGCTGCCATGGTGATAAGGGTTTTGCCAAAACTCCAGCGGGTGCCAACGTAGCGGCGTGCCATTTCGTTCCTTTCAGGGTTTTTGAATGCAGGAAAGGCTCTTTCCTCTCGCCAAGCCGCAGAGAACGCGGAGAAGATGGGTGGCTAAATCAATCTCCTTGTGTTTTCTCGGCGCTCCCCGCGTCCCCAGTGAGCGCAGCGAACGGGCGAGAGACCTGTTCTTCTGAATTTGTGTTCATTCGCGTTTATTCGCGGTCAAACTCCCCTCTTTTCTTTGCGACTTTGAGGGCTTTGTGTGAGACCTTGCTTTCTGTTGGTGTTCCAATTCCGTATATTCTGAGAATGACTTTTATTCAGGCTAGCATAGAAAAAATGACGACGCAAAGCTCCACTCCCCCTTCCAATTCCCCATATATCGGGCGCTTCGCGCCGACGCCTTCGGGGGCGCTGCACTTTGGTTCCCTGGTGGCGGCGCTGTCCAGTTTTCTGGAGGCCAGGGTTCATAAGGGGCAGTGGCTGCTGCGTATTGATGATATTGACGCGCCGCGCGTGGTTCCCGGTGCGGTGGATGAGATTCTGGCGGCTCTGGAGCGTTTTGGCTTCGCTTGGGATGGTGCGGTGCGTTTTCAGAGTCAGTGCATGGAGCGTTACGGTGCGGCGGTGGAGGTGCTTGGCCGCGATGGTTTTGTCTTTGCCTGTACCTGTACCCGCAGGTTGCTGGCGGAGCGTGGGAATCATGGCCCCTATGACGGGTTCTGTCGTGGGCATGGGCATGCTTTGCAAGGTGCCCACTCCCTGCGCTTTTCGCTTCCTTTGCCTTTGCCGGAGCTGTGTGATGGTGTGCAGGGGGTGGTGGCCTGGGAGCAGTGGCGCGCTGAGATGGGGGATTTTGTGGTGCGGCGGGGCGATGGCTTCTACGCCTATCACCTGGCCTGCGCGGTGGATGACGCCCATGAGGGGATTACCCATGTGGTGCGGGGCAGTGACCTGCTGCCCAGTTCCTTTCAGCAGCGGGCTTTGATGGAGGCGCTGGGTTCTGCTGCGCCGGTGTATGCCCATGTGCCGGTGGCGCTGGCGCGGGATGGGCAGAAGCTCAGCAAGCACAATCAGTCCAGGCCCCTTGATCCGCGTCATCCGGTTCCAGAGCTGGTGCAGGCGCTGGCGTTTCTGGGGCAGTGTCCACCGGCGGGGCTGGAGCGTGCCAGTGTGCAGACTCTCTGGCAGTGGGCGCTTGAGTGCTGGGATCTGGCGAGGGTGCCAAGGGCCATGGGGATGCCTGTTTCTGGTCTTCACGGTTGAAATGCGGGTTGTGTCGAGGTACTCTGTTATGGTGAGTCCCTGTTTTGATGAATACTCTTTTCCCTTTCAGGAAAGGCCACTATGGCAAAGGAATACTCTATGCACCACCTGGTAACCGGCACGGCGGGATTTATCGGCTTTCATACGGCAAAAAAACTGCTGGAGCGCGGCGACAGCGTGGTGGGTTTTGACAGTGTCAACGACTACTATGATGTGGATATCAAGGAAGCGCGCCTGCGGATTCTGGAACAGACGGCCCGGGAGACGGGCAGCCAATATGCCTTTGTTCGCGCCAACCTGGCCGATCAGGAAGCGGTGAAGCAGTGCTTTGCGGAGCATGACTTCGGGCGGGTCATCCACCTGGCTGCCCAGGCCGGAGTGCGCTACTCCCTGATGAATCCCCACGCCTATGTGGAGAGCAATATCGTCGCCACCACCAACATTCTGGAAGCCTGTCGCCATGCCCGGACGCCCCACCTGACCTATGCCAGTACCAGCAGCGTCTATGGTGCCAACACCCGCATGCCCTTCAGCGAACACCGGGGCGTGGACCACCCCCTGCAGTTCTATGCGGCCACCAAGCGGGCCAACGAGCTGATGGCCCACAGCTACAGCCACCTCTACGGCCTTCCCACCACCGGCCTGCGCTTCTTTACGGTCTATGGCCCCTGGGGCCGCCCCGACATGGCGCTCTTTCTCTTCACGAAGAATATTCTGGCCGGAGAACCCATCCAGGTTTTCAACCACGGCAACCACACCCGCGACTTCACCTTCGTGGATGACATCGTGGAAGGCGTCATCCGGGCCAGTGATCAGATTGCCGCGCCCGACCCCGACTGGGACAGCGACAACCCCGATCCCGCCACCAGCTGCGCCCCCTTCAGGATATTCAATATCGGCAACAACAGCCCCGTGAAGCTGGGTGAGTACATTGCTGCCATTGAAGATGCCGTGGGGAAAAAGGCCATCAAGGAGATGCTGCCCCTGCAGGCAGGCGACGTGCCCGACACCTTTGCCGATGTGAGCGAACTGGAAAAGAGCGTGCAGTACCGCCCGGCAACACCGGTGCGCGAAGGTGTGCAGCGCTTTGTGCAGTGGTATCGGGAGTTTTACCGGGTGTGATGTGTGGAGCGGTCTGTAAAGGGCAAGTGGCGAGACGCCCCGGTGGTGGGGATCCTCGCCACTTGCCTTTTTTTGTGACGGATTGCCGCTGTTGAGTGGCGGAGGCTACACGATATAGCCACCGCCCAGCAGTCTGGTGCCCTCATAGAAGGCGGCGGCCTGGCCCGGTGCTATGGCGTATTCGGGGCGTTCAAGTTCTATGGTCGCGGAGCCGCCTGCGCCCAGCAGAACCCTGGCGGGGGCTTTGGGATTGCGGTAACGCACTTTCACTTCACAGGTGAATTCCTGGCCGGGGTCGGGCAGGAAGAGGTTCAGGTCGCGCACGGCAAAACGCTGCAGGTTGATTTCCTCGCGAGTTCCCACCACCAGCTCATTGGTCTTGGGCAGGATCTGCTTCACGTAGAGGGCCGTGTGGGAGAGGGGTACATCGAAGCCTTTGCGCTGGCCGACGGTGTAGTGCATGTAGCCTCTGTGGCTTCCCACCACGTTGCCGCTGGTATCGAGGACTTTTCCCGGCTGATCCACCTGCAGGTGTTCGCGCAGAACGTCGATGTAGCTGTCTTCCACGAAGCAGATTTCGCTGCTCTCCTTCTGGGTGGCCAGGCTGGCGAGCAGGGGGATGTCGGCGGCCATGGCTTTGACATCGCTTTTGCGCCAGCTGCCCAGGGGGAAGAGCAGGTGGGGGATGATGCGGGGCTCGATGTTGAAGAGGAAGTAGCTCTGGTCCTTGCCGGGGTCGTCGCCCTGGTAGATGTACTGGCCGTCGCATTTGACGTAGTGGCCGGTAGCCAGGTGGTGGCAGTCCAGCTCACGGGCAAACTCGAAGAGGGTGCCGAACTTGATGAGCCGGTTGCAGAAGGTGCAGGGGTTGGGGGTCTGGCCCTGGCTGTAGATGTCGATGAATGGCTGGTAAACGGACTGGTGGAACAGGTCCTGACGATCCAGCACGTGCCAGGGTATATTGAAGTAGCGCGCAACTCGCTCGACGCGGGCGATATTCTGCTCGTGCATCTGTTCGTTGCCGTGGAGCTTCATGTAGCAGCCCTCCACGGGGTAGCCCTGCTCCAGCAGGAGCTTGGTGGTCATGGAGGAGTCGACGCCGCCGGACATGGCGACCAGTACCTTCTTGCGTGGGACGTTCATGGGAGCTTTCCTTGTTCTTGCGATGCGGGCCCTTGGCCCGGCAGGCAGACGCCACTCCGCCCGCTGCCATGATGTGGTGTATCATGACGGCGGGCGGTGAGCAACAGCCTTGCCTGCGACTTGTGTGCAGGATCAGACGCCGATGCCCTCGAAGAGCACGGTGGAGAGGTAGCGTTCCCCGGCGTCGGGCAGGATGACGACAATGGTCTTGCCGGCGAATTCCGGGCGCTGCGCAATGCGAACAGCGGCTGCTGCTGCGGCTCCGGAAGAGATGCCTACGATAATGCCCTCTTCGGCAGCCAGGCGGCGGGCGTATTCCACGGCGTCGCTGATATTGACCTGCTCGACGGCATCTACAACGGAGAGATCAAGGGTTTTGGGAATGAAGCCGGCGCCAATGCCCTGGATTTTGTGGGGGCCGGGTTTCAGCTCTTCGCCCGCCAGCTGCTGGGTGATCACCGGGCTCTCCTGGGGCTCAACGGCCACAGAATGGAGGGCCTTGCCTCGCTCCTGCTTGAAGTAGCGGGACACGCCGGTGATGGTGCCGCCGGTTCCCACGCCACTGACCAGGACGTCCACATTGCCGTCGGTGTCCTGCCAGATTTCCGGCCCGGTGGTTTTCAGGTGGATGGCCGGGTTGGCGGGGTTTTCAAACTGCTGGGGCAGGAAGTATTTCTGGGGATCGGAGGCGGCAATTTCCTCGGCGCGGCGCACCGCGCCTTTCATGCCTTCCGGCCCGGGAGTGAGCACCAGGTTGGCGCCAAAGGCGGCCAGAACGCGGCGACGTTCGATGCTCATGGTCTCCGGCATGGTCAGGGTGAGCCTGTAGCCTTTGGCCGCAGCCACATAGGCGAGGGCGATGCCGGTGTTGCCACTGGTGGGTTCGATGATCTCCATGCCAGGCTTCAGCAGGCCTTTTTCTTCGGCGTCCCAGATCATGGCAGCGCCGATGCGGCACTTTACGGAGTAGGAGGGGTTGCGCCCTTCAATTTTGGCCAGTACTCTGGCAGAGCTTGTGCCGACAATGCGGTTAAGCTGGACAAGTGGCGTTCTTCCGATTGACTGGGCGTTATCTGCGTAAATGTTTGCCATGGGGAGGCTCCTTGCTGCGTTTTTAATCTTGATAAAATCAACCGATAAACTTTAGATATTGGCAATGTAAATGCTTCTTCTCGTTTTGTAAAGCAATTTTTGGAAAAAAAGAATGACAGGCTGGCTGTTTCTTTGTTAGCCTTGCTTCTGATGAGGCGCTCGGGGCGGAAAATAATTCGCCCATGGCCTGGGCGGTGATCGTAAAGTGTTGTATATGGCGACTTGTGTTTTTGGCACGCTGTCTGCATTTGAGCGGGCAGTCAACGCCACAACCTCGGAAAGGTGACGATATGTTTATCTCTGAGCTCTTCAATCGCACTCCCATAAACCTGCTGGCAACCTCCATGACGGTTCGCTCCAAGAATCAGGATGTGATTGCCACCAATGTGGCCAATGCGGAGACCCCCAACTACAAGGCCAAGGAGCTGGTATTTGAGGATCAGCTGCGCGAGGCCGTGCTGGGGCGCAAAGAGGACAAGGAGATGATTCCCATGGCGCGTACCCATGAGAGCCACCTGCCGACCGGGGCCAAGCCGGCGTTTATGCCGTATATGCAACTGCAGCACAATCAGACGGTCCGCAACGATGGCAATGATGTGGAGCTGGAAAAAGAGATCGGGCGCATGATGGAGAATGCCACCATGTACCAGGCTTCCACCACGATTGCTGCCAAAAAGATTGAGGGACTGAAGAGCGCCATAATGGAGGGACGTTAAGATGAGCTTCTTTGACGGACTGAAAATATCCTCATCCGCGCTGTTTGCGCAGCGCCAGCGCATGAACGTCATCTCCAGCAACCTGGCCAACGCCCACACCACGCGGGCTGAAGATGGTACCTACTACAAGCGTAAAGATCTCGTCTTCAAGCCCCAGACGATCCATGACGATGTGCGGGGGAAAATTTTTCCTGCATCCTTTGAAGAAGCATGGAAAAAAAAGATTGAAGGGGTTCGCGTCGAGGCTATAATAGAAGATGACGAGCCGCCCATTCTCAAGTATGACCCCAGCCACCCCGACGCCGATGAAGAGGGCTACGTGGCTTATCCCAATATTAACGTTGTTGAAGAGATGACCGATATGATAACTGCCAGCCGCTCCTACGAGGCGAACATAACGATGATCGAAACCATCAAGAAGATGGCCAATGAAGCCCTTGGGCTTGGGAGGGTCTGATCATGGCAGATTTTAACATCCATAACAGTATGCCCCTGCTGCTGGATATGACCAAGCCCACCGGAAAGCCGGAGGCCACGTCTGCCCAGCCGTCCGGTGAGCAGACGCAGTTTTCTGAGTTTCTGAAGAGCTCGCTGAAAGAGGTCAACACCGCTCAGAAGGATGCTGACCGCGCTATCGAAGAGCTTATAGCCGGCGAGAGCAAGGATATTCACACCACGATGATCAAGATGCAGCAGGCTGATGTCTCGCTCAAGATGATGATGCAGGTGCGCAATAAGATCATGGATGCCTATCAGGAAGTCATGCGCACTCAGGTGTGACCAGCCTTTATGGTTTTGTGACCCCAGCAGCCGGGAAATTGCTTTCCCGGCTGTTTTTTTGTGTTTTCACAGATGTAACTGATTGAAAACTTCTTTCCGTGGTGATAAGTTAGGATTTTCATCACCATATTATGGGAAAGGCTTTATGAAGTTTTCATTTAAGGAACTGATTTCCCAACTCTCACGTGTCCTCCAGAAACTTTCCCGCACGCAGCAGATTACCCTTGCGCTGGTGATCGGTGCGTCAGTCATTACTATTATCACCCTTATCATCTGGGCCGTTGTGGCCAGCCGTCCTGGCAACCAGGTTCTTTTTTCCAACCTGGCCATGGAAGATGCCGGCGAGGTGGCTGCGAAACTGGCTGAATTGCGAGTGCCCTATGAGATTCACAACGATGGCCGAACCATTCTTGTGCCGGGCAACGTGGTGCACGAAACCCGCCTGAACCTGGCCCAGCAGGGCCTTCCTCGCGGCAGTGGTGTCGGTTTTGAGATTTTTGACAGCGCCGGAATCGGCATGACGGAATTTATCCAGAAGGTGAACTTCCGCCGCGCTCTCCAGGGGGAGCTGGGTCGTACCATCTCGGCTATCGATGGCATTGAGAGCGCCCGTGTGCATATCGCTCTGCCGGAGCGCTCCCTGTTTATTTCCCAGGACCGGGGTGCCGAGGCCAGTGTTGCCCTGCGCCTGAGTCCTCACACTCGCCTTTCCGGCGATCAGGTCAAGGGGATTATCCACCTGGTCTCTTCCAGTGTGGAGGGCCTGACCCCTGAAGGGGTGACTGTGGTCGACGAGCAGGGGCGGATCCTGAACGATCTGATTCAGGAGCGCTCGGAAGAGTCCACCCTGAGCGTCACGCAGCTGATGTATCAGCGTAATATGGAACGCAACCTCCAGATAGCGCTGGATAACCTTCTGGTGAGCGTTCTCGGTCAGGGGAACTCCTACTCCAATGTCAGCCTGGAACTGGACTTTGACAAGGTGGAACAGCAGATAGAAGCCTATGACCCTGCCAATGTGCCGCGCAGCGAGCAGCGCATTGAAGAGCGCGAGCAGGGCCGTGAGGCTCAGGGGGGTATTCCCGGTGTGCGCGCCAATATCGCCGACCAGGACGACCCGGAAGCGGGTCTGATGACCACCCGCTCACGGGAAGTGGAGACGACCAACTACGAGGTCGGGCGCACCCTGACCCAGATTACCCGCAGCCGTGGTCAGATCAAGCGGTTGACTGTCGCAGTGGCGGTGAACGGCAATTATGTGCAGCAGCAGGCTGATGGCGTGTCGCAGGTGGTCTACCAGCCGCGCAGCTCCGAGGAACTGGACAAGATTACGGCGCTGGTGCAAAGCGCCATTGGATACAATGAAGGTCGTGGTGACCGGGTGGTAGTCACCAATCTCCAGTTCGGCGAACCGCCGAAATCGCGATGGCAGGAACTTATGGAAATGCAGGATCTGTGGAAGGAAATGCTGAAGTACCTTGGTATTGCCCTGTTCTTCCTCTTTGCCTTCATCTTTATCATCCGCCCCATTGTGAAGTGGGTGACCGATATGACCAGAGATGAGGACGAGCTGAAGAAGACCTTCGGTACCGGCCAGAAAAAGCCCAAGCAGCTGGTGCCGACGCAGCTGCCCAAAACCCTGGCGGAACTTGAAGCGGAGATGGAATCCCAGATCGACTCCGAGAGCAGTGTTTCCGCATCAGCGGTTCGGGGCAAGGTTATCCGCAAGAAGCTGTCGGATATTGTTCAGGAGAATCCGGCTGGGGCGGCTCAGCTGATCCGTATCTGGATTAATGATGACAAGACAAAAGGTGAACCCTGATGGCCATTCCCTATGACATGCTTACCGGCTATCAGAAAAGTGCCATTCTGCTGATTGCCCTTGGTGAAGATCTGAGCTCCTCGGTGCTTGAGCACCTGGAGGATGACGAGGTTGGCGAGATTTCCAAGGAAATTGTCCTGATGAAGGACATTGAGCGGGACACCGTCGACCAGGTTCTGGACGAATTCCACCAGATGGCTCTGGCCAAGGGCTACCTGTCCAAAGGTGGCCTTGATTACGCCAAGGCGCTTCTGAATAAATCCCTGGGCCCGGAAAAGGCCCGCAAGATCATCGACCGCCTTACCCGCGCCCTGGAACAGTCCAGTGGCTTTTCCTTCCTGCAGAAGGTGCACGCGCCCCAGCTGGCCAAGTTCATACAGAATGAGCATCCTCAGACCATATCACTGATTATGGCGCACCTTGACCCCTCCCAGGCGGCTGAGTGTCTGGCGGCCCTGCCCGAAGACCTGCAGCCGGAAGTGGCCATTCGAATGGCGAACCTGGATGAAATTTCGCCGGAAGTGGTCAAGCGCATCTCGGCGGTGCTGGAGGAAAAACTGGACGCCTTCACCTCTTACCAGGTGGAGATTGGTGGTGTGCGCTCGGTGGCGGAGGTCTTCAACCGCATGGATCGCACCGTCGGCAAGGTTACCCTGGAAAAACTGGAAAAGCTGGCACCGGAGCTGGCGGCCCAGATCCGCGATATGATGTTTGTCTTCGACGATATCCGCATGCTTGGCGACGCGGCCATAACCGAAATTCTCAAGCGCGTGGATAAAAAGGTTCTCACCCTGGCTCTCAAAGGCACTGATGAAGACCTGCAGGGGAAATTCTTCAGCAATATGTCACGCCGCGCCACCGATACCCTGAAGGAAGAGATGGAGTTCCTGGGGCCCATCAAGGTGCGCGATGTGGAAAAAGCCCAGCAGGAAGTCATTGAGATCGTGCGAGCCCTGGAAGAGGAAGGCATCATTACCCTTGGCGAGCAGGAAGAACTGATTCAGTAATATCCGGCTGGAGGGATGCTAATGAAGCGGATTATCAAAAAAGATCAGGCGCAGCGGGAAGTGAGCCAGATATACGACTTCAGCTTCGACAAGGCGCTTGGTCGGGAATCCACCGACGAGGACTATGATTTCCCTCACTTTCACTGGCAGAAAGAGTATTCCCAGGAAACTGCCTCCAAGGCGACCAAGAAGGTCTTTCAGCGTCTGGATTTCACGCCTTTGCTTGATGAATCCACCTATGGACGCAGACCTGAAGAGACTCCCCCCCAGGAAGCCTTTGTCTTTCCCTTTATGAACGAGCGCGTCAGTGGCGAGATCAAGGATATGCTGGACCGCGAACAGGTTCTGCGGATTGTAGCCGCTGAAGGCAATGCCATCAAGGTGGTGGCGGAAGCTCCCCGGGCATCAGCTCCTCCCAAGGTGGATCAGCCGGCTGCCGAGACAGTGTCCGCCGAAGCGTCTGTGTCCAGGGAAGAACTGCGTCAGCTGGAGCAGCGCAAAGGGGAACTGGAACAGCAGATTGCCACCCTGAGCGCGCAGCTGACAGGTATTGAGGGCCAGCTGCAGCAGAGTCAGCAACAGCTGGAGCAGTCTCAGGCCCAGGCCCGACAGGTTCTTGAAGAGGCCAGGGCCCAGGAGGAGAGTATCCGTGAGGAGGCCCGCAGCAAAGGCGAGGCCGATGCACGCCAGGAGCTGATCGCCATTGAAAGTCAGAAGCTCGATGGCGTGAAGAAGCAGTATGAAGAGAGCGTGGCGCGCGTAGGCGAAGCCGCGAAGAAGTTTGAGAAAGCCTATCTCGAGGCGGAGCAGAACCTCATCGATCTGGCTATCCACATTGCCACGAGTGTGATTAACACCGAGCTGAAAACCAACCATCTGGTGATTGTGGGACAGGTGAAGAAAGCCATTGTGGAGTTGATTAACCGTGAAGAGGCCGTGGTAAAGGTCTCTGCGGCAGATTATGACGCCCTGCAGAGCTCCCGCCCTGATGTCATGCAGTCGATACCCAGCCTGAAAGTCCTCACCATCGAAAAGGATGAAAGCCTCCCGGCCGGAAGCTGTGTGGTGGAAAACGAATATGGCTCCGTGCACGCCAATGTGCAGAGCAGCCTGCGTGAAATCGAACAGACCCTCAAAGGATAATCATCCATGCCCCTTGATGTGGAAAAGCTCAAGCACCGCATTGACCATACCCGCACTGTGAAACTCATCGGCAAGGTCACCAAGATCATCGGCCTGCTCATCGAATCCCGGGGGCCCGCCTCCTCCATCGGAGACCTGTGCCTCATCCATCCCATTAACCCCCGCGAACCCCTGGTGACGGCGGAAGTTGTCGGGTTTCGCGATGATGTTATCCTGTTGATGCCCCTGGGGGATCTGGCGGGAATCGGGCCAGGCAGTCGCGTCGAAGCCATGAAGGAGGTCTTCATGGTGCCCGTGGGTGACGCTTTGGTTGGCCGTGTGCTCAACGGCTTGGGCATGCCCATTGACGAGCAGCCTGAGCCGGAGTGCAAACGCCTCTATCCCGTTCAGGCGGCGCCGCCGAATCCCTTCACCCGCAAGCGCATTGATACCCCCATCGGCACTGGAGTGCGCGCCATTGACGGCCTGCTGACCTGGGGCAAGGGTCAGCGGGTGGGAATCTTTGCCGGCTCGGGCGTGGGCAAGTCCACACTGCTGGGGATGATTGCCAAGAACAGTCAGGCTGACATCAACGTCATTGCCCTGATAGGCGAGCGTGGTCGCGAGGTGCGGGAGTTCATCGAACGCGATCTTGGCCCCGACGGCCTGGCCCGCAGTGTGATTGTGGTCGCCACCAGTGATCAGCCGGCGCTGGTCCGGCGGCAGGGAGCCTATGTGGCCACAGCGATCGCCGAATACTTTCGCGATCAGGGAAAGAACGTCATGTTCATGATGGACTCCATCACGCGCTTCTGCATGGCCCAGCGCGAAATCGGGCTGGCGGTGGGTGAGCCGCCGACGACCAAGGGGTATACCCCCTCGGTTTTTGCCCTGCTGCCAAAGCTGATGGAGCGTACTGGAACCGGAACTGGTGAAGGCAGCATCTCCGCTCTCTACACGGTGCTGGTGGATGGCGACGATATTACCGAGCCGGTGGCCGACGCATCGCGATCTATCCTGGATGGTCATATCATGCTTTCGCGTAAGCTGGCTTCCCGAAACCACTTTCCGGCCATCGATGTGCTGGGCAGCGCCTCCCGCGTCTTTGGCGAAATCACCTCAGGGGAGCATCAGGAGCTGGCGGCCAAGTTGCGCAACCTGATGGCGGTCTACGGAGACGCTGAAGACCTGATCAACATCGGAGCCTACAGCAAGGGCACCAACAAGGAGATCGACCGCGCGGTCAGCCGCATGGGAGCCATCAACAGCTTCCTGCGTCAGGCGGTCAACGAGTCAGAGGATTTCGGCAATATCTGTGTCCTGATGAAACAGACTGTGGGTGAATAGACATGGCGTTCCGCTTTCGCTTCCAAAAGGTACTGGAGCATCGCCAGCGGCAGCTGGACATGCAGCAGAAGGTTATCGCGGAGTTTCGCCGCAAGAAGCTGGCTGCCGGTGAGCGCAAGCGCTCCCACGAAGCTCTTCTGCTGCAGGATACCGAGCATGTGCGCCAGTGTCGCCTCAAGGGAGATATGGCCACCGCCCAGCTCTTTTATGATTACCTGCCGGCCCACACCAAGGCCATCAGGAACTGTGAAATCGAAATTGCCAGCCTGGAGAATGAAATACGGCGCGCCACCGAAAAACTCAAAGACCTTTTCAAGCAGAAACGCAGCCTCGAATTTCTACGGGATCGTGATCTGCTGCGCCATCAGGAGCATGAGCGCCGCGAAGAGGAGAAAATGCTGGCTGAAATCAACACCATAAAATATGCGACCAACCAACGCGAAGGAGTGACTCCATGAAAACCCTGCCCCGCCTCTTTGTAGCGGTATACATGCTGATTATCCTCGGGCTTTTTCTCTCGGCGGCATCATCTGTTCGCGCCGAGGAGCGCTCTTTCTCGGGAGGGTATGAGAGCGAAATCAATGTGGATAAGGTTATCCAGAATCTGCGGCAGCGCGAAGAGGAGCTCAACCGACGGGAAAGCAATCTGCAGGCCCGCGAGCAGCAGCTTCAGCAGCTTCAGCGCGAGGTAAACGGTCAGATAAACCGTCTTGAAGCCCTGCGTGGCAACATTGAAGAACTCATTGGCATGATCGACAACGAACGCCAGCAGAGGCTGCAGAACGTTGCCAGTATCTACGAGACCATGAAGCCTCGCGAGGCGGCGGCCGTTGTTTCGGAGCTGCCGGCCCGCGAGGCGGCTGACATCTTTGCCGCGATGCCCCCTCGTACTGCCGGGGGTATTCTCCAGGCCCTGGGCCGCCTGAATCCTGCCCATGCGGCCCGTATCAGCCATGAACTCAAGACGGTTCAGGGATTTGAAGAGCTGCAGCAGCAGTTCTGAATCTGGCTTTGCGTAGGTATCCTATGCCGGAGCGATTTCGCGGCGCAGGGAGCGCAGCAGCATTTCGGTCATGATGGAGGCGGCTTCCTCGGGGGGCGACTGCAGCATGACCTTGCTGTCTTCGATGAGTTTCTGGCTGGCTGCCAGGTGACGCAGTGGCTCGCCTACGATGTAATAACTGATGCTGCCCACAATCATCAGGTAGGTCATAAAGGGGTTGCTGGTGTGAAATACCCCTTCTTTCTCGCCCAGGCCCAGGATATCAGAGAGCAGGTTGATCAGACGGATGACCTGCTCGAGAACCGACGGGGGCATGTTCTTGCCACCGCTGGCAACCTCCCACATCATCAGCACGGAGATCCGGCGGTCGTTGACCATGTTGCCCACATAGGCGTCAATGAACGCGCGTAACTTTCCCTCGGCGCCTTTGGCGGCGGCCACCTGCTCTTCCAGGGCGGTGGCGTGTCGATTGAGCATTTCTATGAGAACATGTTCATAGAGTTTTTGCTTGTCCTGAAAGTGATAGTAGATGCTTGCCTTATTGACGCCGGAGACCTTGGCGATCTCGTCGACGCGGGTGCCATCATAGCCATCACGGGAAAAAATATCCGATGAGGTTTCCAGGATTTTCGACATGGTTTCTGCGCTTCGGGCACGAATAGGCTTTCGCATGATTTTCCTCGGAAGAGTGTTGCTGGCTCATCGCAAAGGCTGTGACAAAACGTTGCGACAAACCCGGTCTGATGTTTTACTGAACTTTTTGCGGTTAAACTAAATGGCAAGTTTAGCCTTTTTTTTTGCGTCGTCAACAGATTCTGATTGGTTCGCCAGCAAAAGCGCGATAGTTTCCTGAGAATACTTGAGTTAGAGGAAAAATTCCCGTATTCTGCTGACAATTTTCAACTGTTGCCAGAGGGGGAGCTGTGTTTCGTCGAATGGGTTTCTTGCTTGTACCTTTGCTGCTCTGCATGCTCCTGTCTGCGCCGCTGCTGGGCAATGAATACAACGAAGACTACTTTTTTGGCGTCAAAAGTGATTATGAGCGCCTGTTGCGCAATGAGAGCACTCAATTCCGCTCGGCGTGGCTCAAGGTGATTGAAGGCTTTGAGCTCTTCTACCTGAATCGCCCCGACTCCCCCCTTGCCCCAGAGGCCATGTATAATGCCGGCGATGCCTATTTTCGCCTCTATCGCCTCTCCTCCAAAGACTACGACCTTGAACAGTCCCTGAGCACCTTCCGCACCCTTCCCCGCCGGTACGCCGACAGCGAAAAAGCTCCTGACGCCGCCTTCCAGGCGGGCCGCATCTATGAGGAGGAAAAGAATGACATCCTCCTGGCGGCAAGGCTCTATGAACAGCTTATTGAACGCTATCCCCGCAGCCAGGCGGCTGTGGATGCTCTGCAGCGGCTCGATGCCATGGGCGACATCGTTCGCTCTCCGGCCAATGTCAGTACGCGACGCCCTTCCGCCACCCGCTCCACTGTGCCGACGCTGGAAGATCCGGCGGTGGTGAAACCCACCCAGGTGGCGGCGACGAATCCAGTCCCCTCCCCGGCAGCGTCTGAGGAGGTTGAGCTGATCAAGGTCGACACCTTCTCCAATGCGGAGTACACCCGTGCGGTGCTGCGATTCAATGGCTTTGATGGTGATATCTCGCTGAAAAAACACTGGCTGCGTGAAGACCGCAATCTTGGGATGCCTCCCCGCCTCTTTGTGGATCTGTTCAATGTGCGCAAGTCGGAAAAGCTGGAAAATCTTGAGCTGGACAATACTCAGCTGCAGGGTATTCGCATGGCGCAGTACGACCGGGAAACGGTACGGGTCGTCTTTGACATCAACAGTGTCAGCGACTTCAAGGTTTTTGTGCTGCAGAATCCGGTGCGGGTTGTCGTTGACCTGATTTCCGAACCGGAGCCTGATCCCATGGCGGTAACCCGTAACCTGCTGGTGGCAGCCAAGACGCCGCCCCCCGTCGCGCAGTCCATCCAGGCTCCTGCCGCGCCACCCGCTGCGGGCAGTCGGGGTGGGGAAGTGCTTCTGGCGGAGCGCTCCAAACTGCCGGCTTCCGATGAGCCTGAACCACTGCAACTGGCTTCCCTGGAACCCCGTGCCATAAGCCTGGCCAAGCAGCTTGGCCTGGGGGTCAATACGGTGGTCATAGATGCTGGCCATGGCGGCAGAGATCCGGGGGCCGTGGGCTTTAACGGCCTGCTGGAAAAGGACGTGGTGCTGGATATTGCCTTGAAAACGGCGGCGTATCTGCGTCGCAACTCCGACCTGACCGTGCACCTGACGCGGGAGACCGACAAGTTTTTACCATTGGAGGCGCGCACGGCCATTGCCAATACCAAGCGGGCGGATCTCTTTGTGTCCATCCATACCAACGCCTTTCGTGATCCCAATGTGCATGGGCTGGAGACCTACTATCTGAATATCACATCTGATCCGCGCGCCATGGAAGTGGCGGCGCGGGAGAATGCCATATCCCAGAAGAGTGTCAGTGACCTGCAGAATATTCTCAATGACCTGATGCTGAATACCAAGATCAACGAATCTGCCATCCTGGCCCAGGTGGTCCACAACGACATGTTCCACGGAATACGTCGTCACCACCCCCAGGCGCGCAACGCGGGGATAAAGAAAGCTCCCTTCTATGTTCTGATTGGCGCCCAGATGCCGTCGATTCTTATCGAAACGGGTTTTATCACCAACCCCCGTGAAGGCACTTTGCTGGCCCAGGAATCCTATCGCCAGGCGCTGGCGGAAAATATCGCCAAGGGCATAATCCGTTATGCCGAAAATCACTAGGAGCCAGTTCTTTGGAGAAATTTGATGTATTCGAATCCTTTGTTCGCTATTACGGTTCGGCCTATCTCGTGGTCAACCGCACCCGTGGGTTGTGCCGGGGCATAAAAGAGCACTTCTTCAAGGATGACCAGGTGGTGCTGATCTTCAACCCTCTGACGCAGCCCCTGTGGAGCTATGAGGATGATGTGCTGCTGTGCACCCTCTCCTTTGACGGGGATCGTTGTGAAGTCGCCATATCCGAGCGGTCGGTGGCGGCAACCTACAGTGTTTACGAAGGGAAGGTTCAGGCCCAGGCGGTTTTCCCTCCGGAACTTGACGATATTGTGCTGGGTGAGTCTCCCCGTGAGGCAGCAGCAGAACCTGGTCGCGACAGCCAGGGCAAGAAGATCCTGAAGCTCTTCTGATGGGTGCTCCGTGAATGCTCATATCTTCCGGGCCAATGATATCCGCGGACTGGCCCACAGCGAACTGACGCCGCAGCTGGTGTCAGCAATCGGTGCCGCGTTCGCGCGTATGCTTCCCGCGAAAAAACACCCACGGGTTTTCGTGGGCAAGGATGCCCGTACGCACTCTGAGACCCTGGCTCACAGCTTTCTGGCAGGCCTTGCCTCGGTTCCCTGTGAAGTCGTCTATGGTGGCGATTGCACGTCGCCCATCTCCTACTTCGCCGCATCCCCTGCCGGGGGTGGTTTTGACGCCACGGTTATGGTTACCGGCAGCCACAATCCTCCTGAGTATAATGGACTCAAGATGACCCTGGGTGGTCGCAGCCTCAGTCCCGATCAGATTACCACCCTGCGCCTTGGCTGCGGGAGCGCCGTGACAGGGACACCAATGGTTCCCAGGGTTGACACTTCGGTTCTGGTGCGGTACCGGGAGTATCTGTGCAGCCTCTTCCCCACGCTGCAGGGAATGCGTATCGGCATTGACTGCGCCAATACGACCATGGCACTGGTGGCACCTGAAGTACTGGGCTGTCTGGGGGCCGAGGTTCACGCCCTCTTTACCGAGATTGACGGCACCTTTCCCAACCATCATCCCGACCCCACCATTGCGGAAAATCTTACCGACCTGATGGATCTGGTGCGCCAGCAGCGGCTGGATGTCGGCTTTGCCTATGATGGCGATGGAGACCGCGTGGGGGTGGTGCTGCCTCACCCCGATGATGGCGTACGGATTCTCTGGAGCGATCAGCTGCTGCTGCTCTTCGCCCGGGATATGGCGCGCCGTTATCCCGGCCGGCCGGTTACCGTGGTCAGCGAGGTGAAATGCTCCCAGCTGATGTATGATGGTATCAACCGGCTGCCGGGGTTCCGGGCCATTATGGGCAAAGCCGGCCACAGCTTTATCAAGAGCAGGATGCTTGATACCGGGGCCCTGCTGGGTGGCGAGATGAGTGGCCATATCTTCTTTGCCGATGAGTACCTGGGCTTTGACGATGCCCTGTACGCTTCCTGTCGATTTGCCTGCCTGCTGAAGCAGGGTGTTGATATCTGGGACGAACTGCGGGAGTTTGAGCAGGTCTGTTCCACGGCCGAACTGCGTCTGGAAAGTGATGACCAGCGGAAAGTGCAGATCGTGGACGCGGTTGCGACATACCTGCGGGATCCGGCGGTGCGATCAGCCAGTGGTATCCAGGATATCATTGATGTGGATGGTCTGCGTATCTGTTTTGGCGCCGGAGCCTGGGCGCTGCTGAGGGCAAGTAACACTCAGCCAGCGCTGGTGATGCGGGTTGAAGCTGCTACGCCAGCTGAGCTTGAGCGCTATCAGTGCTTTGTGGAGCAGCTGATTGAGCGGGTTTCTCCCAGAGTGGCAGAGGCCTGATGGCCATGATAACCCCATAACCCATGACACCGGAGGTGTGAGATGAATGATACCCTGAAGGGCCTTTTGCAGATCATGGCTGACCAAGGTGCGTCGGATTTGCACCTGGTTGCCGGCAGTCCGGCGCAGATTCGCGTTGATGGTCGTTTACGGCCGGTTAACCAGACCGTGCTCAGTGGTGAAGACATTGATCTGATGTGCCGCAGTACCGTTGAGGGCAAAGAAATTGCCCGCTTCCAGGAGAGTGGCGAGCTGGACAAGGCGCTTTTTCTGCCGGGTATCGCTCGTTTTCGCCTGAATCTGTATAAGGCGCTGGGGGAGACGGCGGCGGCATTCCGCATTATTCCCGAGAAGATTCCCGCCCTGGACGAGATCGGTTGCCCCCCCATGTATAAGCAGCTGGTCAAACGCGAGAAGGGGCTTGTCCTGGTGACGGGGCCGACGGGCAGCGGCAAGTCGACCACCCTGGCGTCCATGCTCAATGAGATCAATCTGACAGAGCATAAACACATTATTACCATTGAAGATCCGGTGGAGTTTATTCACCGGCACGACAAGTCACTCTTCTCTCACCGCAATATCGGCCGGGATACCCAGAGCTTCCCCCAGGCCCTCAAGTACGCCCTGCGGGAAGATCCCGATGTGATCCTGATCGGCGAAATGCGTGATCGCGCCACCATTGAAGCGGCGTTGACCGCCGCGGAGACCGGACACCTGGTATTCGGCACCCTGCACACCAATTCGGCCTCCCAGACCATCAACCGCATCATTGACGTCTTCCCCGGTGACGAGCAGTCGCAGATACGGGCTCAGCTTTCCGTCAGTCTGGTGGCAGTCATCGCCCAGGTGCTGGTGCCCCGGATCGGTGGCGGGCGGGTGGCTGTGCCGGAGATTCTCCTCAACACCAGTGCTGTGGGCAACCTGATCCGTGAGAGCAAGGTGCATCAGATTTACTCCCAGATGGATCTCGGCCGCAACCTGGGGATGCAGACCCAGGTGCGGATGATGGCGCAGCTGGTGCAGGATGGTGTGGTGGAGCGTACCACGGCGTTTCAGTTCAGCAACAACCCCGAAGAGCTGATGCGTGTTCTGGGGACAGGGAGTTAGAAATTTCCTGGTGACCATGACTACCATGTGAAGGGTTGCGGGAGCGACCTGGTCTCCTCTTTCCTGGATCCGTCCGCGCGCCTGTCGTGCGGACGGTGAGTTTTTTTGCATTTTTGACGGGTCTGTCTGGCAATTCGTTCATTATATGTGTTACACCCTTTTAGTTTTGATGTAAGTGCCGGCAAATGTGTGCAGACGTTTGCGCCGGTTTGTGCAGGCAGAGCTCCCGTACCGTTGCGGGGGCCCGATGTTATACCTTTTACTGAGGATGGTATGGGAAAAAAGAAACTCGTCATTGTGGAATCACCTGCCAAAGCGAAAACCATTAACCGCTACCTGGGGAATAATTTTACCGTCAAAGCCAGTGTGGGGCATGTCCGCGACCTTCCCAAGTCGACTTTTGGCGTTGATCTGGAAAATAACTTTGAGCCCAAGTATGTGACCCTGCGCGATAAGAAGAAGGTAATCGATGAGCTGAAAAGCGCTGCCAGCAGGGTTGATGAAGTCTTTCTGGCAAGCGATCCCGATCGCGAGGGAGAGGCCATCGCCTGGCATATCAGCGAGATTCTGCAGAAGGAAAACAAGGGACTTGCCATCAAGCGGGTGCTCTTCAACGAAATAACCAAGAAGGCCATTGTGCAGGCGTTGGAACATCCCGGCGAAATCGTCCAGCCCAAAGTGGATGCCCAGCAGGCCCGGCGGATTATCGACCGTATCGTGGGCTACAAGATCAGCCCCTTCCTGTGGGAGAAGATCTCGCGCAACCTCTCCGCCGGCAGAGTGCAGAGCGTGGCCCTGCGCCTGGTGTGTGAACGGGAGAAGGAGATCGACGCCTTTGTCACCGAGGAGTACTGGAGTGTTGTCACCCAGTTCATCAAGGACGAGGTGCCCTTTCAGGCCAAGCTCTTCCGCATCAAGGAGAAAAAGGCCCAGATCAAAGACGGAGACACGGCCCACGCCATCGTTGACGCCCTGAAAAAAGGTTCGTTCACGGTTGGCACGGTGGAAAAGAAGCAAAAGCGCAAGCGCCCCATGCCGCCTTTTACCACCAGCAAGCTGCAGCAGGATGCCTCACGCAAGCTGCGTTTTTCCGCCAAGAAGACCATGATGGTGGCCCAGTCACTCTATGAAGGGGTCAACCTTGGTGAGTACGGCCAGACGGGTCTGATCACCTATATGCGTACCGATTCCACCAGGCTCTCCCAGGATGCCATTGACATGGCCCGCGAATATATCGGCAAGACCTTCGGCCCCGATTATCTGCCGGAAAAGCCACGGGTCTACGCCACGGGCGGCAAGACCCAGGATGCCCACGAGGCGATTCGCCCCACCACTTCCCTGAACCCCGAAAGCATCAAAGCACACCTGACGGGGGATCAGTACCGCCTCTACAAGCTTGTTTTTGACAAGTTCCTGGCGTCGCAGATGGCCGATGCCCTGATTGACGCCACGGCGGCGGATATCATCAATGGCGACTACACCCTGCGCGCCACCGGAAGCGTGGTGGCCTTTGCCGGTCACCTGGCCCTCTATCAGGCGGTGGAGGAGAGTGCCAAAAAAGAAGAGGATATTCTGCCGCCCCTGCATCAGGGCGACAAGCTCACCAGTGAAGATATCCAGGCCCTGCAGCACTTCACGCAGCCACCGCCCCGCTATACGGAGGCGACACTGGTGAAGACCCTTGAGGAAAAAGGTATCGGCCGTCCCAGTACCTATGCCTCCATTCTCTCCACCATCGAAGATCGCAAGTATGTGGAAAAGGAGGACCGGAAGTTTACCCCCACCGAGCGTGGAAAAATCGTCAACGAGCTTCTGGTCAATCACTTCCCCGAACTCTTTGAGTACAGCTTTACCGCCAATCTCGAAGCCAAGCTCGACCGCATCGAGGAAGGCGAGGAGAACTGGAAAGATACCCTGGGGAACTTCTACGAAGGGTTTCAGCGGGAGCTGGAGAAGGCCAAGGAGTCGCTGAAACACGTTGACAAGATCAATATCAAGTCGGGGGTAGCCTGCCCGAAATGTGAAGCGGAGCTGGTGATCAAGAGCGGTCGCAACGGTGAATTCCTGGCGTGTATCCGCTATCCGGAGTGCGAGTTCACCTCCAACTTCACCAAGGAAGAGGATGGCTCCATCACCATTGTGCAGCGTCCGGCCGAAGAGATGACCAGCATCGCCTGCGACAAGTGTGGGAAGCCCATGGCCATCAAGATGTCACGACGTGGCCCCTTCCTGGCGTGCAGCGGTTATCCGGAATGCAAAAACCCTAAAAGCTTCCGCCGTGAAGAGGATGGCACCATTGTGGTGGTAGAGAAGAAGCCAGCTGAGCCCACCGATATCGCCTGTGAGAAGTGCGGCGCCCCCATGGTGATCCGCGCCTCCCGCCGCGGCGAGTTCCTGGCCTGCTCAGCGTTTCCCAAGTGCCGCAACACCAAGAATATGGAGCGCGATGAACAGGGTAAGGCGGTGATCAAGGAGAAAAAAGCCACCGCCAAGGAACCTGGCGAAAAGGCGGCAGCGCCCAAGGCAAAGGCGGCTGCCAAAAAGGCACCCGCAAAAAAATCAGCTGCGAAAAAGAAGTAGTGTTGCCCTCATGCCAAATACAAAACCCCCGCGGTCAGAGGACTGCGGGGGTTTTGTTTTCTGCAAAGAGATATCAGAACGCGAACATCACATGGAGGCGGGGAAAGAAGATCGGGCTCTCGGCGTAACCGAATATCTCCTCCTCAATCATGACCATCTGCACGGCTCCACCCAGGATGATATTGCGGGCGATGGATGTTTCATAGCCCACGGCTGCGCTAAAGCCGATTTCGGTGTCGTCATCTCCGTCCACATACATGCCGCCCAGCTCGTAGTAGGTGCCGTTCTGGTAGCGCTGGTTGTACGCCTTGTAGGTGAGTTCCAGCACGGTGAGATCCTCGCCGCTGGCGAAGCTGGCCTTGATGGCCGAGGTGCGCGTCAGGGCATGCTGAAAGATGATGTTCATCATGCCATCATCCTGGTTTCGATCAAAGATGCGCACGACATCGGTTCCGATGGCGTTATTGGCACTGGCGGTCGCGGGCAGCAGAAAAACGAGGGCAGCGAGCGTGCTGACGATCACTCTTTTCATGGGAACTCCTTCGGAATGAAATGAGCTCACTATAATTTCTTTTGCCGTGGGTGTAAAGCCTGCAGCGTTGTCTAGCAGCAGGCGCTCTCCAGTTCCTCGACACCCTGGGTAATGCTCCAGTCGATGCGGTTGTGCTCGTCCACATGGATGATGCGTGGCTTGAGAGTGCGGGCGACGGCATCCTCCATCTGGGCGTAGGAGATGATAATGATCAGATCACCTGGCTGTACCAGCCGTGCCGCGGCACCATTGAGGCAGATGACGCCGCTGCCGGGTTCGCCCTCGATGATATAGGTTTCAAAGCGGGCGCCATTGTTGATGTCGACGATGGCGACCTGTTCATATTCCAGCAGGTCGGCAGCTTCCATGAGTTCTCGATCGATGGTGATACTGCCGACATAATGCAGATTAGCTTCGGTGACGGTGGCTCGATGTATCTTGGATTTGCACATGGTACGCAGCATAGGGGTTACTCCTTGGCTTTGAGGGTAATGGAGGCGTTATCGATCAGGCGGGTTCTGCCGATATGGACGGCCAGGATAACTCTGGCTTCTTCGGTAATGGTTTCCAGGTGAGCCAGGGTGACCGGATCGACGATTTCCACATAGTCGATGGTGCACAGTGGCGAGGCTGCGAAGTGCTCCCGGAGAGCCTGCCGGATTCTGGAAGCATCCCGCTGTCCCTGGTTGAGTATCTCCTGGGCCAGCGTCAGGGCCTGAAAGAGCATGGTGGCCGCTGAGCGTTCCTCCGGCGAGAGGTAGGTGTTGCGGGAGCTCATGGCCAGGCCATCTTCTTCGCGCAGCGTGGGGCAGGCAACAATTTCGACGGGCATATTGAGGTCCCGGGTCATCTGGCGGATCAGGGCCAGCTGCTGGTAATCCTTCTCGCCGAAATAGGCCCGTTGGGGCTGAATCAGGTGAAACAGCTTGGTGACAACGGTGGTGACTCCGCGAAAGTGGCTGGGGCGGCTGGCGCCACAGAGGACGGCGGCCATGGGCGACTGAACCTCAACCCAGGTGCAGTGTCCAGGAGGGTAGATGTCCTGGGCTTGCGGGGCAAAGACGTAGTCAACGCCAGCGTCACGGGCCATATCCAGATCCCTTTGCAGGTCGCGGGGATAACTGTCCAGGTCTTCTGAAGGGCCAAACTGGGTGGGGTTGACAAAGATGCTCATGACCGTGCAGGCGTTCTCGCTTTTGCTGCGCTCCACCAGGCTCATGTGGCCAGCGTGGAGGTATCCCATGGTGGGGACCAGGCCAATGGTATGGGACGTCTTCTGCCAGAAAGCCCCAAGCACGTTGCACAGTTCCTTGCGTGTTTGTATGACCTGCAAGGTGCTACCCTTTGAAGCAGTGTTCCGGCTGCGGGAACACTGCTTGTTTTACTTCGGCGCGGTACTGGCGGAAAGCCTCGGCCACCTGCTCACCCAGCAGGGCGTACTGTTTGACGAACTTGGGCGTGAAGTCATCGAAAAGCCCCAGCAGATCGTGCATGACCAGAACCTGGCCATCACAGTCGGGGCCGGCCCCAATGCCGATGGTGGGAATACGCAGCTCTCGGCTGATGCGCTGCCCGAGGGATGCGGGGATGCCTTCCAGGACTAGGGCGAAAGCTCCGGCTTCCTGAAGGGCCAGGGCGTCGGCTGTCAGGGTGTCGGCAGCTTCAGCCCCTCTCCCCTGGACGCGGAAGCCGCCCAGTGTGTGAATGGATTGCGGTGTCAGGCCGATATGGCCCATGACGGGGATGCCGGCACCGACGATTTTGCGTACGGTGTCTGCCATGGCGCGCCCGCCTTCAATTTTGACGGCTTCGGCACCCGCCTCCTGTACGAGGCGGCCGGCATTGCGCAGGGCTTCTTCGGGGTTGATCTGGTAGGTCATGAAAGGCATGTCAGCGACGACCAGGGCATGCTTGGCCCCACGGCTGACGGCGCTGGTGTGGTAGATCATCTGTTCCAGAGTGACGCTCAGGGTGTTGGGCTGGCCGGAAAAAACCATGCCAACACTGTCCCCCACCAGGAGGATTTCGATACCCGCACTGTCGGCAATGCGGGCAAAAGACGAGTCGTAGGCGGTCAGCATGGCGATCTTTTCCCCCTCCGCTTTCATGGACATGACAGCGGTAGTGGTGATCTTGCCCACCTCAAGGACTTTGCTCATGTAAAGAACCTTTCTGGTCTGACCCCATGCGGGTGTCAGCCAAACAGTGTTTTCAGATTTTTTTCTTTTAGAGAACGTGGCAATTTTTGTCAAGACAAGAGCTTGCAATTTCCCGCAGTTTCTCTGTGGCTGCGCTCAAAGGGGCGTGCTCAGAGGGATCGTGTCAGTTCACCTCAATGGGGAAGGGGAAGAGTTTTTCCTTCTCTTTGATCTGTTCGGCTTTGGTGCGGGCGGCGTCCAGCTGGCCGAATTCACCGACTCTGACACGGTACCAGATACCTCGGTCTCCCTGGTCGGAAACCATATAGTAGGCGTCATAGCCTTTTTCCTTGAGGGCTTTCGCCTGGCTCTGCGCGGACTGCTCGTCCCGGAAAGCGGCTATCTGTATGGTGAATTTTCCGGCGGGTACCGTGCGTTTGAGAGATCCTTCGCCTGTGGCTGTGGCCGGAGCGGCCGGGGGAGCAGTCTTGGCTGCCGTAGGCTCAGCGGGGGAGCTTACCTGTGGTGTACTGGGTGCCTGGGGGCCGCTGGGGGTTGTTGGGGCGGCTATCTCCTGTTTTGCCCTGGCCAGCAGGTTGTCCTTTTCCTGGCGGGTTGCCTGGGCCTGCTCGGCAGCGCGCTGCGCTTCCTGGGCGGGTGGAACTTCCGCGAACTTGAGCTCAGGGGCTGTGGGCGCTCCGGGTGCGGTTGGCGCGCTCAGGGGCTGGGAGTTTGGCGGCAGGACGGTGGTGGTTTCCGTATCTGGCTGCAGGACGGAAATGCGCTGATCCATCTCTTTGGAGCCCAGGAGCATGCGACCGGCAAAGACTCCCAGGGCAAAGACCAGGGTGAGCCCGACTATAAAGACGATAAGGGTTGCAAATGTCTGATTGCCGCTTTTGCGGTTTGGCTGTTCCTGCTTGCTGCGTCCTGCGCGGGACGCGGTTCCAAATTGATCCACCTGTGGCCTCCTTGGCGGTTTCGGGGGGTTGTTACATGCGCTGGGGTGCGTCTATGCCGATGACATGGAGTCCGTTGCAGACGATCTGACGGGTTGCCTCCACCATGATGGTGCGGGCGGTCAGCAGTTCCTGCGTGGGGGCATTCATGACGCGGCATACATTATAAAAGCTGTGGAATGCCGATGCAACTTCGTTGAGATAGTGGGGGATGCGGTGGGGTTCGCGCGCCAGAGCCGCGCCTTCTACCACTTCAGTGAAGCGTCCCAGCACCTTGGCGAGGTCTTTTTCCTGTTCCGTGTCCATCACGCTGAAATCGATGGCGTCCAGGTTTTGCTGCGGGTACTTGTCGTTGGCTTTGAGCTGTTCGATGATGCTGCAGCAGCGGGCATGACAGTACTGGACATAGAAGACCGGGTTATCGTTGGTCTGCTGTTTGGCCAGCTCCAGGTCGAAATCCAGGTGGGAGTCGCAGCGGCGCATGAGGAAGAAGTACCGGGCGGCATCGGTGCCCACCTCGTCCAGCACGTCGCGCAGGGCATCGAACTCGCCGGAGCGGGTGCTCATGGCGACGGGCACACCCGCGCGCTGCAGGCTGACCAGCTGGATGAGGATGACTTCCAGATCGTCGGGGTTGCGATCCAGCAGGTTGACGGCGGCCTTGAGTCGGTTCACATAGCCGTGGTGGTCGGCTCCCCAGATATCGATCAGGGTGTCGAAGCCACGCTGGAATTTATTGCGGTGGTAGGCGATATCGGCGGCAAAGTAGGTGGTTTCGCCATTGCCACGGCGCACGACGCGATCTTTGTCATCACCGAAGGCGGTGGTGCGGACCCACAGGGCGTCGCCCTCTTCATAGGCCTTGCCGGCAGTCTGCAGCTGATCCAGCTCCCGGCTGACGTGGCCCTGTTCGTGAAGATCCTTTTCCGAGAAATAATGGTCGAAGCTGACCCGGAAGCGCTGCAGGTCGTCTTTGATGCCCTGCAGGATCACATCACCGGTCAGGGTGGTGAAAAAGGGTATGCTGGAGCGGTCGCCTTCAAACTTGCGGCCGTACTTGGTGAGGACATCCCGGGCGATATCAGTAATATAGTCGCCCTGGTAGCAGCTCTCTTCCAGGGTCATTTCCTCGTGTCCCAGCAGCTGCATGTAGCGGATATAGGTGGAGAGGCCCAGGTTGTTCATCTGGTTGCCGGCATCGTTGATATAGTATTCGCGGTGCACATTGTAGCCGGCGTACTCGAGAATGCGGGCAATGGCGTCTCCCACGGCAGCTCCCCTGCCATGGCCGATATGCAGAGGGCCGGTGGGATTGGCGCTGACAAATTCCACCATGACGCGGCGGTTCTGGCCTACGGCGCTGCGTCCATACTGCTCACCTTCCCGCAGAATGGTTTTGAGGACTTCCAGGGAGGCGGCCGGGCGTACAAAGAAATTCATGAAGCCGGGGCCGGCGATTTCCACTTTCTCAATGGCGCTGTGGGAAAGGTGTGCCATGATGGCCTGGGCTATGGCTCGTGGTGGCTGCCCCATGATCTTGGCCAGTGGCATGGCTATGGTGCAGGCGAAATCGCCAAAGGATTTTTCCTTAGGGTTTTCGATGATGATCTCGGGGAGACCCTGGCCTTCGGGCAGGGACAGGGTGCCCCTCTGTATTGCCTGTTCAATGGCGTTTCGCACGCATTCCGCAATGAGCTGTCGCATAGGTGACGATTCCTTGTTTCTGGAAAAATGAAGTGTTAAGCCACAGCATCATAGTGATTCTTGCCTGCCATGGCAAGAGCAAGGGACGACTAAAGTAGCGTTGGTTGCCTGTGGTACCTTTACTTGCGGTAGCCTGCGCAATGGTGTATATAATTTGCTTTTGTTTCCAGAAGGCTGCTTTGGATGTGTTTTCTGCAAACGGTGACACTATCACTTGAGTACAAGAGGTTTCATGCAACGGGAGTTCAAGCGCAACTTTTCCATTATTGCCCATATTGATCACGGGAAGTCGACCCTGGCTGACCGCATCATAGAGTTTACGGGTGCCATACAGGATCGCGAAAAAAAGGACCAGCTGCTGGATCGCATGGATCTGGAGCGCGAGCGTGGCATCACCATCAAGGCCCAGGCCATTACCCTGAACTACCTGGCGCAGGATGGGAACACCTACGAGCTGAACCTGATTGATACTCCGGGGCACGTGGACTTTTCCTATGAGGTATCCCGCAGCCTTGCCGCCTGTGAAGGGGCACTGCTGGTGGTTGACGCTTCCCAGGGTGTCGAGGCCCAGACTCTGGCAAACGTGTACCTGGCCCTGGACAACGACCTTGAGCTGATTCCGGTGCTCAATAAAATCGATCTGCCGTCGGCGGAGCCGGAGCGTATCAAGCAGCAGATTGAAGATATTATCGGACTGGATACTTCCGATGCCGTTATGGCCTCTGCCAAGGAGGGGATCGGTATCGGCGATATTCTCGAGGCGGTGGTGCAGCGCATTCCCTCACCGGAGGGCTCAGAGGAAGCGCCGCTGCAGGCACTTATTTTCGACTCCTGGTTTGACCCCTACCAGGGCGTGATCATCATGGTGCGGATTGTGAATGGCTCTTTGCGCAAGGGGATGCGTATCCGCTCCTTCAAGGGAAGGAAGGAACACGAGGTCACCCATGTGGGGTACTTTGACCCCTTTCAGCAGGATGTGGACTGTCTCAGCGCCGGCAGTGTCGGCTTTGTGATCGCCGGTATCAAGGATATTCAGGAGGTCAAGGTCGGTGACACCATCACGCGCTGTGACCACCCGGCCAAGCAGCCGCTGGACGGTTACAAGGAAGTGAAGCCCATGGTATTCAGCGGGCTTTACCCTGTGGACAGTGCAGAGTACGATGACCTGCGGGACGCTCTGGAAAAGCTGGTGCTCAACGACGCTTCCCTGAGTTTTGAGCTGGAGAGCTCGGCGGCCCTTGGTTTTGGTTTTCGCTGTGGCTTCCTGGGACTTCTGCACATGGAGATCATTCAGGAGCGTCTGGAGCGCGAGTACAACCTGAATCTCATTACCACGGCGCCTACGGTGACCTACGCGGTGCACGATATCCATGGTGGGTGCACCATGGTGGACAACCCCACGCAGCTGCCGGATCCGCAGTTGATCGACCATATCGAAGAGCCGTATATTGTTGCCAACATCATGTGTCCCAACGACTACGTGGGGCAGGTGATCACCCTGTGCCAGATGAAGCGCGGGATTCAGAAGGCCATTCAGTATATTGGATCTGACCGGGTCATGGTCACCTATGAATTGCCGCTCAACGAAGTGGTCATGGATTTTTATGATGCCCTGAAGAGCGCGACGCGCGGCTATGCCTCTTTGGATTATGACTTCCTGGAGTATCGCCCCGGCAAGCTGGTCAAGCTCGATATACTGCTCAACGGCGACACGGTGGACGCCTTGAGTCTGATCGTGCACGCTGACAGCGCCTATGCCCGTGGCCGCGACCTGGCAGCCAAGATGCGCGAAATCATTCCGCGCCAGATGTTCGAAGTGGCGATTCAGGCCGCTATCGGTAATAAGATCATCGCTCGCGAGACCGTCAAGGCCATGCGGAAAAACGTTCTTGCCAAGTGTTATGGTGGCGATATCACCCGAAAAAAGAAGCTTCTGGAGAAACAGAAGGAAGGAAAGAAACGCATGAAACAGGTGGGAGCAGTGGAAGTTCCTCAGGAAGCATTTATGGCCGTTCTGCGTGTCGGCACGGAGGGAAGGTAAGTGGTGAACGAGACCCATACCGACAAGGAAGGAACGCCGGTATCCCGGGAGGGAAATCCCAGGGGGATGCGCCACTTGCTGGAGAGGCACCTTGATCTGATTATCGCGGTTTTCTATACGCTGTGCCTGATCTTCTGGGCCGATCAGCTGCCCCTGAAAATGGGGACGGCCACGGTATCTTTGCCCATGGTGGTGATACTGACCGCATTGATTGCCCACCACGCCTTCTATTACGTGGTCCGCCTGCTGAAGACCACCATTGAAAAGGGAAGATTCCAGCGTTTTGTGGACGAAATATCCCAGGTGCTTGCCATGGCCCTGGTGATTATCATCTTCATCGTGCAGGCCTTCAAGATCCCTTCCGGATCCATGCTGGAGACGCTGCAGATCGGTGACCACCTGCTGGTGAACAAGTTTATATACACTTTTGTAGAAGTTGAGCGCGGTGACGTGGTGGTGTTCAAGTTTCCCCCTGAGCCTCACATCGACTATATCAAGCGTGTCGTTGGCCTGCCAGGCGACCGGATTCGCATCGAGGCCAAGCGGGTCTATGTGAATGACGAGCCCTTTGTGACCGGTTTTGAACAGTTTAAGGATTCCCAGCTGCAAACGGGTTCGCCCCGCGACAATATGAAGGAATTCCAGGTTCCCCAGGGCAATTACTTCATGCTGGGTGACAACCGGGATAACTCTTTCGACAGTCGCTTCTGGGGATTTGTTCCCGAAGAAAACATCGTTGGGAAAGCATTCATTCTCTATTTTTCCTGGGATTCCGAAAACAGCGCTGTGCGTTTTAATCGCATCGGCCGCCTGATACGGTGAGAGCGTGGAAGCAACCAAAGCCACCATAGCCGATGTGAAGCAGATTCACACCATCATCAACCGCTTTGCTCAGGAGCAGCTGATGCTGCCCAAGGCGCTGAGCGATATCTATGAGACCATCCGCGATTTTTTTGTTCTGCGTGACGAGCAGGGGCAGGTTACGGCCTGCGGAGCCCTGCACGTTATCTGGGAGGATCTGGCCGAAATTCGCAGCCTGGCCGTAGCCCATGGCTTTCAGGGTCAGGGCCTTGGCAGCTGTATCGTGAGCGCCTGCCTGCAGGAGGCAAATTTCCTGGGGGTGAGGCGTATCTTTGCTCTTACCTATCAGAAGCCTTTCTTTGAGAAGATGGGTTTTCACGAAGTGGAGAAGAGCGAACTGCCCCACAAGATATGGGCTGACTGTGTCAAGTGCGCGAAGTTCCCGGAGTGCGATGAGATTGCCATGGAAATTCTGCTGCAAGGTGTGCGCGCAAGCTGATGGCAACACAGATTATCGGGGCGACGGGCATATTCGATGGCAGGCAGTGGGTACAGACTGTCGCCGTCCGCGACGGGGTTCTGCAGCCCGCCGGGGGCTGCCCTGCGGATCACGCCATCGAAGGAGTGCTTTTCCCTGGCTTTGTCAACGCCCATGCGCACCTGGACCTCTACTTTACCCTGGAGCCCGGCCCCTTCTATCAATGGGTGCAGCGGCTGATCGACAAAATATTTCACGAATATGATGCCGACTTCTCCATTCCCCTTTCCCTGAAGCTCCTTCGTGACTCTGGCGTGCGTTATGTGGGTGATATTGCCCGCAGGCCCCAGGCAGATCGCCTTCAGGAAGAGATTTTCGTCCGCAGTTTCTACGAGTTTATCGTGCGTTATCCGGACATCAGTGAGGAGGGTTTCTACTCGCCCCACTCGCTGTACACGGTTCCCCACGATTTCCTGCAGCGTTTTGGCCGGGAGAATCGGCAGCGCTTTCAGATCCATCTGGCAGAGTCCAGAGACGAGTACGAGTACTTCATCCGCGGTAACGAGACCTTTTACCGCGAATACCTGCAGAAATTCTCCCGGGAGCGCTTTGGGCAGCCGTATCGCTCGCCAGTGCAGGTGCTGGATGACCTGGGGCTGCTGGGGCCTCTCTCGATTCTCGTGCATATGGGCGAGGCCACCGGAGAAGATCTTGACCTGGTGCAGCGCGCTGGGGCCAGTGTTATTGCCTGCCCGGAAAGCAACCGGTTCCTTGGCAATGCGGTCGCCGACCTGCGCGGCCTTGAGGAGCGTGGTATCCCCTATGGTATAGGCACCGATGGTAAATGCTCACGCCACGCTCTGGATTTTCTGGAGGATTATCACGCTGTTGCGGGAGTGGTGGGATATGAGAGTGCCTTCCGCGCTGCGACCAGTGGGGGCGCGGGCGTCATCGGCCTGGGGGACGCGTACAGCCTGTATGGACAGCCGGTATCCCGGGCGGTTGTGGGTCTTGGTGATGGCGTGAATATCAACCGGGTCAAGAGCCTGAGCGATGTCCTGGCAGGCGCCTGAAATAAGGGCTGGTTACAGGAAGGAACGCTGAAAGGGGCTGCCCTGTCCCACCTTGATCTGCCCGCGACGCAGCTCGGTTGCCGAATCGTACTGGGCCTCCAGGCGCTCCTTGAGGTAGTCGTAGGCGAGCCAGGGGTCAATGGTGTTTGAGGGTGTGAAGATATCCACGGCGGCGTAGCTGTGGGATGGCCAGGTATGAATGGACACCCGAATATCTGCCGTGATGACGGTGCCGTTGGCGCCGTTTTCTGGTGTAGGCTGAAAAAAACTCTCTTCGATGGAGGAAGTGCTGAAGGTGATGGCGCCTTCCACGTGTTGCTGAATCAGAACCACATCGCCGATAATCTGCGGGTTACAATTATAAAATTCGACAATAATGTGTTTTGCCAGCGCGTGGACCAATCCGGCACCTCCTTGAAAAATAAGAAAATACTTTTACTCTATTGGTGTGCCGGGCGTCAAGGATGTTTCTGGTTGACGGCGGGTAATGGCCTGTACAGAGGGCTGGCGGGGTGAGTGTTTTTTGCTTGCCTCGGATGAATATCTTTGCCAAAATTACTGTTTTGTTCAGCTGGCTGCTGAGGAAAACTCTCTGGGGCGCAAGCCTGTAGTCGTCTGTGGCTGCAATGCCTTGCGCACTGGGTGCTTTCAGCTGCCGACGGTCTTTTTGCAAGCTGTCTGTGGTTTCGGGCGCGCGGGGATCGTTTATGGAGTGGATGTTATGGAGAGAAAAGGGCTTATGTTTACGTTTTGTGCGATTACCGCTGCTGACGCCTTGGGCGACCACTGCCAGACGGCTGCTTCAGCCCTCGAGGGTGGAGCGGATATGATTCAGCTTCGTGCCAAGGAATTGTCTGGCGATGACCTGCTCGTCTGCGCCAAGAAGATCATGGAACTCAAGTCCCGCTTCCGTTTCACCTTTATCGTGAATGATTCCATCGAGGCAGCGCTGAAATCCAATGCTGACGGAGTCCATCTGGGGCAGGATGACGACGGTCTGGAATTTGCCCGCGATATTCTCGGCCCCGACGCCATTGTGGGTATTTCCACCCATACCCTGCAGCAGGCAAAGTCCGCTGTGGCTGCCGGCGCGGATTATATTGGCTTTGGCCCGATGTTTGCCACGATGACCAAGTCATCGGAGTATGAACCCCGTGAAGTGGGAGATCTGCTCAAGGTGGCCCAGGGTGTCGAAGTGCCGGTGTGCGCCATTGGAGGCATCAGCGTCGCGTCCGTGGCGCAGCTGATTGTTGCGCCCAATGTGTTCGTGGCCAGTATAAGTGGCTTCCGGCGCGAAGACATGAAAGCGGCTGTCGGTGAGTATGTCCACGCGGTGGAAGAGTGCCGCCGCCTCAAGGGGTTTGACGTATCCTGACGCACCTGGCGGCTTTTCAACGGCCTGTTTGCGAGAAAAGACTTTACTAATGAAGCTTAAGGTGTTAACTACCCTGGGCTTAACTGGCCGCCGGGTTCAAGGGCCCGGCAGGCGGAAAACAACCGACTAACAATCTCACATACAATGCAAGGAGAAAGACGAAATGGCTCTGACGAAAGAGAGAAAAACTGAGATTATGAGGGAATTCGGGATGTCCGAAGGGGATACTGGTTCTCCTGAGGTACAGATCGCCCTGCTGACTGAGCGCATCAATTACCTGACCGAACACTTCAAGGATCACAAGCACGACTTCCACTCCCGCCGTGGATTGCTGATGCTGGTCGGCAAGCGACGTCGCCTGCTGGACTACCTGAAGAAGAAGGAAATCGACCGTTACCGTAAGATTATTGAACGCCTGAATATCCGTAAGTAAGTTTTCCTCGAACCTGTAAGGAGTAGTAATGGAATCGGTATCAGTAGAGTTCGGTGGAAAAATTATTGAAATGCAAACCGGCCAGGTGGCACGCCAGGCTTCGGCGGCTGTAGTGGTGAGGCAGGGCGATAATGTCATTCTGGTCACGGCCGTGAGCAATAACGAACCCAAAGAGGGAATCGACTTTTTCCCTCTGACGGTCAATTATATTGAAAAGCGTTACAGCTCGGGCCGGATTCCCGGTGGTTTCAAGAAGCGTGAAGGCATGCCGTCGGATGACGAAACACTGATTTCGCGTCTGATCGATCGCCCGCTGCGCCCACTGTTTCCCGATGGATACTTCAATGAAACTCAGGTTATTGCCACGGTCATGTCATCTGACGGAGAGACGCCTGCTGATGTGTTGGCCATGTATGGCGCGGCTACAGCGCTGCATATCTCCGATGTTCCTTTTAATGGGCCCCTCGGAGCGTGCCGCATTGGCCGCATCGACGGTCAGTTTGTGCTGAATCCGACCTATGCGCAGATTGAGCAGAGCGACATGGACATCTCCCTGGCGGCCACGCGGGACGCGATCCTCATGATCGAGGCCGGCGCCAAAGAGGTTTCCGATCAGGATATCCTTGACGCCGTGGCTTTCGGCCAGCGTGAAATGGGTCGACTGCTGGACGCGCAGGAGCAACTGCGTACTCAGGCAGGAACCCCCAAGCGCGCGTTTACTCCCCAGCTGGTGCGCGATGAGGTTCGCGGTGCGGTGCGGGAGCAGTTTGCCGGACGTCTGCGCGACGCCCTGGCTGCTGGCGGCAAGATGGAAGTGTACAGCGCCATCGACCAGACGAAAAAAGATCTGCAGGAACACTTTGCTGCGGTTCTGGGTGAAGAGGAATTTGCGGCGCAGAAAAAAGAGTATATGCGGGCCTTTGGCGACCTTGAGCGGGACATCATGCGCGGACGTATTCTCGATGAAGGCAAGCGCGTTGACGGCAGAAGCCTCAATGAAGTGCGCCCCATCAGCATAGCCCCTTCCTTCCTGCCTCGCACCCATGGCAGCGTGCTCTTCACTCGCGGCGAGACCCAGGCCATTGTGGTGACAACGCTGGGTACCGTTTCCGATGAGCAGTTTGTGGAGAACCTTGAGGGTGAGCGTCGCTCAAACTACATGTTCCACTATAACTTCCCGCCCTACTGTGTTGGCGAGGCTGGTTTTCTGCGCTCGCCCGGACGCCGGGAAATCGGTCACGGCGCTCTGGCGAAGCGGGCCATTGAGGCGGTTCTGCCCCAGGGCGAGGATTTCCCCTATACGATTCGCATCGTTTCGGAGATCACCGAGTCCAATGGCAGTTCCAGTATGGCCAGTGTCTGCGGTGCGTCGCTGGCGCTTATGGATGCCGGTGTGCCCATTAAGGGAGCCGTTTCCGGTATCGCCATGGGCCTGATCCTTGAAGGCGATCGCTTTGCGGTGCTCACCGATATCCTTGGAATCGAAGATCACCTGGGGGATATGGACTTCAAGGTGGCGGGAACGTCCCGGGGCATTACCTCGCTGCAGATGGACATCAAGGTTGAAGGCATCACGCTGGAGATCATGAAGGCGGCCATCGAGCAGGCCAATGGTGGGCGCATGCACATCCTTGACCGCATGAATGAGGCCCTGGATACCCACCGCCCTGAGCTGAATCCCCACGCGCCCCGTATCGTGACCATCTATGTCAAGCCTGACAAGATACGCGATATCATCGGAACCGGCGGCAAGGTTATCCGCGGTATTGTGGAGCAGACCGGCGCCAAGATCGATATTGACGACGATGGTCGCTGTCTTGTGGCTTCCGCCAACAAAGAGAGCCTTGACATGGCGGTTGCCATCATCCAGGGAATCCTTGAGGAGCCGGAGATCGGCAAGACCTATAAAGGGAAAGTGAAGAAAGTTGCCGAGTTTGGCGCTTTCGTGGAATTCCTGCCCAATCAGGACGGCCTGCTGCATATTTCGCAGATTGACCACAAACGCGTTGAGCGGGTCAGCGATGTTCTGCAGGAAGGCGACGAACTGGAAGTACAGCTGATTGAAGTTGACTCCAAGACCGGTAAGTACAAGCTGTCCCGCAAGGCGCTGCTGGTTCGCCCTGCCGGTATGCCCGATGATGATTCCGATGGCGATGGCGCTGAGCGTCGCCGTCCGATGCACAGTAAACGCCGCTGAAGCAGTATTTTTCCTTGACTTGGGGTCGGGGGGTGTATATGCTTTGTCGGTTTTGTAAGAAAAATGATTGAGAGTTTCATGGAGGTGCAGCCGTGCAAGCGGTCATAAAAACCTGCGGAAAGCAGTACCACGTCAGCGAAGGAGATGTCCTGTCTGTCAGCCGTCTTGAAGGCGAGATCGGTGATGTCGTGCATGTCAATGAAGTACTTCTGCTCAGTGGTGACAGTGTTGTTGTTGGCGCTCCCTATGTCGAAGGCGCGAAGGTATCTCTGGAGATCCTGAGCCAGTACAAAGGGAAGAAGATTATCGCTTTTAAGTCCAAGCGACGTAAAAAATCGAAGTGTAAGCGCGGCTTCCGGCAATCGCTGACCAAGATTCGCGTTGCCAAGATAGAACAGTAACGAGTATTGAAGGAGTAGACCATGGCTCACAAGAAAGCAGGCGGCAGTTCCCGCAATGGACGGGATTCACAGTCCAAACGCCTTGGAGTGAAAAAGTTCGGTGGCGAACAGGTTCTGGCCGGAAATATTCTTGTTCGTCAAAGAGGCACGCGCTTCTATCCCGGTGAAAACGTTGGAATGGGCAGGGACTTCACCCTTTTCTCCAAGGTTGAGGGCAAGGTGACTTTTGTGACCAGAAAAGGTGGCAGAAGGTATATTAATGTTGTTGAAGCGGGCACGGAAAGCGCCAGCTGAACACAGGTGAATTTTAACCCCCGAGGGAGCACCAGCCATGCGTGGCCAGTGCTCCCTTTTCTCATTACAGATGTACCGTAAAAGAGTTTCATATGTTTATTGACAGTATCAGTATAAAGGTTCAGGGCGGCCGTGGCGGCAATGGCTGCATGAGTTTCCGCCGTGAGAAGTATGTGCCGCTGGGTGGCCCCGATGGAGGCTGTGGCGGCGCGGGCGGTAATGTCGTTCTGGAGGCTGATGAACGCTATCAGACGCTCCATGACTTCAACTACCAGCGCCACTATACCGCCAAGCGGGGGCAACACGGCAAGAGTGCCAATATGACCGGGCGCACCGGCGAGGATCTGGTGTTGAAGGTTCCTCCCGGAACCCTGGTGCGCGATGTTGCTACTGGTGAACTGCTGGCGGATATGGTGGAAAATGGCCAGCGATTCGTGGTGGCAGCTGGCGGTCGTGGTGGTCGGGGAAATCTCTGTTTTCAGTCTGCAAATAACAAGGCTCCACGCCGGGCTGATGATGGTCAGGAAGGCGAGTACCGCGAAATTGAGCTTGAATTGAAGCTGTTAGCCGATGTGGGTATTGCCGGGCTGCCCAATGCCGGCAAGTCTACTCTGATCTCGCGCATTTCATCGGCACGCCCGAAGATTGCTGACTATCCTTTCACAACGCTTGTGCCGCAGTTGGGGGTAGTGAAGGTTTCCGATTACCAGTCCATGGTGGTGGCCGACATTCCCGGCCTTATCCGCGGAGCCTCCGAGGGAGTTGGCCTTGGTCACCAGTTTCTCAAGCATATAGAGCGTACTTCCCTGATTCTCCACCTGGTGGATCTGGCCACAGATGAATATGACATCGAAGAGGCATATTCCATCGTTGACGAGGAGCTGCGTGCCTATGGAGATGAACTGGCCAGAAAGCATCGCATCGTAGTGGGTACCAAGACCGATAGTTGCCAGGATAGTGATCGTCTGCAAAAAATACGCAAGCTGGCTGAGGAAAACGGGTTTGACATAATTTTCATTTCCAGTATAACAGGCGACAATCTTGACGCCCTGGTGCGTCTTGCCTGGGAAAAGCTCTGTGATATTCGAGGTATACATGAAGTCCAGTGAACTTTTGGAGCGCATCCACCAGCTGGCGGATGAGAAACATGCAGCGGACGTGAAGGCCCTGGAGCTTGCAGGAGTCTCAAGCTTTGCCGATTATTTCTACATCTGTACAGCCCAGTCCGCGCGCCAGGCCCAGGCAATCGCTGACCATATTCGCGAGACGGTGAAGAAGGAAGCCGGTGTCAGCGTGCTGGGCGCAGAAGGCTATGATACCGGTGAGTGGGTTCTGCTTGATTTTGGAGATATTATTGTGCACATTTTTTCTCCCCAGCTGCGCGAGTACTATCGACTGGAGTCCCTCTGGGAGGGAGCGCCCGAGGTGAATTTTGAAGTATCGTCTTCTGAGCACCGGCAAGATCCGCAATAAGCATATCCAGGCACTGGTCGCCGACTATGAAGGGCGTATTCATCGCATGGTGCCTTTCGAAAGCGTTGAGATCGCCGATGAAAAGATTCAGTCTGGCCGGCCCGTCGCGGCCATTCAGAAGGCTGAAGGAGAGCGGCTGCTGAAAAAGATTCCCGCTGATGCCTGTACGGTGGTGCTTGATGAAAAGGGAAAGCAATTGAGTTCTGTTGAGTTGGCAAACTGGATTCAGGGCATGGAGAGTCGGTACCGGGAGATGATCTTCTGTATCGGTGGTGCCCTGGGGCATGGCGAGGAAGTGAAGGCGCGGGCTGATTGCCTCCTCTCACTCTCCGCCATGACCATGACCCACACGATGGCCCGGCTCTTTGCCGTGGAGCAGCTGTACCGGGCCTTCGCCATTCAAAAGGGTTTGCCTTATCATAATGAATAACTGGAGGTTTGCCATATGGCGATGAATCTGGAAAACGCAAAAGAAACCTTGATTCAGATGAAGCGGGATCTCTTGGAGGCTATTCGACAGCGCAGCGAACAGAGCAATGAGCTGGGTCGCGATGGTGCTCAGGACAGTGCGGATGAGGCCAACAATGATAACCTCCGCAATATCATGATTGAAATGAATGACCGGGACTCCCGCAAGGTGCGCCTGATTGAGCTGGCCCTTGATCGCATTGAAAAAGGCGAGTATGAGACCTGCATGGAGTGCGGAGAGCCTATTGGCACCGAGCGCCTGGAGTATCGCCCTTTTGCCCGTTACTGTCGTGACTGCAAGGAAGAACTGGAGCAATCCAAGGAAGTGGATGACTGATGTCCAGCCGGGCTGCACTGATTATTCTGGATGGTTTTGGCTTTCGCCCCGAGCAGCTGGGGAATGCGACCGTCGCCGCTGATATGCCATTTTATCGTGGGCTCCTGTCCCGGTATCCCCATACACTGATTCATGCCAGTGGCGAGGCGGTCGGCCTGCCGACCGGTCAGATGGGAAACTCGGAAGTGGGGCACCTCAATATCGGGGCCGGAAGGGTTGTCTACCAGGATCTTGTGCGCATCAGCAAGGCCCTTGGCGAAGGGAGTATCGCCGAAAATGAGACTGTGAACTCCTTTCTTGCGCAGGTGAAACCAGGGCGGACCCTGCACCTTATCGGGCTGTTGTCCGACGGTGGTGTGCATTCCCACCTCGAACACCTTTTTGGTCTTATCGACTACGCCCGTTCCCGCGGCGTGAAATCCATCGCCGTGCACGCCTTTCTGGACGGGCGGGATACGCCGCCACGCAGTGGCCTGGGCTATATCAGGCAGCTGCAGGATTTCCTGGCCAGCCGTCCTGGTGTGGTGCTGTCATCGGTCATCGGCCGTTTTTTTGCCATGGATCGTGACAAACGCTGGGAGCGGGTGGAGAAGGCGTACCGCCTGTTAATTCACGGTGAAGGGGAGGTCTGCCCCGATGTCGAAGCCGCGCTGGAGCGCAGCTATGCCAGCAATGTCACCGATGAGTTCATGGAGCCCCTGAAGTGCAGTGACATTCCCAATATAGCGTGCGATGACAGTGTTTTCTGCTTTAACTTTCGCTCGGACAGGGTTCGTGAACTGACACAGGCTCTGGCTCTGGACGCAGATCTGCCTTTCGCGACACCGGTAAAAATTCAACGCTTCCTGTGCCTTACCGAATACTCTGCCGACTTTGGGCTGCCCGTAGCCTTTGAGCAGCAGCCGCTGGCCGATATTCTCGGTGATGTGGTCAGTGCCCGGGGGCGAACCCAGCTGCGCATCGCCGAAACCGAAAAGTACGCCCATGTCACCTTTTTCTTTAATGGAGGAGTAGAGCGGCAGTTTCCCGGTGAGCAGCGGCTCCTCATTCCCTCTCCCCGTCAGGTCAGAACCTACGATGAAAAACCCGAGATGAGTGCCATGGAAGTGGCCGATGCTCTTTGCGCCCATGTGCGTCAGCAGCAGCCGGATCTGATTATTCTGAATTTCGCCAATCCTGATATGGTAGGACATACGGGGATTTTCGAAGCTGCTGTGGCAGCCTGCGAGGCGGTTGACCGTGCACTGGAAAAAGTTGTCAATGAGCTGCTGCAGCACGGGTATGCCGTATTGATCACGGCAGACCATGGCAACGCTGAACAGATGCTGGATGCCTCCGGCCAGCCGCATACTGCCCATACCAGTAACCCCGTGCCCTTCATTGCGCTGACATCGCAGCCATGTCAACTGCAGCAGCATGGTAAACTGGCGGATATCGCGCCGACGCTTCTGTATCTGATGGGTATTGAAAAGCCTGCTGCCATGACCGGGACACCGCTGCTCTCCCTATGAAACCGCTTGCACGTCTGTGTTCACGGGTTCTGGATATTGCCTATCCCCGCATCTGCCGTCACTGTCATCGACCCATCGAGCGTGAGTTGCAGGCCACGGCTTTGTGTGCAGCCTGTTCACGGCTCTGTGTCCTGGATATGTCCACCCAGCTTCTTGACCCCCTCTGGGTTACTTCCCTGTATACCTATAAATCGCCTCTGCTCTCCCTGCTGAAGTCGTGGAAATACAGCCGCGACATGCAGGCTTTGCAGACCCTGACCTGGTACTGGCGCAAAGGGATTGTCAGTATGCCCGATGAGTATTTCGCGGGCGCCGTAGTCACCTGGGTGCCCATGCATTTTTCCAAGTACCTGTACCGGGGCTTCAACTCGGCCCGGCAGCTGGCGCTGGATGTTCCGGGGGAGAAACGGACACTTCTGTGGCGCTACCTGCCCGGTTTCTCCCAGGCAGGCAAAGGGAGAAAAGATAGACTTGCCACGGCTGGCTTTGCTATAGTGCCAAAGAAATATAACGTTCAGAAAGTGGTGCTGGTGGATGATATTGTCACTACTGGAGCCACTCTGCGGGCATGCGCTGTGGCGCTGTTGCCGAAAACCGGGGGGAATGTGCGTGCAGTGACGCTTTTGAGGGCCGATTCGCTATGAAGTATACCGTGTCATCCAACGAAGTGAAGTTTCTGGAGTTTTTTACCCAGTCGCTTCTGCAGGCACAGTGCTTTTACCAGATGATCGTTGGTGTGGCTGGCCATGAGTCTTTCACCATCATCGTGCGTGGTGCTGCTGATGACGTGAAGGTTTATCAGCAGGAGGTCAGCTATAAGGATAATCCGGTCAGCAATGCTATTCAGAGTGTTTTTGAGACAGGCAAGTCAGCGGTGGTGTCGGCAACCCAGAACGAACAGGCTTTTCAGATACTGGCCTTTGCCTTCCCCCAGCTTCACGAAAAAGGTTTTGTGCTCTTTGACAGCAAAGGCTATTCAGAGGTCTTTTCCCAGGACACCATAACCTTTCTTCAGAATAAAGCGTACAGCGTCGGTAACCTCAAAGGTCTGCTGATGAGTACCTTTGAATCCTACCAGAGTCAGATTAACCGCATGCGCAGAGATGCGGCTGACTTTTTTTTCCAGTCTCAGGGAGACAAGCCCGAATGCGACGAAGCAACGGCGCAGCTGCAGGAGATGCAGAACATCCTGGCTGTGGTCAAGGAAAGTCGTCGTAAACTCTACACCCTTTTTGACAATATCTCCGTTGGCCTGTGTTCTATTGATCCATCGCTGGTTATCGTCAATGTAAACCGTTATTTTGCCAGGGCCATAGCGGGTAAGGATGTCAAGGATCTGGTGGGGCAGTCGCTGAGCCCCTATGTCAATATCAGTCAGCACATGGCAACCATTAGTGAAGTGTTTGCTTCTGGCGAGGGTCGCACCACGGTGGTCGACGAGATGGGGGGGCATGGGAGTAACCGCACCTTTTCCGTTGAGCTGTTTCCCATTTCTGAAAATGATGCCATTATAGAAGTGGGACTGCTTTTCAAGGATATCACGGAGCTCATGAAGACCCAGAAGACCTTCCGTGATTTTCAGAAGTTCACCCAGAACAAGTTCAAGAACCTTGATTCGCTGCAGAAAGAGTACAGCCTGCTCTCTGAGAAGTACAAGGCACTCTATTCGCGCTATGTAAGTGCGACAAAGGAGTTCCAGGAGATGAGCAAGCGCCACCAGCTGCTGGGCGTGAAGTATGAGCAGGCTGTGGGGCTTATTGAAAAGGGCGAGCAGGGAAAGTTGATGGTGGAGAAGCTTGCGGAGCAGAAGAAGCGGCGTGAGCTCGTATTGCTGCTCTCCCGTCAGAAAGAGATGGTGGAGAACCTTCTCATTGAACGGGCCGATGTTGCCAAGTCATTTGGCGAGGGGTATCAGCGCTACCTGCATCAGATATCCCTCTACCTCAATCGTGTTGATAATATGGTGAGCAAGTCGGGGCTGAGCAGTGCCCAGCTTGAGGAGGTGCAGGAGATGACTGTGGAAGTGCGCCAGCAGCTTGAGCGTTTTACGCAGTTGATAGCTCCGGTCTTTGAGGTGGTCAGTGATCTGCGTGGCAAGGTGCAGTCATTCTCCCGCGAACTCCATGAGTTTGTGCAGAAATATTCCCGCGAAGGAGCTCCAGAGGAAGAAGAGAGTTCCTCGGGTGAATACACCTACCGGGCACTGGCTCCTACCCAAGCGCCCCGTGAAGCGGGCAGCCGCGACGGAATACAGATGTTTGTTCTTTCTTGAATTCTGATATACGCAGAACTGCAGACTACAACTTTTTCTCCAGGAGGATTGTATGAAAATTGCCATCAATGGATTCGGCCGGATCGGACGTTCGGTTTTCCGCATTGCTTCACAGCGTAAGGATATGGAAGTGGTCGCCATTAACGATCTGACAGATCCCGCCACCCTGGCGCACCTGCTGAAATATGACTCGGTTCACGGGATTTTCGGCCAGGAAGTCAAGGCTACTGAGAAGGGCATTGTCGTTGATGGCAGGGAGATCCGGGTCTATGCGGAAAAGAATCCCGCAGATCTTCCGTGGAAGTCCCTGGGTGTTGACTATGTCGTCGAGTCCACCGGAATATTTACCAGCAAGGAAAAAGCCGAGGCGCATATCAAGGCCGGAGCGAAAAAGGTCATAATCAGCGCCCCAGGGAAAAACGAGGACATAACCATAGTGATGGGCGTGAACGAGGGCAACTACGATCCGGCCAGCCACCATGTGGTTTCCAATGCCTCCTGCACCACCAACTGTCTGGCGCCGGTTGCCAAGGTTGTTGTCGATAACTTCGGTCTGGTAAAAGGATTCATGACCACCATCCACTCCTATACCAATGACCAGCGCATCCTCGATTTGCCCCACAGTGATTTGCGACGCGCGCGGGCTGCTGCCATGAGCATGATTCCCACCACCACGGGCGCCGCCAAGGCTGTTTCGCTGGTTATTCCTCAGGTGAAGGGGAAGCTTGACGGCGTTGCCGTGCGAGTCCCTACCCCCAATGTGTCCGTGGTCGACTTTGTCTGCCAGGTGGAAAAGAACACCACGACTGAAGAGGTTAACGCCACCCTGAAAGCCGCGGCCGAAGGCCCCATGAAAGGCATCCTGTCCTTCTGCCAGGAGCCCCTGGTCTCCATCGACTTCATGGGGAACAGTCACTCCAGTATCGTTGATGCCGATAACACCAAGGTAATGGATGGTAACCTGGTGAAGATCTTCTCCTGGTACGATAATGAGTGGGGCTACTCCTGCCGTTGCGTCGACCTGATCGCCTATATGGCATCACGCTGATTCGGGGGAAGCATGGCCAAGCAAAGCGTGCGCGATATTGATTTCCAGGGGAAGCGGGTTTTTGTCCGCGTCGATTTCAATGTTCCGATCAAAGATGGCGTGGTGCAGGACGCAACGCGAATTGAAGCCGCTGTTCCCACCGTGGAGTATATTGCCGGTATGGGAGGCAAGGTTATCCTTGCCTCCCATCTGGGGCGCCCGAAGGGTAAGCCCGATGCAACATTTTCCCTTGAACCCGTTGCCGCCGAGCTCGCGAAGCGCATGGGCCGTCCAGTGGTATTTGTGCCGGACTGCGTTGGGCCGAAAGTGGTTCAGGCGGTTGCTTCCATGCGGGCTGGCGATGTCGTCCTGCTGGAAAACACACGCTTCTACCGTGAAGAGGAGCAGAATGACCCCGAGTTCTCCCGCAAACTGGCTGAGAGTGCCGATATCTATGTGTGCGATGCCTTTGGCTCTGCTCACCGTGCTCACGCTTCCACCGCAGGTATGACCGCGTATATTGCGCAGAGGGTCACCGGCTTTCTCATGGAAAAGGAGCTGGAATACCTCAGTGTTCGTATCAGTCAGGCTGAGGCGCCCTTCGTGGCTATTCTTGGCGGCGCCAAGGTCTCCGACAAAATCCCGGTTATCGAAAACCTCTTTGATAAGGTGCACCATATCATCATCGGTGGCGCCATGGCCTACACTTTCCTCAGTGCCCAGGGAATACGCACCGGGAAATCCATGGTGGAAGAGTCCATGAAGGAATATTCCCTGCAGCTGCTGGCTACGGCGCAGCGCAAGGGCGTTAAAGTGCATCTGCCCGTCGATCACGTGGCCGGACGGGAGTTCTCCGAGGTGACGGAAAAGCTGATCACTCCCGATGCCCATATCCCCGACGGGTATATGGGTCTTGACATTGGCCCCCGCACCAGGCAGGCGTTTCAGGAGATTATTGCGGAAGCCAGGACGGTGCTGTGGAATGGCCCCATGGGGGTGTTTGAGTGGCAGAGTTTCGCCGAGGGAACCTTTGCTATTGCCGCCGCCATGGCGAACAATACCGCTGCTACCACCATTGTTGGTGGTGGTGATAGTGTCAGCGCCATTCAGCAGAGTGGTCTCGCTGATCGCGTCAGCCATATCTCCACTGGCGGGGGAGCCAGCCTGGAGTTACTCAGCGGCGTCGACCTTCCAGGTGTGGCCTGTCTTTCAGACAAATAATTTTCTGTCACTTCCGTCCTGGCAGGATTGTATACACACGCTTGACGAGATTGTATACACATGGTAGATTACGGCGTTTTACTCTCTCGGGGTGCGCTTGTATCTATTTGTGAACGGGCGTATTAAGTATTGCTCAAGGGGTTTATCGTGATTGATTTGAATGTGACGTTTTTTATTCAACTTGCGAATTTCCTGATTTTCCTCGTCCTTCTCAATCATATCCTCATCAAACCCATGGTATCCATGCTGCAGAAAAGAAGGACCACCATGGAGGGTTCCGCCGCTCAGGTGCAGAGCACTGACGAACTGGTTGCCCGCAAGAAAGCAGAGTATGAGGATGCTTTGGCCCAGGCCAAAAAAGAAGCCAAGGATTATGCCGAAGCCGAGCGTCGCGCGGCACTGGCCCAGCAGGAAGCTCTTCTTCAGGAGGCGCGGCAGGAGTCCGAAGCTCTTCTGCAGTCTGGACAACAACAGATTCAGCAGCAGATGGAAACATCACGCAAACAGCTTTCCGGCGAAGCTCAGTCGCTGGCTGAGCTGATCAGCTCGAAGTTGATGGGGAGGGCATCATGAACCGCCGTCTTTGCGCTCTGCTGGGCCCGATTCTCATCCTGATACCGACCATGGTGCAGGCTGCCGAAGGTTATCCCACCTTCAGTTCCATGTTTCCCAAAGCGTTTAACTTCTTTCTCCTGGCAGCATTGTTGTATTTTATTCTGAAAAAATATGTCATAGCCTTTTTCAAGGGGCGTACAGAACGCATTGAAAGTGAGCTCAGCGCCGCTCGCAAGGCCCAGGAAGAGGCGCAGCGCAAGGCGGCCGAGTACGAGGAGAAGTACCGTACCGTAACCGACGAACTGGCGAAGCTGAAAGAGACCATGCGCATATCTGCCCTTGATGAAAAAGAAAAGATTCTGGCTGAATCCAAGGAGATGGCGGATAAAATGGTGGCCAACGCCAAGTCTGCCATTGAGATTGAGTTCGCCAAAGCTCAGGCGGAAATCCGTGAGCTGGTTCTTGAAAGTGCCTTCACCGTCGCCAGGGATAAGCTCAAGGACACCATGGACAGTGCCAAGAATGAAGAGCTGGTCAAGGAATATGTCAGTGGTATAAGGGGGATGAAGTGAGTGAATCCATAGTAGCCCGGCGCTATGCGCTGGCGGTATATGAGCTGCTCAAAGCACAGTCAGCCACCGAGATTTTCGCGGCGGAGGTTGGCGCTTTTTCCCGTGAAATGCTGAGCTCCGATGAACTTGCCCACTTCTTTCTCAATCCGACCGTCCAGAAGCGGGATAAAATTACCGCTCTGGAGCTGAGCAGCAAAGGCATGCATTCGGTGTGTGCCCGATTCCTCGTGCTGCTGGCTGCGAAGGGTCGTCTGGGAATTCTGGACGCTATTGTTCGTGCCTACGAAAATATCTATAACGATGACCGCAACCGGGTGGTCGCTCAGGTGCGCTGTGCGTTTCCCCTGGACGACAAGGGCCTTGAAGAGATTCGTCAGGCCCTTGCTGCCATTACCCGCAAGGAAATCGAAGTGCAGACAGAAGTGGATGAAACGCTGATCGGCGGCGTTTGCGCCCAGATCGGTTCCGTAGTTTATGATGGATCCCTGCGCGGCCATCTGGACAAGATGAAAGACAGCTTAGTAAAAGCTTAAATTTTATAGAGGTGACGTGACTCATGCAGATTAAAGCTGAAGAAATCAGCCGGATAATCAAGGAGCAGATCGCAGGGTTTGAAAAATCCTTCGATGTGCAGGAGACCGGCAAAGTCATTTCGGCAGGTGACGGTGTTGTACGTATCTACGGCCTGGAAAACGCCATGGCCGGTGAGCTGCTGGAATTTCCCGGTGATCTTTACGGATTGGTACTGAACCTTGAAGAAGACAATGTCGGTGCGGTTTTGCTGGGTGAGGCCACTGCCATTAAGGAAGGCGATACGGTCAAGCGTACCGGTCGCATTGCCCAGGTTCCCGTTGGCCCTGAAATGGTTGGCCGCGTTGTCAACGCCATTGGTCAACCCATTGACGGCAAAGGCCCCATTGACGCCAAGGAATTCGGCTATCTGGAACGCAAGGCGACAGGCGTTATTTCCAGAAAATCAGTTCACGAGCCACTGCAGACCGGTATTAAAGCCATTGACTCCATGATCCCCATCGGACGTGGACAGCGCGAACTGATCATCGGTGACCGCCAGACCGGAAAAACCACGATTGCCATAGACACCATTCTGAACCTCAAGGGTGAAGATGTTTACTGTATCTATGTTGCCATTGGCCAGAAGCGCTCCACCGTTGCCCGCGTGGTCAACGTTCTCGAAGCCAACGGTGCCATGGCCTATACCACCGTTGTGGCGGCGACGGCTTCTGAGCCCGCTCCCATGCAGTTCCTGGCTCCTTATGCCGGTTGCACCATCGGTGAATATTTCCGTGACAACGGCAAACACGCCCTCATCATCTATGATGACCTGAGCAAGCAGGCCGTTGCCTACCGTCAGCTCTCCCTGCTGCTGCGCCGCCCACCAGGACGCGAAGCATATCCCGGGGACGTCTTCTACATCCACTCGCGCCTGCTTGAGCGCGCCGCCAAGCTCAATGATGACCTGGGAGCCGGTTCACTGACCGCTCTGCCCATTATTGAAACTCAGGCCGGTGACGTCTCCGCCTATATTCCCACCAACGTCATCTCCATCACCGATGGTCAGATCTTCCTGGAGTCCGACCTCTTCTATGCTGGTCAGCGACCTGCGGTAAACGTGGGTATCTCCGTTTCCCGTGTTGGTGGTGCCGCGCAGATCAAAGCCATGAAGCAGGTTGCCGGTACGCTGAAGCTTGAGCTGGCCCAGTATCGCGAACTGGCGGCTTTCGCCCAGTTTGGCTCCGACCTTGATCCTGCCACCAAAGCTGTTCTCGACAAAGGCGCCCGTCTCTCTGAGCTGCTGAAGCAGCCTGAGTACAGCCCCTTCAAGGTAGAAGAGCAGGTGGTCAGCATCTACTGCGGTGTCAAGGGACATCTCGACGATATCCCCGTCAGCGCCGTTGGCAAGTTTGAAAAGGAATTTATCGCCTACATGAAATCCCAGCAGTCCGACATCCTCAAAGGCATTGTTCAGAAGAAGCAGCTGGACGAAGAACTGGAAGGAAAGCTCAAGGCAGCCATCGCAGAATTCAAGAAAACCTTTAGCGTTTAAGGAATCAGGGCATGTCAGGTTTCAAGGAAATAAAACGCCGAATTAATTCGGTCAAGAGCACCCGGCAGATTACCAAGGCCATGAAAATGGTTTCAGCTGCCAAGCTGCGCAAAGCACAGGATGCCATCACCAATGCCAGACCCTATGCCACGAAGATGCAGGATGTCATCGACAGCCTTTCGTGGAGGGTCTCCAGCGACGCGCACCCCATGCTGCGGCAGGCAGAGTCGGTAAAAAAGATAGCAGTGTACGTGATCACCTCTGATCGCGGACTCTGCGGCAGCTTCAACGGCTCGGTGATACGGACCGCCAAGAATTTTGTGCGCGACAGGCGTGCTGCCGGACAGGAAGTGGATATTTATGCTCTGGGCAAGAAAGCGCGGGATCTGTTTCGCCGTGACCAGGGCTTCCAGAAAGCCTATACGGATATCAGCCAGTCCTATCAGTTTGAACTGCTGCGACCCATTATCAACGAACTCAATGAAAAGTTCATTGATGGTGAGTACGACGAGGTGCATGTCATCTTTAACCGCTTTGTCTCCGCGCTTACCCAGCAGCCGATCACCCATCGACTGCTTCCGCTGAGCCCTGCCGATGAGCCGGACAATGTCCCCGTCGAGGAGAGCCAGCGCCTTGACTACACCTATGAACCCCAGGATGAACTGTTACTGGCGCAGCTTTTGCCCAAGCATGTTGAAGTCCAGGTTCACACCATGATGCTTGATTCCGTTGCCAGTGAGCATGCCGCGCGCATGACCGCCATGGACTCTGCAACGAACAATGCGTCGGAAATGATCGACAAACTCACCCTGCTCTACAACCGGGCACGGCAAGCCGCTATCACCACGGAGCTCACGGAGATTATTGCCGGAGCAGAAGCGCTGTAAAACGAGGATAAGGAAGGAATAGGTATGAATACGGGAAAAATTACCCAGGTCATCGGTCCCGTCGTGGACTTTGCCTTTGACGCCGACAAAATACCAGCGGTATACAACGCCCTGGAGATACAGCTTCAGGATCGCAAACTGGTGCTGGAAGTGCAGCAGCACCTTGGAGAGGGCATGGTACGCGCTGTTGCCATGGACTCCACCGACGGACTGGTTCGCGGGATGGACGGCATTGACACCGGCAAGCCCATTGCGGTCCCTGTCGGCAAGGCCACGCTCGGGCGCATTCTCAACGTTATCGGCGAGCCCGTTGACGAAGGTGAGCCAGTGAACGCAGAAGAGTACTGGTCAATCCACCGTGAGGCTCCCTCGTTCGTGGATCAGGACACCCAGTCAACCATGCTGGAAACCGGCATTAAGGTTGTCGATCTGCTCTGCCCCTATGCAAAGGGTGGTAAAATTGGTCTGTTTGGTGGCGCCGGTGTTGGCAAGACCGTTCTCATCATGGAGCTTATTCGCAACATCGCCACCGAGCACGGTGGATACTCTGTTTTTGCCGGCGTCGGTGAACGTACCCGCGAAGGCAATGACCTCTATCATGAAATGAAGGACTCCGGTGTTATTGATAAGGCCGCGCTGGTGTATGGTCAGATGAATGAGCCTCCCGGAGCCCGTATGCGCGTTGCGCTTTCCGGCCTGACCATCGCGGAGAATTTCCGCGAAGATGGCCTTGACGTCCTGCTCTTTGTCGACAACATCTTCCGCTTTACCCAGGCGGGCTCTGAGGTATCGGCTCTGTTGGGCCGTATGCCCTCTGCGGTTGGTTATCAGCCGACACTCTCCACCGAGATGGGGAACCTGCAGGAGCGCATCACGTCCACGAAAACCGGTTCCATTACCTCGGTTCAGGCAGTTTATGTGCCAGCGGATGACCTGACTGACCCCGCGCCTGCCACCACCTTCGCCCACCTTGACGCTACTACGGTTCTGAACCGTTCCATCGCCGAGCTGGGCATCTACCCTGCGGTGGATCCCCTTGACTCCACATCCCGTATTCTTGAGCCCGGAGTCGTGGGTCAGGATCACTACCATGTGGCCCGCGCTGTGCAGAATATTCTGCAGCGCTATAAGGCGCTTCAGGATATTATCGCCATTCTGGGTATGGACGAGCTTTCCGAGGACGACAAACTGATAGTAAACCGTGCCCGTAAGGTTCAGCGCTTCCTGTCACAGCCCTTCTTTGTTGCTGAAGTCTTCACCGGCTCGCCAGGAAAGTATGTTCCCGTGAAGGAGACCATTCGCGGCTTCCAGATGATCATTGAAGGGAAACTGGATCACTTGCCGGAGCAGGCCTTCTACATGGTAGGTACCATTGACGAAGCCATAGAAAAAGGCGAGAAAATCCAGGCCAGCGTAAAAAAGTGAGTGTGAACTGATGGCCGAAAAAATTCGACTGGAACTGGTGACACCGACCAAGCAACTCCTCAGTGTTGATGTGGACTCCATTTCCATGGTAGGTACCGAAGGCGACTTCAGCGTCCTGCCCAACCACACTCCCATGCTGACGACTCTGGAAATGGGCGAACTCAGCTATCAGGTGAACGGCGAAACCCACTTTGTCTTTGTGGACTGGGGTTTCTGTGAAGTACTTCCCGATAAGGTCATAATCCTGGCGGAGACCAGCGAGCTTGCCTTTGATATTGATGTGGAAGAGGCGAAGCGACTGCGGGCAGAAGCCCAGGCGATCCTGGATCAGAAGCGTGCGGAAGATGATGTTATCTTCGAGCAGGCCCGCGTCGAGCTGCTCAAGCAGATTGCCCGCTTGGGAGTAGCCTCAAAGATTCGAATGTAGGCTTTTTGCTGAGTTGCCTTGAATCAGATACACCAACCGGGAAGCTTTCGGGCTTCCCGGTTGTTTTTCATTGGATACACTCCATCACTTCGACACCATAACGGAAAGGTCCCGCGTGCTGCTCCCACCCCTTATTTTCGGAACCCTGATTCAACGCTATAAGCGCTTTCTGGCAGATGTCCGTCTGGAAGACGGCACCGTCGTCACGGCACACTGTCCCAACTCCGGCAGCATGCTTGGCTGCGCTGAGCCCGGCAGTGTGGTTGCCCTTTCCCGCAGTGATAATCCCAGGCGCAAGCTGTCATATACCTGGGAGCTGGTGCAGGTTGATGGCAACTGGATCGGCATCAATACTTTCCGCACCAATGGTATCGTGGAAGAGGCGGTCGCGGGTGGGGCTGTCCCGGAACTGCAGGGGTATGCTTGTCTGCGCCGTGAGGTGCGCTACGGGCACCAGCGCAGCCGCATTGATCTTCTTCTGGAGGATGATCAGCGTGGGAGGTGCTATGTGGAAGTCAAGAGTGTCACCCTGAAACTGGATGGGCGGGCCTGCTTCCCCGATGCTGTGACCACCAGGGGTCAGAAACATACTGAGGAGCTTATGGCCATGGTGGCAGAAGGGCATCGTGCCGTGGTATTTTTTCTCGTGCAGCGAAGTGACGTGGAGTGTTTCACACCAGCCGATGCCATTGATCGGCGTTATGGCCAGCTGCTGCGTCAGGCGCTGCAGGCAGGTGTCGAGGTCTGCATCTATGGAACGGAAATTTCCCCCGCTTCCATCGTCGTGGCAGAGGCTCTGGCAGGAGATTGGAGGCAGCATGAAGAGCAGCAGACATGAGTTGACGGTGGACGCCTCCCGGCGCCTGGATCAGTTTCTCGCCGCCACGGAGCTTTTCTCCCGGAGTATGGCTCAAAAACTGGTGGCCCAGGGGCATGTCCAGGTGAACGGCACGGTGATCGAAAAAGCCTCTTACAGCCTGCAGCCGGGAGATCTGGTGTGCGTGCAGCAGCCAGCACCTGTGGACCATGCCACTGTGGTGGGCCAGGAAATTCCCCTGAATATCTGGTATGAGGACGAGTCCCTGCTTGTCGTCAACAAGCCTGCTGGCATGGTCGTGCATCCGGCTGCCGGCAACTATGATGCCACCCTGGTAAATGCGCTGGTGCACTATCTTGGGGATGGATTGCCCGCAATCGGTGGAGTGCTACGCCCGGGTATTGTTCACCGTCTTGACAAGGACACCAGCGGACTGATGCTCGTGGCCAAAACAGAAGTGGCCCATCAGCGGCTGGTCAGCATGTTTGCCGCCAAGGAGATCGATCGGTGCTATCTGGCGCTGTGCCATGGATCGCTGGATGATTCCGGGGTTATTGAAGGCAATATCGGGCGCGATCCGAAGGATCGCAAGCGCATGGCCATTGTTGAGGCGGACAAGGGCAAGACGGCTCGCACCCACTACCGCCTGCTGGAAAAATTCTTCTGCCATCAGCAGTGGGTTTCCCTGATCGAGTGTCGCCTTGATACCGGTCGCACACACCAGATACGCGTGCACCTGCGCTCCGTGCAACGCCCTTTGCTGGGAGACCAGGTGTATGGGGTAAAAAAGGAGCCGGGCTATGTGAGTATGCGACGCCAGGCGCTCCACTCGGCCTCCCTGTGTCTTCAGCATCCGATCAGCGGTGAAGTGGTGGAGCTGCAGTGTCCGTTGCCGGAAGACATGCGTGACCAGGTCGAGAGCCTGCGCAGGCGAAGCAGCTGATGGTGCAGGCATCCTGTGAATCAGCTATTTTCCGTACATGTCATCGACGGTGAAGTAGATTTCGCCGGTTGAGCGAAAGGTGCGATCCGCAAAGCTGTGGACGCGATACTGCAGGCCCCGGCGGTCCACGGAATAGCGCCAGTCAAGTTCTTCCGGATGCAGGGCGTAGCCCCTGTCGTCGGGAATTTTCCCCTCCAGGCCCGGGGGGACGTAGCCGGCTACATTGACCATGGTTTCTTCTCCCCGGTCGGTGAATCCCCTCAGAATCTTGAATCGCTCATGGACATGCACCACTTGTCCCTGGCGCAGCAAATGAATTTCCCCATCAACCAGCGCTTCAAAAAATTCCGTTGGCTCATCGGCCAGACGGACTTCAATGATGCCGCGGTCTTCATTATTGCGACGGATCACGATTTTTGTCTCTTCCGCGACGGAAAAGCTTCTCAGGCTGTCATCATAGAATCCGGTGCCGTAAATATCGGGATACCAGCCGATGGGGCTGCTGGCATTGATTTCCTGCACGGCAATGCTGTCGCCGGGCCGAACGTGGATGCGCCCGCTGGGTGGCATGGTGCGCGCAGCGCCGTTGATGGCGATGGTGACGCTGTGCAGGTGGTCCGTGTGTGCCAGGAAGATGCCGATATCGGCATAGGTGTTCCACGGGCGGTGGTACTCAATGCCCACGGCAGCCGCGAAACCCTCGATGGCATTGATGTGGTAGAAGACTTTCTGATTGATGTCCGGCAGGAGTTTGGAAGCTTCCATGCAGAATGCGGGCACACCCAGCTGGGTCAGGGTAAAAAATGTCAGACTGGTGCGCTGTTCGGCATGAATGGTCTGCGGACTGGCGGTATTGTGGTTATTGACGCGAAACTGGTGGTCCTCATGGAGGATCTGCCCGTTGAGGGTCTGGATGATCTCTTCGGCGATACACTGAAGGCAGACTGTGCCGTGCCTGGTTTCGTGGTAGATATCCGTGTCGATGATAATGGACTGTCCATAGCGCCGGGGATTGCGCACATTATCAATATACTCAGGGTGGTAGAATCCTCCGCCGTCGTGAAGGCTGAGAATATAGTCGTACTGGGGGATTATGGAAATCAGTTCCCGCACGGTGCGCTGCTCCGGGATTCGGGGGGAGATATCATGCTCAAAGAGCCGGTTCATGTCAGCGTAGACCCCGCGGCGGTTCAGAATAATGGCGCGTTTGTTCATGCGGGGGATGACATGGATCTCCCCTTTGCCAACCACCCCTTCGAGGGCGTAGTCCGCTGCCAGGTAGCCGCCGGGCTCATCACCGTGGATGCCGCCGATAACCAGCACCTTGGGCCCTGGCTGCCATTTGGAGGCCTTGGGGACTTCGTGAATATCGAAAGCGAAGTCATGGTTCGCCAAAGTGATGGGCGGAGAAAGGAGCAGCGTGAGGAAAAAGAACACGCAGGCACCCCCCCGCGTAATGAGCGGGGGGCACAAACGTGCGAATGGGGAAGGAGTGGCGCCTTTGGGAGTGCTCAAAGCCTACTCTTTCAGACGTAAGCTCTTGGGCGCAAGGGCCACTTTGTCATGAGCCTGGAATTTGAAGTCATTGACGGTACTGTTCATCTGCTGAGCCAGGGCCGAAAGCTCTTCAATGGCTCTGGCAGCGTCTTCCGATCCACGGGCAGTTTCATCGGCGACATTTTTGATGTTTTCGATGCTGCGGGCTATTTCGCCCGTGGTAGCTGACTGCTCTTCGCTGGCGGTGGCAACCTGCTGGAACTGGTCATTGAGGGAGTTGACCACGACCACGATGCTTTCCAGAGCCTGGGAGGCCTGTCCGGCCAGGCTATTGGCAAGTTCGACCCGCTCCTGTGTGTGCATCATGGTGTCATTGGTCTTGACCGCGTCACCCTGAATTCCCTTGATCTTGGTGGCAATTTCCTTGGTGGCATTCTGAGTGCGCTCTGCCAGCTTGCGGACCTCGTCGGCCACGACGGCAAAGCCGCGCCCATGCTCGCCGGCACGGGCCGCCTCGATGGCGGCGTTCAGAGCCAGCAGGTTTGTCTGGTCGCTGACTTCATCGATAACCTGAATGATTTCACCGATTTCCCGGGCGCTTTGATTCAGGCGCTGAACCATGTCATTGAGCTCTCCGGTGGCCTGCTGCACAGAACTGATTTCATGCATGGCTTTGGAAACTACCGAGCGACCCTCAATGGCAGTGTTGTTGGCGTCCGAAGCTTTTTCAGCACTCTGTGAGATCAGCCTGGAAATTTCCACTACAGTCGAGCTCATTTCCTCAGCGGCGCTAGCGACCTGGGCTACGGCATCGGCCTGTTCGTTGGCCCCCTCGCTCATGGCGGCTGTGGTCTCGCTGAGCTGAGTGCTGTGGCTTGCTACCTGAATGCTTGATTTATTAAGTTTTTCAAAAGAGAGGCTCAGGTCATCGAAGGTTTTATTGATTGATGTCACCAGTGTGCTGATTTCGTCATTGGAGCTGCTTTCAGGCACGCGCTGGGAGAAATCGCCCTGGGCAGCATCGCCCAGTACATCCACCACCACATTGATTTTCCGGGTGATCAGCCTCTCAAGCAGTTTCATCATGAAAAGGGTTACGGCGATCAGCATCACGACAGCAATGCCGATGACCTGCAGGGTCGTGCGGGTTACGGCTGCCTGGATAGGGGCGAGGTCAGCGATGACTTCATAGGCTCCGTGAATCTGTCCGACTCTCCAGCCTTCCATGGGAAAACCCAGCGGGTCTATACCGTCGCCGGAAATACTGTCAGCGCGGGTTCCATGGCAGACCATGCAGTTCTGGTCGAGTACGATTGGCTTCATGTAATAGAGAGCATTTTCCTGGCGATTCACCCGGTACAGTTCATTGAGGCGCTTTTCCGTTGCTTCACGTAACATGCCGGCTTCGAAGTCTGTGGGGGTGTTTTCCGGGTTTCGTGGCTGGAACTTTGGGACGCGGAAGGTGTAGTTGGAAAACTCCGCGTTTTCCAAGGCAACTCTCCAGCCAGCGATAATGGGAATAGTATAGTAGGCACCGGTTTTGCGCAGCTCCTGCAGACGCTGCTGCTGCGGAAGCTGGCGCAGGCGCTGGAAGTCACTGTTGATGGCGTGCTCATCCAGAACACCCATTTGCCGCAGGTTTGCTACGTAGGTGCGCGCGTTCTCGGCCTGGGTTGTGATGGCGCGGGCCTTTTCCACCAGCATGTCCTGGGCGATGCTGTCTATCTCAGTTTTCGCAACGAAAATGAATATAACGGACATGAAAATAAAAGCGATGGCAATGGCGAGTTGGACTTTTGCGCTGATGGATTGTAGCATTGTGCCTCCTGTGGGCGCTGATAGAGTAAAACAGTTGCGCTTTCCATAGTAGATGTTTTTGAGCCACTTATACAAGAGTAATCTATGTTGAACGTTGTATTGTTTGAGCCTCGTATACCTCAAAATACCGGAAATATCGGCCGCCTGTGTGTTCTCACCGGCTGTCGGCTGCACCTGATAGAGCCCCTGGGTTTTTCCCTGGACGCCAGGCACCTGCGTCGCGCAGGGCTGGACTACTGGGAACACCTGCCCCTGCGCGTTCATGGGACGCTTGCGGAATTCCTTGAGTATGTGAACTTCCAGAAAGGTACACTGTGTGGCATTACCACGAAGGCGCGCAGACCATACACGCAGATTCCCGTCGATGGTGGCCCGCTCTTCGTCATTTTCGGTCGCGAAGATACCGGGATGACTGAGGCGCTGCACGGGGCCTGCGGCGAAAAACGCTACCGGTTGCCGATGCGGGAATGCTCCAGTTGCCGCAGCATGAATCTGTCCAGTAGTGTTGCTGTGGTGGTTTATGATATATTGCGAAGGCAGGGTTTTTCTGAACTTTTGTAGCGGCAAGTTTCATTTTAGGCTCTTTGTCCATGTAAAGGGGATAATGCATGCAGGATCAGCAGGAACTGTTGGGAGAAGAAGAGACCAGTGGCAGCGGTTCTTCTGAACTTTGTGAAACCACTGTCGGCAGCTGGTTTGATCTTTTCTGGCATGACAATCGCCAGAGGCAGGAGTTTCTCTACTACTGTGGCGTTGTCCTGCTGCTGATTCTTGCCGTTGGAGTGCTGGGGGGAATGTACCTGCACCTGGACGATGGTCATAGCGCTGGCAGCCGCTCGCTGGTTGTGCTGGTTCTCTCTTTTGCCGCAGGTGGCGCACTTGCCATTGGTTTGCTGTATGGAGCACTGCTTGTCGGCTTTATGAAGAGGTGGAAACGGGATATGCTGAGCCGACTTTTTGATGTGCGTTCGGCCGCTGAGCTTGCCGGAACGGGGCCCGTTGGGGTGCGTCTGTTCAGTGGACTGCAGAACCCCATGGCCAGCGCGGCTTTCCTCTGGTCGACGGTGGGAAATACCCCCTTTGAAGAGTTTGTCGAGCGCTGGGTTGTTTATATCGAGGAAGATATGCTGGGAAAGATGCCCTGTATTCGCGGCAATCCCCAAGCGGTCATCAGCGTGAACGCCTATCCGGAAAAATATCAGAAGGTGCTCTTTGCCGATGGCCTTGTGCGTATGGATGGTTCCCAGACAGCGCTTTTCGGTGTGGTGCCTTTTCTTTCTGAAGGACTGGTGGCAGCAGACTACCAGGATTCCAAGGAGCTGCTCCTTTCCATGCCGGCAGAAATCGCAGAAATGCAGAAGCGCATAGGGGGAGGAGAGGGGGCGCCCAGGCGCGAACTTCGCTATCCATCAGAGCTTGAGCTTCTGATACCCGAAGACACACTGGATGTTCTGACGGTATTTGATATTGATCTGGCCAAGTGGCACTTCGATGTCTTCAGTCGCCAGTACAGCCTGGAGCAATTCACGGAAAGCCCCCGGGAGTTCCGCGTGAAGGTGCTGGAGTACTTTGGGACAGTGCCGACGTTTCAACGCATTCGTGCCGGTATGCACGATCTCGAATCCAGTCTTGCCAGCTCCTACGGTAAGGCCTTTGGCTTGCTGCTGGATGAATTCGGCTATCGGCATAAGCGTAAGACCTATGAGCAGTTTGTTCGTCAGTGTACGCGCCTGTTTCGCCTGTTCATGATGATGGAGCACCAGATTCGGGAGTTGACCGTTCGCGATCGGGTGAGCATTGCCCTGTTGCGCAATCATCTGCGTGAAATGCCCTGGGAGATGGCGGTGCTGATGGTGGGCCCGCCCCGGGCGATCATCGCCCAGCTGAATATTGCCGGTATTCGACCTGACAGGCCCTATATTTTTTTCCTGAAAGAGGCAGGGGTTGATGATCTTGGTGAGTCGCCCTATCGGCGAACCATTGAGTCAACACTCGAAGAGGCTGGTTATAAAAGCTTTGAGCTGTGTTTTATGCCACTGCCGTGAGTGTGAGATCCGCAAAAAAGACGCCCATGAGGCGTCTTTTTTGCGTTGAGGGGTGTTATGGGGTGAAGGTGTCGGTTACCAGCTCAAACTCCATGGATTCCTTGTTGTAGCTGAAGACTTCACCGGTTTCGATAATATAATACCAGCCGAGAATACTCAGCTTCCCTTCCTGATAACGCTCCTTGATATAGGGGTAAGAGAGCAGATTTTTCATCTGCTGCACCACGTTCATCTGCTCCGTCATCCATTCGCGCTTTTGCGCATCGGCATCGGGGTACTCTCGCAGAATTTTTTCCTTCACTCCGTGTGATATTTCCAGCCATTTCTTGACATGGGGTACGGCGTTCAGTGTCTCCTCGGGGGCGAAAAGGGCGTTGCAGCCGCCACAATTGGAGTGTCCGCAGACGACGATATTTTCAACATTGAGCGCTTTTACCGCGTATTCAATGGCCGAAAGCGTGGCGACATAGTCGTTGGTATCGCGATATGGCGGCACGATATTGGCCACATTGCGTATGACGAAAAGCTCTCCAGGCAGTGTCTGAGTGATGAGATTCGGTACGACCCGTGAGTCTGAACAGCCGATAAAAAGGGTGTGAGGGCTTTGGGACTGGCCAAGTTCTTTGAAAAGATCCTTGTGGCTCTGGTAGTCGCTTTCGCGGAAGCGGACTATCCCCTGGTAGAGGCGTTCCATGCAGTGTGCTCCTTTATTAATGGTGAACTTTATCTTGTCATGTTTTCGAGATGATCAGCGTGGGGATATTCTGAGTTTGAATCTTGAGAAAAATCGCACAAACAACGTTCTGTTGTCAAGAAAATGTAACAGAGTAGCGGTAAAATGTTTTCTTTGCGCTAAATCGTTGTTAGGGAAAATGTTAGCCAAACAACACTGCGCTTTGTAACTCCATATACGGTATTGTATTGTCTTGCGGTGTCCGGCGTCAACAACCAATGTTTTATGAATTGTATACAGTGTACAATCTTTATAAACAAAAGGCTTACGAAAAAAGTCGCTTGACATGTGAACGGGTTGGCACTATAAGCAGGAACGAGGATAGAACGTCATATCATTTTGGCGACAATGATCGGAAAACCTGGAGGTGCCTGTCGAGGCGGTTACCAGGGAAGGGGATCTCGCTCTATTGGTAGCAGATGTTCTTTCATAAGGGAGTGGGATATCGTTAACGGTGTTTTATTTGTGTCGCCAGGATGTCAGTGGCGCGTCAATGTGACACCTTGGAACAATTCGCAGGGGGTGCAGAAGGGAAAGCAGCTCAAGATCGTTCTGGGGATAGTGCCGCAACGGCAGGTGGTCCCTGCAGAAATAACGCTACTGTTTAGGGAGGTGACATCATGGCCAAGACCTCAGGCCACCCTATAGGTTTTGCCACTGCTCCTTGACGCGGCGAGTCCGTGAAGGGTTATTGTGGACAGGGAGCGTATCTCTGGGAAATTTCGAGGTGCATCGCATCTCCATTGAGGTTTGAAAGGTCGTTGAACGCTTTTTTAAGAAAAGGAAGGTGGGAATATGAGTGAAAAAGACACTGAATTGACCCCGCAAAATTACTGGAAAGAAAATGTACGCTTGCTGTCCATACTTCTGGTGATCTGGTTCGTGGTCTCTTATGGATTCGGTATTCTGCTGGTGGATGTGCTCAATAACATTCGTCTCTTCGGCTTTCAGCTTGGCTTCTGGTTTGCCCAGCAGGGATCAATTTACGTGTTCCTGGCATTGATTATCATCTATGTGCGTGGCATGGCCAAACTGGACGAGAAGTACAATGTCGGTGAAGACAAGCCTGTAAAAGCAGCGAAGAAATAAGGGGGGACGTATGGATTTACAACTTATGATATACCTCTTTGTCGGGGGTACCTTCGCGATTTATATCGGTATTGCCATCTGGGCAAAGGCCGGTTCGACAAAGGATTTCTATGTGGCTGGTGGCGGTGTTCCGCCTGTGATGAACGGCATGGCGACTGCGGCTGACTGGATGTCGGCGGCGTCCTTTATCTCCATGGCGGGCCTGATTGCCTTCCTGGGTTATGACGGCTCCATGTACCTGATGGGCTGGACTGGCGGTTACGTCCTGCTGGCGATGCTGCTGGCTCCTTACCTTCGCAAGTTCGGAAAGTTTACGGTTCCCGATTTTGTCGGTGATCGCTACTATTCCGATACGGCTCGTATTGTAGCGGCCATTTGTACCATCTTTATTTCCTTTACCTATGTTGCCGGCCAGATGCGCGGTGTTGGTATCGTCTTCTCCCGCTTCCTGCAGGTGGACGTGAACAGCGGCGTTATCATTGGTATGGTTATCGTCTTCATCTACGCCGTACTTGGCGGCATGAAGGGTATCACCTACACCCAGGTTGCCCAGTATTGCGTGCTGATCACGGCCTATCTGGTGCCTGCGATTTTCCTCTCCATTATGACCACCGGCCACTTCTTCCCCCAGACGGGTATGGGTGCCACGGTTCTTGACCCTGTTACTGGCGCTGACACCGGAGTCTATCTGCTGGATCGACTGGATGGCATGCTGACGGAGCTGGGCTTTGTGGCCTACACCGACGGCACCAAGTCCACCCTTGATCTGTTCTTTATTACCGTAGCCCTGATGGCTGGTACGGCAGGTCTGCCCCACGTTATCGTGCGTTTCTTCACGGTTCCCCGTGTGCATGACGCCCGTATTTCTGCAGGCTGGGCCCTGTTCTTCATCGCCCTGCTCTACACGACTGCCCCTGCGGTAGGTGTGTTTGCCCGTACCAACATCATCGAAACGGTGCATGGTCAGGATTACGCCGAGATGCCCCAGTGGTTCAAAACCTGGGAGCAGACGGGCCTGATTGGCGTTTCCAATCCGACTCCCAATGCCGAAGGGAAGATCATTCTCGATATGTCACGTGGCGCAACGGAGAACTCTGTGCGCGTTGACCGCGACATCATGGTTCTGGCGAACCCTGAAATGAGTCAGCTGCCCAACTGGGTAATTGCTCTGGTTGCAGCTGGTGGTATGGCGGCAGCCCTCTCCACGGCGGCTGGTCTGCTCCTGGTTATTTCGACATCCATTGCCCACGATGTTCTGGGTAAGGTGGTGATGAAAGGCAAGATGTCCGACAAGGGTGAGCTTCTGGCGGCCCGGATAGCAGCGGCGGTGGCCATCTGTGTCGCAGGTCTGCTGGGCATCTATCCGCCGGGCTTTGTGGCCCAGGTGGTGGCTTTCGCCTTCGGACTTGCCTGCGCCTCCTTCTTCCCGGTTATTATCATGGGCGTATTCTCCAAGCGCATGAATAAGGAAGGCGCCATTGCCGGCATGACTGTGGGTCTGAGCTTTACTTTCGTGTACATCGTCTACACCCGCTTTATTAACACCGATCCCTCCATCTGGTGGTTCGGTATCTCTCCCGAGGGTATCGGTACCCTGGGTATGATCTTTAACTTTATCGCGGCCTACGTGGTTTCCAGGATGACATCGCCTCCTCCGGCGCATATCCAGGATCTTATCGAGGACATCCGCGTTCCCAAAGGCGCTGGAGCGGCAACTCACCACTGAGTCCTGCTTCTGTGCGGCCCCCGGTTCTCCGGGGGCTTTTTTTATTTACCGTGCGAGCAAGAAGACGTATGGTATTGGCTTCAGCGTATGACTCTTTTGGTCGCGCACTTTCAATAAAACGAACATGGTGAGTCATGAATTTTTTGAAGAATCTCTATCGATCGGGCAAGCTTCCCCGCTGGCTCATTTTTCTTTCCATTATCATGTTCATTGTCGTGTATCTTTCCTTTCGCGAAACTACGCAGGCCAAGTTCTATAACGGGTGTCTGCAGGGGGATTCCCGTCCGACGCCTGCACAGTGTCAGTGTCTGACGGACTACGTTTTCGAGCACCTTGATGGTATTCAGGTAATTGCGATCATGGAGCCCAAGCGCATCCGGAAGCAGGATGACATGGAGCGGATTCAGCAGGTGCTCAGAGCCGGAACCGAAGCGTGCGGGTGGTGATCTGATGGTGGCTGTTATTCTTTCCGCCCTGCAGTACATTTTCCTTGTTTTTGGCCTGCTGCTGGTGCTGGCGTCGTTCTTCCTGTATCTTCGCCGCACAGGCGACGTGAAGGGTGTTATCATGTTCTGGTCTCCCCGCATGGTGATGCTGAAGCAGGAGTTTGTCATTAACCGTGTTGGCTTCGGGCTGATGTTTGCGGGTGTGGTTCTTCGTATCCTCTATTTTTCCTTTTATCTTTAGCGGGCTGCTGGAGAGGGGAAGGTCTTTTGTGCTGAGATTGTCATGAATTGTGGTGCCGCACGCGTTTTCGCGTGCGGCTCTTTTTTTTTGGGTTGGTGTGGCGTGGTCGGATGGGGCGTGTGATGGTGGTGCTTGTCGGTGCGCCTGGCCTATCTTTTTTTCTTACAATGAGATATTGAGATTGTGCCATATTTTGAGCCATGCAAATGTTAATTGCTACAGCGATGCGTGTTTACAATAGCGCTTTCTTGACTGTGCAACAATGCGCGCTGACTTTTCAGGCCGTTATCTGAGGTTGAAAACTTGATAATGTATGACGACGTTTGTCTGGTTACGATTTTTCAGTTGACAGGCTATGTGTTGTGTGGCAGCATCGGGCCGTTTTGGCTTTCCGGAAACAGATTAGCTGTTGCACGAGCTCTTTCCCGAAAGCCAAACGGGGTTTGCCGACATCGGCAAGCCAATTCAGAGACAAGGAGAGTGTGATGGGACACGGACCGGCGGTCAAGCTTGGCAAGGATAATGCCTCGCCGTACAAAGCAAAGCTCGGAATTAAGATGTTTTGGGTGTATGCCCTTCTGTACCTTGGTTTTGTGGTGATTAACCTGAACTGGCCCTCATTGATGGCGGCCCATGTGCTTGGTATGAATTTTGCGCTGGCCTATGGCCTCGGGCTGATTGTCATCGCCATGGTGATGGCAATGGTCTATAACTACTTCTGCACCAAGGCAGAGCGTGAGATGAACAAGGACGAGAAGGCGGTGGTACGATGATTTACGCACAGTCAAGCCTCGCGGTCGTTCTCTTCTGCCTGTTCGTTGCCCTGGTACTGGGGCTGACCTTCTATCTTGCCCGCAAGACGACTTCGGCTGCCGGTTACTACGCGGCAGGCGGTGGTGTTCACTGGTTCACCAACGGGGTCGCCTTTGCCGGTGACTACCTTTCCGCAGCATCTTTCCTGGGGATTGCCGGTATGATTGCCACGGTTGGCTTTGATGGCTGGATGTACTCCCTGGGGTATCTCGGTGGATGGATTGTCGCTCTTTTCCTGGTGGCAGAACCCCTGAAGCGCCTTGGGAAATTTACCTTTACCGATGCCCTTGATTCAAAATTCAACTCAAAGGCCATTCAGCTGATGGCGGGTATCAGTACTCTGGTGGTATCTGTTTTCTACCTGATTCCGCAGATGGTCGGTGCTGGTACGCTGGTAACACCTCTGCTGGGCCTTCCCCACGCGGCTGGTGTCGTGATTGTTGGTGTTATTGTTACGATTATCGTTGCCTCGGCGGGAATGGCCTCCACCACGATGGTGCAGTTCCTTAAGGGTGTGCTCTTGATCATCTTCTCAACGGTTCTGGTTATCGGACTGCTGGTTCGCGGTCTCTCCACAGAGCCCGATCATGGTGGAACCCGCGAATTCTACAACTTCCAGCAGATGGAAGCAGCGCTGGCTGCCGATGGTTCACTGGTTCTCCCCGCCAACAGTGGCTATGAGGTGGTGGATGGCTGGAAGCAGTCAGTCTATGCACAGAAAGGCTACGCTCGTCTGAAGTCCCAGCGTGATGGCTACGAGACGATCTGGCGTATCGAGGAAACTGCTGCTGGAATCGTGCTCAATGAAGCCATGTATCGCGAAACCCTTGCTGATGGCACTCGTCTGTATAACGGTGCCCCTGCTGAAGAGGGTCGCTTTGTCCCCGTAGGCCAGGCCAAAGAGATTATGATTGATGGCGAAGTCGTCATGCAGACTGGCCCCATCGGTCCATTGGCTTTCCTGACGGCACTGCGCGACAGTACCATTGTCCTGTGGGGCACTGAGCATATGCGTGACGGCGACAATATTATCGTAGTCTACTACCAGAAGCCGACTCCCGGCAACGAGGTGCTGCGTCCCGGTATCCTGCTGCAGGTGGAAAATGCCACCCTGGTTCAGCAGCTGAACTTTATCTCCCTGATGCTGGCGCTGTTCTGCGGTACGGCGGCCCTGCCCCATATCCTGATCCGTTACTACACGGTTCCCAGCCAGGCAGATGCCCGCAAGTCCACCATTGTGGCGATTGGTCTCATCGGTTTCTTCTACATCCTGACCCTCTACCTTGGGCTGGGCGCCATGACCAGTGGTGTGGTAAACATCATGGACAGCAATATGGCGGCGCCGTTACTGTCCCTCTCCTTCGGGGTGGTGCTCTTTGCGATCATCTCGTCCATCGCCTTCGCGACGGTGCTTGGAACGGTGTCTGGCCTGATCGTTGCCTCCTCGGGTGCCTTGGCCCACGATCTGCTTGATAACTTCTTTGGTGTCAAATTTACCGATCAGGGAAAGGTGCGGGCCGGAAAGATTGCCGCGGTTACTGTTGGTATCTTTGCGATCTATCTTGGTATCCTGTTTGAGGGCATGAACGTGAGCTTCCTGGTGGGCTGGGCCTTTGCCATCGCGGCTTCTGCCAACCTGCCGGCCATTGTCATGCTGCTCTTCTGGAAGAAGACCACGGCGTATGGGATTGCGGCATCGGTGGGAACGGGTATTGTTTCCGCTCTCGGCCTCATCCTGCTGTCGCCTGATATGTATACCCGCTATGGCCTGTTGCCCCAGGACGCTCCCATGGTTCTGAACAACCCGGGTATCATCTCCATCCCCCTGAGCTTCCTGGCTCTGGTGGTGGTGTCCCTGATGACCCAGAAGCACAATGAGGGTCTTGCCACTGAAGGTGAAGGCGCGACCAGCTGATCTGCTGAAATAAAAAATACTTTCGGGAAGCATGCGGCAGACTCTGCCGCATGCTTTTTCATTACCGGCAGGGCATATTGGCGCTTGTCAATTTGCAGGACTTGCAGTAGGTTAGCGACGAATTTTTGAAAGAGGAAGGCCCATGAGACGATTTCGTTTTACGGTTTTGGCAATATGCATGCTGTTGCTCTACCTTGCCTGGGGTGACATGCAGATTACCCTGCGCAATGGAGCTCCGGAGACAGTGAGTGCGCGTGATGTCTATCTGGACGGTTATCCCCGTGAATGGCTTGAGCTGAAGGGGGGCTATCTGGATCTGCAGAGGGCTATATCCACTTCGGGAACGGTTGAGCTCGATGCCCTGGTGTTACCGCTTATGCCCGATCGTCGCTATGATGGAGAGATCCGTATTCTGGTGGAGACCCGCGATGAGGAGCTGCTGCACCACTTTGCCCAGTATCACTTCCGCTCCCCAACCCAGGAGCAGAAGCGACGTTACCTTGAGGAGCATCTGGACGCCTTTCATCCCCAGCGCGATATCATCGGACTGGTGGCAACGGGCAGTGCGTCGCAGCGCAACCGCGGGAAAATCCTTGACATTGCGGCCAGTGCCGGGTTGGATATCCATCCTGAAGTGATCTATGTGAGCGAGGGGAACACGCCACCACGGTATCGTGGGTGGTTCTATCTGATAGTCGGTGTCCTGGGCATAGCGCGGGTATTGACAACCTGGAATGCCAGACCGGAGGCGCAACGCTCAGCCTGAGCAAGGGATACTGGCTGTCCGCGTCGCATCTGCGATGAAGCCGGTGGCCGTGCTCTTCGTCTGCAGACACAGGTGCCGGGAGCCGCTCTGTGGAGAGTGGGCTTTTCGGTGCGTGGTTCGGTATTATCCGGCGCTTATCCGTAAAACATCTGGGGTAAATGGCAGTATTTTCCTTTGACAGTGCCTGTGAAACGCTATACTGTAAGAAAATTTTTTTATGGGGTGCTCTTTGTATGCCATACCTGAAGTCTCAGCATCTTTGTGATGTCAATTACGAAATACGGGGCAAAATAGCCCAAAAGTCCGCTGAATTACTGCGATCGGGCCACAATATTATTGAGCTCAATATCGGAAATCCAGCACAGTTCGGGTTTCGTGTGCCTGAAGCCATTAACCAGGCGATAACGCAGAATATTATCCAGGCAGAAGCCTACACGGACTCCAAGGGGATTTTTCCTGCGCGCCAGGCGGTGGTCAATGAAGTACAGCTGCAGGGTATCGCCGATGTGAAAATTGAGCATGTGTTTCTGGGCAATGGGGTCAGTGAGCTGATTCTCCTGGCGATGGAAGCTCTGTTGAATCCTGGGGACGAAGTGCTGATTCCCTCACCGGATTATCCGTTGTGGACAGCTGCTGTGCGCCTTTCTGGCGGCAAGGCGGTTCACTACAACTGTATTGAAGAGAAGGGCTGGATTCCCGACCTTGCGGATATGGAAGCCAAGATAACCTCGCGTACCAAGGCGATTGTCGTCATCAATCCCAATAATCCCACGGGCGCTGTCTATGACCGCGAGACGCTGACGGAAATTGTGGATCTTGCCCGCACCCATAACCTGATCCTCTACAGTGACGAGATTTACAATAAGATTACCTACGACGGGATTGAGCACATTCCCATGGCTTCCCTTTCCACTGATGTTCTGACCGTTACTTTCGGGGGCCTCAGTAAGGTCTACCGCGCAGCGGGCTACCGGGTGGGATGGCTCTACTTCAGTGGCCCGGTGCGGGAAGCTGAAGACTATATTGACGGCATAACACTGCTTGCCAGCATGCGGCTGTGTTCCAACGCCCTTGGGCAGTGGGGCGTGCAGGCGGCACTTGGTGGCATTCAGTCCATCTTCTCCCTGACGGCGCCCGGCGGCCGTCTGTACAATCAGCGCAATGCGGTGTACGAGCGACTCAACGCCATTGACGGTGTGCATTGCGCCAAACCTCTGGGTGCTCTCTATGCCTTTCCTTCATTTGACCTCAGGCGTTTCCGTTTCAAGAATGACGAAGACTTTGTCTACCGCTTTCTCAGTGAACAGCAGGTGCTTCTCGTTCAAGGGAAGGGCTTTAACTACTTCAGTGAGTGTCACTTCCGGGTGGTCTTCCTGCCGCAGGTTGACCTGATCAACGACGCCATGGATCGCCTCGAAGAGTTCCTGCGGGAAAACCAGGCATGATGAAGACCGTAGGGCTGCTGATGGGCGGCACTTCCCGGGAGCGGGAAGTGTCCGTGCAGAGTGGTACCTTTGTCGGCAAGGCTCTTGAGGAGCTTGGCTACGCTGTGCGCATTCTGGATCCGCAGGAGCCTCGGTGGCAGGAGAAGCTGATTGGTGTGGATATGGTGTACAACACCCTCCACGGCCCGGTGGGCGAAGATGGTACTGTGCAGGGATACCTGCAGATGTGTGGAATTCCCTATACGGGAACGGGTGTCCTGGGCAGTGCGGTGTCCATGGATAAGATTGCCGCCAAGCGCATAGCGCTTGCCTGCGGTATTCCCACCCCTGCCTATCTGGTAGTGACTGCAGATATGGCCCATGGGGCCGTGGATATGCTGGCAAAATCCAGCTTCAGTTTTCCCCTGGTGGTGAAGGTTCCCCGGGAAGGTTCCAGTATCGGTGTCTTCATCGTGCATGATGCCGGGGAATTTCAGCGGGCCTTGCAGGAATGTCTCCAGCTTGATAGCCAGGTGATGGTGGAGGAGTATATTCAGGGGTACGAGCTGACCAGTGGTTTTCTTGATGACCTGGCCCTTCCCCTGGTGGGCATTGTTGCGGGCAACGCCTTTTACGACTATGCTGCCAAGTACACCAAGGGTATGACTGTCTATGATGTCCCCGGCAAGGTTGATCCATCAGCGGCCTCTCGCGTAGTGGACTACAGCCGCCGACTCTGCCGTGCCCTTGGCTTGCGTGGGGCCTTCCGCGTTGACTACATGCTCAAAGATGATGTCCCCTATTTCCTGGAAGTCAATACAAACCCTGGAATGACGCAGACCAGTCTCATTCCCAAAGCGGCCGGAGCGGCCGGCATGAGTTTTGCGGACGTGGTTGCAAAGGTTCTGGAAGGTGTCGCAAAGTCTTGAGTGTAAAAAACAACAGCCGTCGACTGCCCGTGGCCGCCACTGTCGCCGTATTTCTCGCTGGTCTGAGCGTCTACTGGTATTACCTTGCCTCTCCCCTTTTTCCCTTGCGTGCTGTCGTGAAGGAAAATCACTATTACGCCCGCGAGGAAAAGATAACAGCACTGTTTACAAATTACCTGGGAAAGGATATCCTTGCCCTGGACATTCAGTCGGTAGCACAGGAGCTTGCAGGATTGCCATGGGTAAAAAGTGTGGCCGTCTTTCGCAAGCTCAATGGTGTTGTCCAAGTGGTTCTTTCAGAGTACCAGCCTGGGTACATACTGAAAACTCCTCAGGCAAAACGTTTCTACATCTCCGCTGACGGTTATGTCATGGAGGAGGTACACGGGGCCATGGATCGCAAGCTTGAGTACCATGGCATTCATCTGCCTGAGATTTTTACCGCTGAGTCAGGTGTTGCCCCTGGCGACTTTATATGGCAGACGCCACTGCTGTACTCGCTGGCGCAGAGTGTGCCGGAGGACTTCCTGCTGGATTTTTCCATCCGCCTCGAAAGCGGGGGGATTGTCCTGGTCAAGGGCAACATGGAAGTGTTCCTGGGCGAAGACAAATATCCGCGGAAAGCTGACGCGCTGGCAAGTGTGCTGGGTCAGCCATTTTCGTTTTATCTTGACTACAGGGTCCATATAGATGACAACGCTGTGTATATCAGGGAGAGCTTGGGGAACTAATGTCAAAAGAAAGCGCTGAACAGAAAAACATTATCGTCGGACTCGATATCGGTACCACGAAAGTCTGTGTGGTTGTCGGTCAGGTCAAAAGTGATGGTTCCATCAATGTCATCGGTATCGGCAAGGCTGAGTCGCGGGGCATCCGCAAAGGAATAGTGGTCAATATCGACCAGACCGTGGATGCCATACGCAAGGCCGTCAACGAAGCGCAGCTCATGGCAGGTGTTCCCATCCGTGACGTGTATGTCAGTATTGCCGGCGCCCATACCAAGGGCCAGAATTCCCGCGGTGTTATCGCCATAAAAAACAAGGAAGTCAGCCTCGAAGATATCGACCGCGTGATCGAGTCTGCCCGGGCCGTGGATATATCACTGGATCGTCAGATAGTACATGTGCTTCCCCAGGAATACGTTGTCGATGGTCAGGACTCCATCAAGGATCCCCTGGGCATGAGTGGTGTGCGCCTGGAGATAGAGGTACATATTGTTACCGCCTCTAAAACCTCTGTCGAAAATATAGTCAAGAGCTGCAACCGCGCCGGACTGAATATCTCTTCGCTGGTGCTGAGCCAGCTGGCCACCTCCCATGCCGTTCTCGCCCATGATGAACGGGATCTCGGGGTCGCCGTAGTTGATATCGGCGGCGGAACCACGGACGTGGCCATCGTCATTGAAGGCAGCCCCTGGCACACCTGCAGCATCCCGTTCGGTGGTGTCAACATCACCAATGATATCGCTATTGCCCTTAAGACTCCCTTCAAGGAAGCGGAGAGGATCAAGCTCGACTACGGCAGCGCCCAGGTGCGTCCCCAGGATGAGAACAGCATTGTGGAAGTTCCGGGTGTTGGTGGACGTGATCCCAAGCGGCTCTCCCGCTATGTGCTGAGCCAGATTATCAACCCGCGCGTGGTGGAAATCATGGGCTGGGTGCGCAAGGAACTCGTGAGCGCAGGCCTTGAGGAGCGTATAACCAGTGGTATTGTCCTGACCGGCGGGACCAGCCAGATGGAAGGTATTGGCACCGAGACGGCCAAGGTCTTTGGAACCGAGGTGCGTAAGGGAATTCCCAGCAGAATTGGTGGCCTGGTGGACATAGCCAGTGCGCCGGAGTATTCAACTGCTGTTGGGCTCGTGCTTTATGCTGCTTCGGAAAATCCGTTTCTCTTCCAGGCCGGCGTCGAAATCCACTCAGATGGGCCCCAGGGCTCAGGATCCATGAAAAAAGTTGCACAGAAAGTTCAAAAACTGTTTGGAGAATTCTTTTAAAAATATGCTATATAAAGAAAAGCCATTACGTGACCGGTCAATTCCCACGACCATTTCCGGTCGCTGGTACCGGAAATCATGAACGGTATCATGGTCGCGTTCGTGGCATCAGTAGCCGAGTGTGCTATTGTTGGGACCAGCTCAACGCTATGCGAGGGGGACTAACGTATGTTGGAATTTGAAGAAGATTATATACCCGGTGCGACCATTAAGGTCGTTGGTGTCGGCGGAGCTGGCGGAAATGCTGTCAACAGCATGATCGACGCCTCCCTGGAGGGCGTTGAGTTCATCACCGCCAACACGGATCAGCGCGCCCTTGACATATCCAAAGCACCGGTGAAACTTCAGATAGGATCGAAGCTCACCCGCGGCCTTGGTGCAGGAGCAAATCCCGATGTGGGACGTAAAGCGGCTGAAGAAGACGTGGAACGACTGCGTGAAGCTTTGAGTGGTGCGGATATGGTCTTCGTGACCCTGGGCCTTGGCGGGGGAACCGGTACTGGCGCTTCGCCGGTTATCGCCAAAATCGCCAAGGAAATGGGCGCCCTGACCATTGCGGTGGCCACCATGCCTTTTGCCTTTGAAGGACGTCGCCGTATCCAGGTGGCCCAGAAGGGGTACCTCGAACTGCGGGAGTTCGTCGACAGCATCATCACCATTCCCAATCAAAGCCTTTTTGAAATCTGCGACAAAAGCACCAAACTCACGGAAGCCTACCTCCTGGCGGATGATGTTCTGAAACAGGCCGTTCAGGGCATATCCGACGCCATCAACGTCACCGGTATCGTCAACATCGACTTTGCCGATGTACGCACGGTCATGTCCAACTCTGGCCTGGCTTTAATGGGTACCGGCGAGGCTGAGGGCGAGAATCGGGCTGTCGAGGCTGCCCGCAAGGCCATCACCAGCCCCCTGCTCAAAGACTTCGATATCTCCGGAGCCAAAAATATCCTTCTGAATATCACCGGCGGCATGGAAACCACCCTCCATGAAATCGAAGCTGTCACCAAAGTGGTTTCAGAGGCCGCCAAAGGGGAAGCGGAAATTATCTACGGGAACGTCATTAACCCGGACATGCAGAATCGCATGAAGGTTACTGTTATCGCTACCAGCTTCCGCAATGACAAGTCCCAGGTGGCCGGAATCCCTTCGGAGGCCCAGCGTAAAGGTACTACAACAGGCATGGAAAGCGGCTTGCGCAAGGCACCCGAGTCCGTGTCATCATCCCATGAGGGGGTTGCCAGTGCCGCTCAGGTGCGCGCGCCAGAGAGCTCCAGAGGCTCTTCCCATGCGGCTATGGCGGCGCTGGAGCGCGAGCTGAAAAGCGATGATGAGGATATGATCATTGAGGAGATACCGGCAAAAAGTGCAGGAACCGGGCCGGCGGCCCCAGCAGCACGCAGTGCCGTGAACCCTGAGTTTATTTCCATCAAGAAGATTCGCGAAAACCAGAGCGCCGATGTGCAGAAAATCCATCAGATTCTCGGCGGCAATGACGAGACCGATTACTTTGATATTCCGGCGTTTTTGCGCAATCAGGCTGATTAAAAGACGGCAAATACCTGAAAAAGCCGGACACACGAAAGTGTGTCCGGCTTTTTTTCTTTGGTATATGGCCTCAAAGGTTCTCCCAGCGGCAGTATATCCCACAGGGCAGGGTTTTGCCATCGCTGACCACGGGCAGGCCGATTTCGCCGCAGGTGATGGCGCCACGGCGTTTCCCGAGAATATCCTGCAGCATATTGGCGAGAACCGTTGGGGAGATGCCGGTGGTGTAGGAATTAATCAGCAGGAAGCGCGCGTTGGGGGCCAGGGCAGCTGCGCACAGTTCCAGCAGTTCCCAGAGGTGCTTTTCCAGTTTCCAGGTTTCGCCGCTCTTGCCCCGTCCGTAGGATGGTGGATCCATGATGATGGCGTCGTAGGTGCTTCCACGTCGGATCTCCCGCTGCACAAACTTGATGCAGTCATCCACAATGTAGCGGATCGGCGCTTCCTGCAGGCCGTTCAGGCTGGCATTCTCCCGACACCACTGTACCATTCCCTTGGCGGCATCCACATGGCATACTGCGGCGCCAGATTTGGCTGCCACAATACTGGCCGCACCGGTATAGCCGAAGAGGTTGAGCAGGGAAAAGGGGCGCTGCGACTGACGGATGATGGGGCCAAACCAGCTCCAGTTTGCCGCCTGTTCGGGGAAAAGGCCGGTGTGCTTGAAGTCGGTAGGCCGGACGCGGAAGCGGTAGTCCTGGTAGCGAATCTCCCAGGATGCCGGCAGCTTTCGGGTAAATTCCCACGTGCCACCACCGCTGGCACTGCGATGGTACCACCCATCGTAGGTGCTCCACTGACCACCCTGAGTGCCCTGCCACAGTACCTGGGGATCGGGGCGCACCAGGCGCACATCCCCCCACTTCTCATATTTCATGCCATTGCCACAGTCAAGGAGCTGGTAATCTTCCCAGTCTGTGGCCTGCAGCAAGGGGCGATGGTGAACGGGCAGGGGGTTCATCATGGTGTCTCCGATGGGGTGATGACTGCTCCGCGAAACCGTTTGGCCTCGTCAAAAAGCGGTTTTTCCAGGGTATCTCCAAAGAGGCTGGCAAGGGATTGGTGTTGGTCGTAGCCTGCTTCAAGCAGCATGCGTCCTCCAGGATTGAGGTGGTGTCGAAAGCCTCTGGCCAAAGCGCGGTAGAAGTCCAGTCCATCCCGGCCGCCGTCTAGGGCATGGAGGGGTTCGTGGCGCACTTCGTCTTCACGCTCAGACAGATGGGCCTGGTCAAGGTATGGGGGGTTGCACAGGATGAGATCAAAGGTGCCCCTAATGGCGCCAAAGAGGTCTGAAGGAAGAACATGCCAGGCACCTGCGCCAAGGTGACGGCTGGCGTTGCGCTGGGCGTACTCCAGAGCAGCGGGGTCTATATCTGCCAGGGTGAGCTGACAGGGTTTGCCAGCCATATGGGCCACGGTGATGCCCAGGACACCGCTGCCACAGCATAGGTCGAGAATGGCTGGCTGTTGCGGTGCGCAAGGCAGGCGTAGACGGGCCACGGCTTCCATGGCAATGGTTTCCGTGTCAAAGCGTGGAATCAGCACTCCGGGGCCCACCTGAAAGTCCAGCCCCAGGAAGTTCTGTTCGCCGGTAATATAGGCCAGGGGTTCGCCACCGGTGCGGCGCTGCAGCAAGTGCTTGAAGCTCTGCAGCTCTTCTGGGGTGCAGGGCCGGTCAAAGTGCAGGTAAATATCGAGGCGCCTCTGGTAGTCACAGACTTTTGCCAGCAGTGTTTCCGCACTGTAGCGCGCCGCATTCACCCCTTTTTTTTCCAGGTACGTCGTACTCCACAGCAGCAGGCGCTGCAGGGTCCAGATCTCAGGTGTTTCCACTGAGTTCACCGGCGCGGGCGCTCTTGGTCAGGGTGTCAATGACCTCATCCAGGTCACCTTCGAGAACCTGTTCCAGTCGGTGGAGGGTCAGGTTTACCCGGTGGTCGGTCACGCGTCCCTGGGGGAAATTATAGGTGCGGATGCGCTCGCTGCGGTCACCGGATCCCACCTGCAGCTTGCGATCCTGGCTGCGCTGGGAGTCGGACTGCTGGACGGCATGGTCCAGCAGACGCGAACGCAGAATACTGAGTGCTTTCTCCTTGTTTTTGTGCTGCGAGCGCCCCTCCTGGCAGGCAACGGATACGCCGGTAGGGATATGGGTGACCCGCACGGCAGAGTCCGTCGTGTTGACGTGCTGCCCACCTGCACCGCTGGAGCGATAGACATCGATGCGCAGGTCGGCGGGGTTGATATCGATATCCACCTCTTCTGCTTCCGGCAGCACGGCCACCGTGACCGCTGAAGTGTGAATGCGTCCACTGGATTCGGTCTGGGGAACCCGCTGAACCCTGTGGGTGCCGGACTCGAATTTCAGGCGCGAATAGACGTTACGGCCTTCAATCATGGAGATGATCTCGCGGAAACCGCCATTGCCCGTTTCATTGACACTGAGCACTTCCACTTTCCAGCCACGCTCATCGGCGTAGCGGGAGTACATGCGGAAGAGATCCGTCGCGAACAGGGCAGCCTCCTCGCCGCCGGTTCCGGCGCGTATTTCCAGAATGATGTTCTTGGTGTCGTTGGGGTCCCTTGGCAGCAGCAGTTCGGTCAGGGTGTCTTCGAGCTGCTGTTCCTGGTGGCGCAGGCTCTGGATTTCCTGCTGAATCATTTCGCGCAGTTCACGATCCTTTTCACTGGTGAGCATCTCCTGATTATCTGCCAGTTCACGACGCACGGTTTTGAACTGCTGGAAGGCTTCCACCACTTCGCGCAGCTCGCTCAGTTCCCGGGTTGCCTGTTGCAGTCGTTGGGTATCCGCCGTGGCGCCAGGGTGGGAAAGCTCGGCGCTGAGCAGTTCATAGCGATCTTCAATATCCTGAAGTTTTTCGAGCATGGTCTTCTTTCCGTAAAAAGTATATTCAGATCAGTGGATCGGTTGCCTGTTGAAGATGGCGGCATGCTCGACCATGAGACAGCGATCCATCACGACAGCAAGTCCGGCGGTACAAGCTGCTGTGGCGGCCTCCCGATGCTCAATGCCCTTTTGCATCCAGATCGCCTTGGCGTGGCAGGTGATGGCCTGTTCAACCGTGGGGGGGACGTTTTCCGAACGCTGAAAAATATCAACCAGGTCAATGGGTTCCGGTACCTGCGCCAGGGAGCCATAGCAGTGCTCCCCCAGCAGCAGCTGGCCTTCGTAGACCGGGTTGACGGGGATGACGCGGTATCCCTCCCGCTGCAGGTAGCGGCTGACGAAGTTGGAGGCCCGATCCTCCTTGGGCGAGAGCCCTACGACGGCGATGGTTCGGGTTGTTTCCAGGAGGCGTTTCATATCGGCACGGTGTTCCAGTATCATGGTGTGTTCCTTGGAGAAGTTTGCAGAGTGCGTTGAAAGTTTTCCAGAATCGATTGCTGCTTTTGCGGTGGAAGGTGCACAAACCACTGAACCGTCTTCTCCAGACCATCGGCAAGGGATGTCCGGGCACTGTAGCCAAGCTCTGCAGCGGCCAGTGCCGTGTGCGCCAGCCCATGGTGCATGTCGCCGGGTCGCTGCGGCAGGTGGCGGGGGGGGATATCCGCGTTCAGGCCACGTCGCTTCAGAATGGTCTGCAGTTCTTCACAGATTTCATTTACCGAAAAGCGTTGTCCGGAGCCGACATTATACTCTCCGGCGGGAATGTCGCGGTGGAGGGCGGCGGTGAGAGCGCTGACGGCATCATTGACGTAGACAAAGTCACAACTCTGATTGCCATTGCCGAAAATGATGGGCTCCTGAGCCTGGGAGAGGTGCGCGATAAGGGATGTCACCAGCGCCGGGCCCTGCTCACCCCAGATCTGCCCCGGGCCGTAGACATTGAAGAAGCGCAGGCCCACGGTGGGGATATGGTACTGCCGATGCATCAGGCCGGCATAGAGTTCGCAGGTGTACCGGCTGACGCCATAGGGTGTCAGGGGCTTTCCCAGTGAGTTCTCCGCCAGGGGAACCGCAGAACTGTCTCCATATACCTTGTGGGAGGAAGCGTAGACGATTTTACCCACTCCCTGGCGATATGCCGCCCAGAAGAGGTTGAGACTTCCCTGGATATGGATGGCAGCGCTGGGGAAAGGATCTGTGAGGCTGTGGGGGGCGCAGCTCTGCCGGGCCAGGTGCACAATGGCCTGCTGCCCGGAGCAGGCTTGCATGCAGGTTTGGGGGCAGGTCACTGTGCCCTCGATCAGGCGCAGGCGCTGATGGTGGCGGTTCTGCAGGTTTTCCAGCTGCTCGCGGCTGCCGGAAGAGAAGTCATCCAGGACGCTGACGTGCAGATGCTGCTCTTGCTCAAGCAGTGTTTCCAGCAGATGCAGGCCGATAAAACCGGCTCCGCCGCTTACGAGTACCCTCATGGATGTTCCTTGACCTCGGAGATATTTCGACTCAGATTATCCTGTCCGCTGGTGGATTGCAACAGATGGGAGTTCATGGGATATCGCCAAAGCGATGCTGCACTATGCTCAGGGCAGCGACCTGCGCGGTACTGGCTTTGAGTATGCGTGGCCCAAGGCTGACCATCTGTATGCCGCACATGCGGGCTTTTTGCGCTTCCCGCTGACTGATTCCCCCTTCGGGACCGATCATGAGCAGCAGTGGCTGGCCTGTGTCAATGGACAGGGAGGCTATGGGCTCCCGAGCGCCCTCATAGCAGAGGATCTTCTGGCGGGGCAGCCACTGATCGTCACTGAGCAGCTGCTCAAAGGTCGTCAGCGGATCAATGGCTGGCGGGCAGGTACGCAGGTTCTGCTTGCAGGATTCGTTGACGATGCGCTGCATCTTTTCCCGTTTGCGCTGAGCCCTTTTTTCATCGTACTGCACGACGCAGTTCTCCGACACGAAGACGACAATGCGGTGGGCGCCCAGCTCGCAGAACATGCGCACGTTGTCAAAAAAAGCATCGCCTTTGATCGCCGCGCAGGCGATCGTCAGCTGGAGCGATGATTCCGTTTCGTGGGCAATGGGATCGCTCAGGGAGATTGCGGCGCTGTCATCTGCCATGGCGGTGATTCTGCCGCGATATCGCACTTTACCGGTGGAGAGAATATCCACCGGGTCGCCGATATTTTTGCGCAGCACCCGTCGCAGATGGTGGAAGTCCTCGCCTTCAATGCGGCAGGAGTCCTGGCCTATCAGTGCCTGGTCAATCAGGAACGCCATGGCAGCCTAGACCTCGACGCACAGGGCGCACCAGTCTCCGCGATAGGTGCTGGCTGCATGCCTGAAGCCGTGCAGGTTCAAGGCCGTACGCACATCGGCTTCCCGCTCTCGCAGGATGCCTGAGAGGATGAGGTACTCGCCGGCCAGTCGCCGGTAGTGGGGCATGATCTCGATATGCACCCCGGCAATAATATTGGCAATGACAATATCATGTACCTGGCTGATGTGCTCTGCCGTGGTCGTGCGGAAATCGATGCCTTCCACCTGGTTCAGGGCGGCATTTTCCCGACAGATGGGCTCACAGAGGGGGTCGTTGTCAAAGGCCAGCACAGGGTTTGCCCCCATTTTGCGGGCGCCGATGGCAAGAATGCCGGAGCCGGTTCCCACATCAAGGACGCTTTTGCCCGCCAGGGGCAGGCGGGCGAGGGCCTCGAGGCAGAGGATGGTGGTCGGGTGCTGGCCGGTGCCGAAGGCCATGCCGGGGTCAATGAGGATAACCGCCATGTAAGGCGCGGTCTCCTGGGGGCTCAGGGGCTCCCAGGCTGGCTGGATGCGTATGGAGCCTTCGGCCACCTCAAGGGGCTGAAAGTAGGCCTTCCAGCTGTTTTCCCAGTCCTGGGGTTCAATGACACGGGTGCAAAAACCTGCGGCCGCGCTCTGCAGATAGCGCTCAATGGCCTGGCGTCGGCCTGCGTACTCCTGGGGATCGAAATAGGCCTTGAGGCTGAGGGTCGGCTGCTCTTCACGCTCAACCTCTTCGAGCTCCTTGCTGAGGAATGCCTGGCAGCCGAAGAGTATCAGTTGGGTTTCAATGGCTTCGTGGCAGGAGCGTTCATAGGTGATGGTGAGTTCAATGGAGTTGCTCATGGATAGTGCCGCCGCAGGTGGGGGAATTCTTCCTGGTAGAGCAGTGGTTCGTGCGGTACAAGTGCCTCGGGGAAAATATCTTCCGGCAGATTAATGAAGAGTGTTTCGGGTGTGGCGCGGTAGACCGGCGAGGTTCTTTCCAGCACACGGAAGCCGCCACGGGCAACTTCGACCATGGCGGGACGTTTGACAAAGCGCTGTTCTTCATCGCGGAACATGACTCCGGTTACGCCGAGGAAGCAGGCTTCGTTGGCTTTGCTGACGCCGTAGAGCAGGAGCAGATGTCCGAGGGTGGCTGCGTCATAGCCCTGGGCCGAAAGCCAGGAAGGCTGGTCGGAGTGGCTGTACTCCTGCAGGGAGCGGCGGAAAATGACATCGGAGATCCAGCGGTTATCGGATATGTACAGGGTAGGGAATCTGGCGCCATGGATGTGGGGCGCGGCTTCATAGATCTTCTGGTCGTGCCAGTAGCTGGTGCCATAGACTTTCAGGTGATCCATGTCAAAGTTGAAGAAGGGAAACAGTGGTGCCACGACGATGGCATCCAGGAAGTCCATGGGCAGGAAGACCCCGTCAAAGTCGGTGGTGTAGGTGGCAAATTTTTCCCGGGTCTGGTGCTCCACCAGCTCTCCCAGGAACTCGCGGATAACACGTGACTGGTTGTTGAGCTGTTTGGAGTAGATCCTCTCGCGGAACAGTGTCAGGTAGCGGCTGTATTGTGCCTGCTGCTTGATGGCGTTGGCATATTCGGCGGTCATGGGTTCGCCGGGCCGGAAGACGATATAGCGGAAGATGCCATCGTCCTCCATCTGCTTGATAACAGCGCTGACTTCATCGCGTACGCTCAGGCCGGTGGAGTACTCGGCAGGCTGCTGAGGATTGTGGGCAATGGTGGGTGTGATGAACACCTTGCGCTGGCCGAACCGCGCGCGCATCTTTTCCAGCAGTGAAGGCTGCAGGGGGCCGATGACAACAGCGTAGGGCCGCAGGCTGTCCAGGAGCTCCTCTTCTTCCATGGAAGCGGAGTTATAGACGATCAGGGAAAAGCCCCGCTCATGGGCGCTGGCGGTAATTCCCCTGAGAATTTCACGGGATGCGGAGAAGTATGCTGGCGAAAAGTCCAGCACCACTGCCAGGGAGCGGAAGCTGTCATGGTAGGCTTCAATGGCGCGGCCTGGATCCATCTCCATGTCCTGCTGGAGAGAAAAGGGCATGGCGTAGCCCTGCAGGCTGTCCCAGAGGTAGCGATCGTCAACAGCAGCGCGATGGCGCGGGTGTCGTTGACCCTGGATGGTCTGGTCGTCTGTATCGCCAAACGTGGTGCTGATACCCTCAAAGGTGGATTTGGCAGGTCCGGCGCAACCGCTGAGCATGAGCAGGGCCGCAATGGTGAGAAGCGTAATGAGTCGCAAGGCTGGCATGGCAGTATGTCCTGGGGGTACGAGTTTTTTCGGATTATACACATGAACACCTTGATTCTCAACGCATCATCAGGGTATTTTTGTCGGGCATCCTGAGGAGGTGTTTTTCATGAAACTTTTTACGGTACAACCGAATAACATTGACAGCCGTCAGATTGCCGCTGCAGTGGAAATCATGCGCAACGGCGGCCTGGTCGCCTATCCCACCGATAGCGCCTATGGCATTGGCTGTGATATTCTCAATAAAGATGCCATCGCCCGCGTGCGGCGCATCAAACAGATGCATGACGCCAAGCCGTTGACCTTCATCTGCAGCTCCCTCTCCCACGCTTCCCAGTACGCGATAATTTCCGACTACGCCTATCGCACCATGAAGCACCTGATTCCCGGCCCCTACACCTTTTTGCTTGATGCCACCAAGCTCACGCCCAAAGCGGTGCAGAACCCCAAGCGCAAGCGGTGCGGCATCCGTATTCCCGCCAATGACATCTGCATGGCACTGGTGGAGGAGCTGGGCCGGCCGATTATCTCTACTACCGCCAAGGTAGACGGTGAGCCCACCGGTGACCCCTGGCGCATTCACCAGGAGCTTGAAGGGATGCTGGATGCGCTGGTGGATGGCGGCTACAGCGAGCCAACGCAGACCACGGTCCTGCTTTTTGAAAACAACCAGGTGGAGCTGGTGCGCCAGGGAATGGGCGCCGTTGATTTTCTATGAGCCTGCGGGATCGCTATCTCTATGGTGGGGGATTGTGGCACCTGCCGCGCCTGGCCCTGCTGCCCCTGAGCCTGCTCTACCCTCTGATCGGTGCCTGGCGCTATCGCCTGGCCACTCCCCGGCGCTTTCCTTTTTTTACCATCAGCCTCGGCAACCTGGTTGCCGGAGGGACCGGCAAAACGCCCCTGACCATTGTTCTCGCCCGCCTGCTGACTGAACATGGGCTGAAGGTGGGTATTCTCAGCCGCGGTTATGGGGGCTCCTATCGCGAACCCTATCTGGTGGTGACCGAATCGACCCCGTGGCGGGAGTGCGGGGACGAACCGCTGCTCATGGCCCGCAGAACCGCAGCGCAGGTGGTGGTCAGCCGCCAGCGCATTCCCGGGGCTCTTTATCTGCAGCAGCAGGGAGTTGACGTGGTGCTGTTGGATGATGCTTTCAGCAACCATAAGCTGGTGAAGGACTTCGAAATACTTTTACTGGATCATCGGCGTCCTTTGGGGAACGGACTGCCCATTCCCAGCGGTTTGCTGCGGGAGTTTCCCTCCGCCATTGCACGGGCGGACCTGGTCATCCGTACCCGGGTGGAGGAGCATTTTGCCGGCGATGCTCCGGCGGCCCACTATGCCATGAGCTGTTCTGCGGACAGGGCATTTCCCATCAGTGCTTACAGCGCCCTTGGGAATAACCGGGCATTTTTTGAAGGTTTACAGCAGATGGGATACCGGTTGGAGCGAACCCTGGCTCTGCCCGATCATGGCGTGCCGACGGATGATCAGCTGGAGGCGCTCAGCGCGGGTGGGCACCCGCTGGTAACCAGCGAGAAAGACCACCTCAAGCTGTCAACCCACTGGCAGCCCCGCGTGATGCCCGTTGGCCTCGCCCTGAAGCTTCTGAATACAGATGCCCCTCTGGAAAACCTTCTGCAGAGGATCAAACGCCATCAGGAAAGGTGAATTCATGTCCACTCTCCGTCCACGGGCCGGCGTTGTCAGCTATATCAATTCGGTTCCCATGATCCATGGTATCCAGCAGGGCCGGGTCCCCTGCAACTGGGATTTGCACTTTACTACTCCTGCGTGCATCTCTGAGTTGCTGTTCGCAGGGGAAGTGCAGTCGGGCCTGGTTTCCAGCTTTGCCTATACAGGCGCTGGCAGCGAATATGTGGTGCTGCCCGATGTTTCCATCTCCAGCTGCGGCAATGTCCAGAGTGTTTTACTCTTTCACAACAAACCCCTTGGCAGAATTCGTCATATTCACCTTTCCAGTTCCAGCCTGACCAGCAGTAACCTGATGCGTCTGCTGATGCACCTTGAAGGTGTGCCCTGCCAATACACGGCCATTGATGGCGAGGAGCAGTTCGCCCCTGATCAGCAGCCCGAGGCGGTGATGTACATTGGCGATCGCGCCCTGCAGGAGCTGCGTCTGGGGCGCTTCAGTTACGTTTCTGATCTGGCAGCCCTGTGGTACGACAAATTCCACCTGCCCTTTGTCTTTGCCCTGTGGGTGGTGCGCCGGGACTTCGCTGGCGAGCACCCGGCTGCGGTGGGTGAACTCTACCACAGCCTGCAGCAGTCCATGGCTTATGGAAAACAGCACCGGGATGAGATTGCCGCTCTCTGTGGGCAGCGTATCGGCTATAGCCCTGCCGAGTCCCGCGACTATCTGAGTAAAATTCACTATGAGCTGGGCCCTGAGCACCTGAAGGCGCTGAAACTCTTTTATTCACTGCTGGAAATTTTCCAGATCATTCCCGAAGCACCAGTTGTCGAATTTTTTCCGGTACCCGAGCGCTGACAGACAGCTGAAAGCTCCTGGCTGCCATTTCCCGCTCGCTGTGTTATCATGGGCGGACTTCAACTGACGGTGAGAGTTGCCCGATGCCAGACCCGCAAAACACTCTAATGCAAAGCTACTTTGCTCCCGATGGTGCTCTGGCCGAAGTACTCCCCGGCTATGGCTTCCGCCAGGAGCAGTTTCGAATGGTCCGTTGTATTGAGTATTGCCTGGACCGTCAGGAAAGCGCCATCATTGAAGCGGGCACTGGCACGGGCAAGTCGCTGGCCTATCTCATTCCCTCCATCGTCCATGCCCTGCGCTCCAAGGTGCGGATACTGATTTCCACCAATACCATCAATCTGCAGGAGCAGTTGCTGGAGAAAGATCTGCCAGTGGTCCGGGCCCTGGGCCTCGAGTTCAACGCTGCGCTGATCAAAGGCCGCGGCAATTACCTGTGCCAGCGCAAGCTCGATAGCCTTCCGGAACTGGATTCGCCCCTGCTGCTGCCCGACGCAGTAGAGGATGCCTATGAACAACTCTACCACTGGCTGGGGCGAACCCGGGAGGGTTCCCGCAATGACCTGGACTTCGCCCTGCCGCCCTCGGTGTGGGAGGAGGTCTGTTCCGAAGGTGATACCTGTCAGCACGGTCGCTGTGCCTTTTACCGCGACTGTTTCTTCTTCCGCAGCCGGCGCGAAGCCCAGAACGCCCATGTGTTGATCGTGAACCACGCACTGCTGTGCAGTGACCTGGCCCTGCGCGGGCTGGACAATGACTCCTCCGGCATTATTCCGGCCTATGGTGTCGCCATTATCGATGAGGCCCACAACCTGGAGGATGTGGCCAGCTCCCATCTGGGAATGCAGTTCCACTTTCGCGGTTTTCTGAAAAATCTCTCCCGTATCTACTTTCTGCGCGGCAGCCGCGAATCGGGCAAACTCCTGCAGCTGGCCCAGAGTATTGTGCGCCGGGAACTGCCGCCCACCAGCCAGGAGGAGATGCTGGTGCGCCTTGAGGGAGTTCGCCAGCGCATAAGCGGCTTTTATGGCAGTGTACAGGTACGGGCGCAGCGGGTCCTGGATGAGCTGGCCGGGCTCAGCCAGCGCCGCATTCGCAAGGATTCAGATTACCCCCAGGCCCTGCTGGAGTTTGTCTTTCTGTGCACCGAGGAGGGTCGCCTGCTCCTTGATCAGCTGCAATCGGCCATTGGATACGCAAAAATTCTCCTGGAAGGAGATGATCTGCTGCAGGAGCTCAGTGCCTACCGCAGTCGCCTGGAAGGCTCTATCAGTGCCCTGGAGTTTTTCCTGCGCCACGACGATCCCACCCATGTGCGCTGGTTTGACGTGGGGCGTGACAACTTTGCCATGGTCAGCGCTCCCCTGGAAGTAGGGCCGATATTGGCGGAGCTTCTGTTCAGCCGTGTCAAAAGCAGCTTTTTGACCAGTGCCACCCTGGTCGTTGAGAATTCCTTTCAGTACATGCGCCGCAGCCTTGGCTGCCAGCCGCGTTATGAACTGACCCTGCAGAGCCCGTTTAATTATGACGAGAACGCCGTGCTGATCGTGCCCCGCCTGCCGGATTATCAGGATGAAGGACAGCACCAGAGCGCCTTTTCGCATCTGATTCTGGATGTGACCCGCACCATGGGAGGCGGCATATTTGTGCTCTGCACCTCCTACCGGCGCATGAACCAGCTGGCTGCAGTGCTGGAAGGGCCAATGGCAGGGCTGGGCGTCAATCTCTACGTGCAGGGGAGTTTTGCGCGCACGGAGTTGCTGAGGCGGTATCGGGAAAATCAACCGGCAGTGTTACTGGGAGTCTCATCATTCTGGGAGGGTGTGGACGTCAAAGGGGAGGCCCTGCAGTGCGTGATTATTGAGAAGCTCCCCTTCCCCGTTCCCGATACCCCGCTGTTTCAGGCTCGCTGTGAAGCCATAGATCGCGCGGGGGGGCGATCCTTCTGGGATCTTTCAGTGCCCAAGGCGGTTATCCGGTTGAAGCAGGGTTTCGGGCGCCTTATCCGGGACACCAGTGACCGCGGAAGCTGTATACTTTGTGACAACCGGATCGTGAATCGACGTTACGGAACCATTTTTTTACATTCACTTCCATTGAAAAAACATGTATTCTGTGAGGCGGATGAAGTGGCGCGGCATCTGAAATTTTCCATACCCACACTGCCCGAGCACTGAGCCGCGCCAGCGGGCGAATATGTTTGCAAAAGCATGCGAAATCTATTACACGATAGGCTTACACCACTGTTGACGGAGGGTTCCCTTGATATTTGATGCACTGGTTGGGATTTTTTCCCGCGATCTGGCGATTGACCTTGGAACAGCTAACACGCTGGTCTACTGCAACGGCGTAGTGATTAGCGAACCGAGCGTGGTTGCCATAGATGAGAGGACGAAACAGGTTCTGGCCGTCGGGAAGGAAGCCAAGGAGATGCTGGGCAGAACTCCCGGCAGCATTACCGCGATCCGCCCCATGAAAGACGGTGTTATCGCGGACTTCGAAGTCACTGAAGCCATGCTGAAGTACTTTATCCAGAAGGTCCATAACCGCAAGACTCTGGTCAGCCCCCGCATTGTCATCTGTATCCCCAGCGGTATCACCCAGGTGGAAAAACGTGCTGTCAAGGACAGCGCCCGTCAGGCCGGTGCCCGCGAAGTCTATCTGATGGAAGAGCCCATGGCGGCAGCCATCGGCGCCGACCTGCCCATTCAGGACCCCAGTGGCAACCTGATTGTGGATATCGGTGGCGGTACCACTGAAGTGGCGGTTATCTCCCTCTCGGGAATCGTCTATGCCAAGAGCCTGCGTATCGCCGGCGATGAAATGGATGACGCCATCGTCCAGTATATCCGCAAAAAACACAATCTGCTTATCGGTTACCGCACCGCCGAGCAGATCAAGATAGAAATCGGCTCAGCCTTTGACGTCTTCGAAACGCCGCTGACCATGGCGGTCAAGGGCCGTGATCTGGTGACCGGCATACCCAAGCACGTTGAAGTTTCTTCTGACGAAGTCCGCGAAGCCCTCAGCGAGACCATTGCCACCATTGTGGATACCATCAAGGTAACCCTGGAGAAAACACCACCCGAGCTGGCTGCTGATATCGTGGACAAAGGCATTATGCTTGCCGGTGGCGGTTCGCTGATCCGTGGCCTCGACACCATGATTCGCGAAGAGACCAACCTGCCCGTATCCATCGCCGAAGACCCCCTGAAAGCGGTGGTACGCGGTGTCGGCAAGGCACTGGACAATATCGGGCTGCTGAAAGCCATTTCTGTTGACTGATTGCTTCGCCGTGACGCGAAGAGCAGAAGGAAAATGAGGATAAGGAAAAGACGTCGGGCAATCCGGCAGCTTTTCCTTTTTTTCTGGAATACGATAACACGCGCTGGAGTGTCCCATGAGTTTTACCGACTACAAAGTTGCCGATATGTCACTGGCTGAATTCGGCCGCAAGGAAATCCGCATAGCCGAAAAAGAGATGCCCGGACTCATGTACATCCGGGAGAAGTATCGCGCTTCCCAGCCCTTGAAAGGGGCCCGGATTGCCGGGTGCATTCACATGACCATTCAGACCGCCGTGCTGATCGAAACCCTGGTTGACCTGGGTGCGCAGGTGCGCTGGTCTTCGTGCAATATCTACTCCACCCAGGACCACGCCGCCGCCGCCATTGCCGCAGGCAATATCCCGGTTTTTGCCTGGAAGGGGGAGACGGAGGAGGAGTACTGGTGGTGTGTGCACCAGACCATTCAGGGCCCTGATGGCTGGCTGCCAAACCTGCTCCTTGACGATGGTGGCGACCTGACGGAAGTGGTGCATCGCGACTATCCCCAGCTGTGCCAGGAAATAAAAGGAGTATCCGAGGAGACCACCACCGGCGTTCACCGTCTCTACCAGATGATGGGCCGCAATGAGCTGAAATTTCCCGCCATCAATGTCAATGATTCGGTCACCAAGTCCAAGTTCGACAACCTCTACGGTTGTCGCGAATCCCTGGCGGATGGAATTAAGCGGGCAACGGACGTCATGGTGGCCGGCAAGATTGTGGTGATCTGCGGGTATGGTGACGTGGGCAAAGGCTGCGCCGATGCCATGGCGGGATTGGGAGCGCGGGTGCTGGTTACGGAAATAGACCCCATCTGTGCCCTGCAGGCCACCATGGAGGGGTATCAGGTGACGACCATGGATGAAGCCGCAGCCATGGGGGATATCTTTGTGACGGCCACCGGCTGCTGCGACGTGGTGACCGGCGAGCACATGCTGGCCATGAAGGATAACGCAATTCTCTGCAATATCGGACATTTCGATTCAGAAATTGACATGCGCTTTCTGGAGAATCCTGCCAATAATATCCGGGAGACCGGCATCAAACCCCAGGTGGATATGTTCACCTTTCCCGATGGCAAAACTCTTATCGTGCTGGCACGTGGACGGTTGGTCAACCTGGGCTGTGCCACGGGCCATCCCTCCTTTGTCATGAGTAATTCCTTTTCCAACCAGGTTCTGGCCCAGATCACCCTCTGGAATGACCACTACGATCTGGGGGTCTACACGCTGCCAAAAAAGCTGGATGAAGAGGTGGCCAATGCGCACCTGGCCAAGCTGGGCGCCAGGCTGACCAAACTGACCCCCAAGCAGGCAGAGTACCTGGGGATCCCCATTGAAGGCCCCTTTAAGCCCGAGCATTATCGTTACTGACGGGAATACCAACATGGAAAGCCGCCGGCTCAGCACAGAGCCGGCGGCTTTTTTTGTGCAGCCAGAGAATGCATGGTGAATTCATACGGTTTCCATGCGGTGAAACATCATTCTCAGTTTCTGCACCCCGAAACGGCAGGTTGTCTGCGCAGACACTGATGCCATGCTGGAATGGCGGAAATAGTTCTGCGCAGACTGTTTCGCTTGGCATTGCCCTCAGCTTGTTTATGAGTTTCTTTTGCCACTTTTTACCCGCAAAAAGTGGCGCAAAAGCGGCCCCCAGTGCTGTCCTTTTCAGCCGTCCGCTTGCCTGGAACTGGGGACCGCAAACAACCGCCCTCCGTGGCTTTTGGTTTGCGGTTGCCGCCGTCGTGGCGGCAACCCTGCGGGTCCATAGCGTTCCAGTCTTCGCGTCCTGGCTGGGCCAGCACACGGGGGAAAGGCAGAAGCAGGCCGTTCCCCCCTGAGCCCGTCCGGTGAGTGCGACGCCTGGCTGGCAAGACCCGAACGGGACACTCACAGGAAGTGAGTGGTCCGGCAGCACTGCAGGGATGCAGGGGTCAGGCGTGCCGGAAAAACGGGTTCATCCGGTTAAAGCGTACTTTGAATTATGGAGGGCCTTTATTCTGAGCTCGAAGAATTCCATATCTCTGTATCCATAGGCTTGCCTTTTGAGGGTATCAATTTTGTTGTTGATCCCCTCAAGTGGTCCTGTTGATATGGGGTGATCATACCAGTTCAGGATTCCCTCTCGGTGCTTCTCCAGCGTTTTGGCCATTTTCTTCAATCCTTTGATAGCTGATGCTTGAGCCCTGTTGATCCAGTCATCGAGGAATACCGTGGCAGTTACCTTGTCAGTTTGTTGCCATATCTGGCGGAGGTCTTCTTTCATGTAATAGGCAACCGCCAATGGTCGATTGGCCTGCAGGGCAAGTTCAAGGCGTTCATGATCACTGGTTTGCTCGCCAATGCTCTGCGGATTTTTGAGAAGCATCCAGCGAGTGCCTTTGAGAATGCTCTTGTCATGCTGACTTGTGAGCTCATGGTACAGCTCGCGGCGAATATCGGTAAGGCGTTCTATAATGGGCCCAGTAAATCGGACAGGGGTTTAAGTTTGGCAAAGTCATCGGAAGTGGCGTAGATTGACCTGATCCAAACATCACCTGGAGAGTGACTATAGTGCAACGTAAGACATTTACCAATGAGTTCAAAGCCAAGGTAGCCCTTGAGGCGCTGCGTGAAGAAAGACTGTTCAGGAGCTGGCTCAGGAGTATGAGGTTCATCCCCAGCAGATCAAGGAGTGGAAGAAGCGTGCTCTGGAAGCCATGCCTGATATATTCGATCGTCCCAACAAGAAGAAGGGCAAGGACAAAGAGGATCGCAATGTTGACGCCCTTTACAAGCAAATTGGCATGCTTCAGGTTGAGAAGGACTTCCTAAAAAAAAAGTATGTGCAACTCTACGGTCACGAGCCAAAAATGCCATAGAGCCAGGCCATAAAAACCTGAGCATACGGATGCAGTGCAAGTTGCTTGGCATCAGCCACTCGACCTACTATTACCAGTCACGTTCGTCGGCGCTGGAGGAATCTGATCTTGAAATACTGAAGGTTGTTCTCAGGGTGCTGCAAGACATTCCCACCTTCGGTTATCGCAAGATAGCCATACAGCTCAATGAGGAACATGATATGGCCGTGAGTTCCAAACAGGTGCGGCGCATTATGCACAAGCATGGGCTGCGTGCGATTTACCCCAAACCCAATCTTTCACGGGCCAACAAGCAGCACAAGAAGTATCCGTACTTGCTGCGAGGATTGAATATCTGGCTTCCCAACCAGGTTTGGGCCACTGATATCACGTACTTGAAGCTTGGCGCCAAGACGGTGTACCTGACAGCTATCATAGATCTGTTCAGCCGCAAAGTACTGAGCTGGCGCATCTCCAACACCATGGATACCTGCTTTTGCCTCGAAGCACTGGATGAAGCCATCAGACGCTATGGAGTCCCTGGGATATTCAACACCGACCAGGGAAGCCAATATAGCTCAGAGGCATTTACGCAAAGACTCAAGAGTCACGGCATCAGAATCAGCATGGACGGCAAAGGCAGAGCCCTTGACAATGTCTACGTAGAGCGCCTTTGGCGCAGTGTGAAATACGAAAACATCTATATCAAATGCTATGAGAACATGACCGAACTCAAGGAAGGAGTAAAGCGATACTTCACCTTCTACAATAGCAGAAGGTTTCATCAGTCTCTTGACTACAGAACACCAGACAAAATGTACATGTCAGTATTTAGAATAAAGGAGGAAAAGCTTGCGGCATAGGCTGCAATAAGAAAACTTAAACTTCCTCGAAATATGTCTGGACAACTGGGCCCACTTTATTCATTCATAAGCTTGACGACATGGAAACGATCAAACACCAACGCAGCAGATGGAAGGTGTTCGAGCACTGCCGACCGGTAAGCCGGACTCATGTCAGCAGCAACGGCTTTGATAGATGACTTGCGACGACCAAGGCGTTTCCAGAAACCATCAAGCGCTTCTGCCTGTTTGCCTGCTCCAACGTATACGACCCTGGCTGAACCAAGGTCAATGACGAGAGTAATGAAGCCATGTTTGCGTCCTGTGTATTTCTCATCAATGGCGATATACTCAAGCCCAGCAAGTGAAGGGCTACTGTAGTGATGATGCAGATACTGCTTGAAAATGGACTTGACCAGGTCCCAGCCTATACCAAGAAGCCGTGCTACATCAATGAGGGTCATAGCTTGGGCAAGGGAGACCACATACCGAGCAAATGCATGGGTGTAGGAACACCGTGGAGAGGCTATTTTCAGACTCACCCGCCTGACACTACCGCACTGAAGGCACTGGATGCGTGGAACGTGGACGTGCAACCAAGTGGACTTGATCCCCAAAGGCAAACCTCGTAACCGACGAATGCTACTGCCGCGTAATATGACAGAACGGCCAAGGCACGCAGGGCAGCGAATCAGCTTTTTACGGGGCCGGACATGGAAATTGATGGTATTGCCGCAATACTCTGTGCGGATGTAATCGTAGCCAGCAAGGCCGTAGGCATGGTAAAGAACACTGGTGAGCATGGTGCTTCTCCCGGAATTATTTGGTTGTAATCCCGATAAGTGGCACCATGCTCACTTTTTTGTCAATGTATCCTCAATACGGAAGAGCCATATTTTTCTCTGCATCGTTAAATGCGCTATTTGATGAGAGTATTACACTATTTCTATTTCTGAAAAACTCTTCTGCGACCTGATGGGAAATCCAAGCTCTACCGTCAAAGGCATTAATCGCAGCAAGCAAAGCTTCCCTAGTGTCTTCGTGGTACCTATAAAGATCTAAAAGCACGTTCGTATCAACTGTTAGAATTCCCTCTTTCCATATATTTCTAATCTCGTCATCACTTAGAGGGAAATACCACTTAAACAGTTCTTTCATAAAATCTCCGAGATGTGGAAAAATCTAACTATATTTAGAACTTATCCATAAATTACGCCGATTTTCCTGTATGTGATTATGGCTGCCGCAAGACACGTCAACCCGTAGTGAGTGACCTCAAGCTTCTCAAAGCGCACATGAATCTTCCTGAAACGGTTGAACCAGGAAATAGATGCTTCCACTATCCAGCGCCTCGCCTTCTTTGATGGGTCACGCTTCTTGTCCTCGATCTCTTCTTTTCGCTGCTTTACATGGGGTATGTATCCGCGCTGAAGAATGCTGCTGAGCGCCTGCTTTCCCTTGTAGCCACAATCTGCGCAAAGATGCTGCTCCTGCTCTGCAGGCTTCTCGAAGACTACGCCATCAAGAACAGCTTCAAGCTGGCTCACATCATGCCGGTTCGCTCCGGTTACGACGATGGACAACGGGACGCCACGACCGTCCACCAGGACATGACGCTTGCTCCCGTTTTTTTCCCCGATCCGTCGGGTTCTTCCCTACGGTTTCAAGAGCCATTGGTGCTTTGTACATTCCGCCATCTATGCTTTGCCACTCCCAGGCAATTCCCTCCATCTCGTCATACTCAGCCAGCCCTTGACGCCAAATAGCTTCGAATACACCGGCCTTACTCCACTCAATGAAGTACTTGTGCACGGCACTGGCGCAACCAAACTGCTCCTTGGGTATGGCTTTCCACTGGCAACCGGTGCGCAGCACATAGACAATGCCGGAAAACGCCATTCTGGGGTCAAGTCGCTTCCGTCCGCCACCAGGCTTGCGTTTGTAGGTCTTGTCAGGATCTCTTTGCTGGATTGGCAGCAAAGGCTCAACTCTTTGCCAGAAAGCATCTGAGACTTCCCATGATTGCACTTTAGACATAAATCACCGCCATGAATGATCTCTCACTGAATCATTCTATAGCAAACTATCATAATGGTCAATAATTATTTATGGACAAGCTCTTAGGCGTCAAAAGTGACGCTATGCACTTTCTCAAAAACCGTACAAAATGACGGATAAAAATGCCCGCCTGACTGTGCATCCTGTAACTCTTTCATGAAAATATGCTTTCCTGTCAGGCTTTTATCCGGGCCAGTATTTCCGTCAAATCCACAATTGGAAAGACCGTCTTCCTGATGCGTTGCATTGCCGCGCCAGTTGCTTCAGTCTGTATGATATCAGAATAAATGTTACAGGAATACCATTGACCTCCATGGAATTGACAGATGCGTGATTTTATTCCTGGAGCAGCTCGTTTAAACGCTCTGCGTTCAGATCGGCTCATGTACCCCAATCCGCTCCGCAGTTAATCCTCCTGCCTTTCCTTGGTGCCTTTGCGAGCTTGGCGAGAGGTATGTCTTTCTCTCTTTTTCCGTGCCTTCCGTGTTTTCCGATGGAGGGTAACAGCCAGCTGAAACCACGGATGAACACGAATAAACGCGAATCCAGAAGAGTGAAGCAAATCTCTCGCCCGTTCGCTACGCTCACCGGGGTTGCAAAGCCCGCCAAGGAAGGCAGGGGCGCACAGCGTACAGTGGGTGTCCTTAGTTCGCGGGGGCGTCGGGTCTGCATGGGGTTATTTCTCCAGACTGACGTGCAACCTCATTCCCAGAGCATTTGCCGCCTTGCCAAGGGTTTGCAGCGTGATTCCAAGATTCTCCGGGTCAAGCAGACGATTCAGCGAAGCACGGCTGGTGTGCATCTTCTCCGCCATAACCTTTTTGGTCACTTTCTTATCCCGCAGCTCCTGCTCTATCTGATGAGCAATAATTCGTTTCACAGCCACCAGTTCCACTTCCTGAAGAATACCCTCTTCCGTAAGGAAATCATCAAAGTCGCTGCCTATATGAGAATTTCGTTTACTCACCACATACCTCCTTCTGGCGCTTTCTGGCTAGGTCGATATCATTTCTTGGGGCCTTCTGTGTCTTCTTGATGAAACCATGCAAAAGGACGATTGAAAAGAGCGTACCTTTTTTGATTCGCAAGTCAAGGGGTCGCCGGGAGAGCTAAGTGAGAGTTTACCACGAATGGACACGAATATACGCGAATATGGGAGAGGGGAGACTTGTAACCACGGATGAACACGGATGACACAGATGCGCAAAGACAACGAGGCATAAAAACGTAACCGCTGAAGAAGAAAGGCATATTGTCCGCAGATTACGCAGATGAGCGCAGATAACGGCAAATACAAAAAGACGGTTCCTCACGCGTTTGCTGCGCTCACTCAAGTCGCAAAGCCCGCCAAGGAAGACAAGGGGCGCACAGCGCAAAGTGGGTGTCCTTTTCGTCTATTGCTGCTCGACCGTTTATAAGAGTGCAATTAATCCTGATCTAGCCTCATTATAATAGCGCATTACGTTTTCACTTGCTTGCCCTTTCCTGCCTTTGTCTGCGGTAAAAGAATGCTGCTATGCTTTCCCTCCGCAGCTTTGCATGAGACTGTGCCTTTCTCTGTGCCTTGGTGGACTTTGTGTGAGACATATTATCCCAACTGGCGGATGCGCGTTCGCTTATCCGCCCTACATCTATTCGCGTTTATTCGCGGCCATTCGCGGTAAACCCTGCCTTTCCTTGGCGAGCCTGGCGGCTTGGCGAGAGATATGTCTTTCCCTCTTTTTCCGTGCCCTCCGTGTTTTCCGTGGTTCAATCTCTCTTTGCCTTTTCCCCGCGCCTCTGCGTGCTCCGCGAGAAACCTGCCTTCACAGCTCCCTGCATCTATTCGCGTTTATTCGCGTCCATTCGCGGTAAAGCTCCCCCTGCCTTTCCTTGGCGAGCCTGGCGGCTTAGCGCGAGGCATATTTTCCCCTCTTTATTTCGTGGCTTCCGTGTTTTCTCCCCGTGTTATCACGCGGGAAAACATCTGCGCGAAGCGCTGGTGCGCGGTGGTGAAATCGGTGGCCGACAGGGGAGAGCGAAAGCGTTTATCCAGCATGGGGGCGCGGTCGCGCAGAAACTGCAGGGCCAGGGGAGCGCTGCCGCAGTGGGCGGCCAGGGCGCGCAGTTCTTCGGGTTCGGGCAGTTTCCAGAGGGTGTGGCGCAGTTCAAAGGGGATGCTGGCGCTGCACAGATGGGCCAGGCTGGTCAGCAGGGGCTGTATGCTGGTGCAGGTGCGGGTGATGTGGGCCATGTCGGCATCATTAAAGGCTTTGACGTCTACGGCCACAAAGTCCACCAGTTCCTGTTCCAGCACCTGTTTCAGGCGATGGGGCAGGGTGCCGTTGGTGTCGAGTTTGATCCGGATTTTCCGGCTGCGCAGCTGTTGCAGCAGGGTTTCAAGTTCCCGCTGAAAAAGGGGCTCGCCGCCGGTGATGGCGACGGCCCCGATCTGGTGCCGGTCAATGTATTCCAGCAGCTGGTCCTGGCGGCTCCTTCCGGGCTGTCCCAGGACGAGTGCGGGATTGTGGCAGTAGCGGCAGCGCAGGTTGCAGCCGTGGGTGAAGACGGTGGTGGCGATTTCACCGGGAAAGTCCAGCAGACTGACGGGGGTGAAATCGGCCACCAGGGTGGGCGTGTGGCTCATGGGTTGACCGCAAAGGTCTCCCGCTTGCCGAATTCCTCTTTTTTGCCTTCGTTCCAGTGGTTGGTGGGGCTGTGGTAGCCCACGACACGGCTGTAGATGTCGCAGGGGGTTCCTTTGACGCTGGCAAGCTGTTCTTCCAGTTGCTGAATCTGTGCTTCGCGCTGGCTCATGAGTGTGCTCCTGTCAGATTGATTTCGTGCAGGCCGTCCTGGCCTTTGAGTTCGGTAATCCGGGTCTGAATTTCCTGCCGCTGTTCCTGGGCGCAGTGGGGGCAGTGGGTGTGCTCGCCCTTGAGGTAGCCGTGAACAGGGCAGATGGAAAATGTCGGTGTGATGGTGATGTAGGGCAGGTGGTAGCGCCGGGTGATGGTGTCCAGCAGTTTGCCCACGGTGGTGCCGTCCTCCACGGCTTCGCCCAGGAAGATGTGGAAGACGGTCCCCCCGGTGTAGAGGGGCTGCAGCTGATCCTGATGGTCCAGGGCGGCAAAGAGGTCGCGGGTTTTCTCCACCGGTATCTGGGTGGAGTTGGTGTAGTAGGGGCGCTCTTCAGTACCGGAGGTGATGATGCCGGGAAGGGTCTGGCGGTCCTTGCGGGCCAGGCGGAACGAGGTGCCTTCGGCGGGGGTGGCCTCCAGGTTGTAGAGCACGTCTTCCTCCAGCTGGAACTGTCCCAGGCGCTCCCGCATGAATTCCATGACGCGACGGGAAAATTCCAGCCCTTCGGGATGGGTGATATCCACGCCGATAAAGTTCAGCAGCGCTTCGTTCATGCCGATGATGCCGATGGTGTTGAAGTGGTTTCGCCAGTACTCGCCAAAGCGCTGATGAATATCCTGCAGGTAAAAGCGGGAATAGGGGTAGAGGCCGTTTTCCGTCAGGCGCTCCAGGGCCTTGCGTTTGATTTTGAGGCTGTCGCGGGCCAGCTCCATCAGCTCGGCCAGCCGCTCAAAGAAGGCCGTTTCGCTGTCCACGCTGTGGGCGATGCGGGGCAGGTTGATGGTTACCACGCCAATGGAGCCGGTCAGGGGATTGGCGCCAAAGAGTCCGCCACCGCGCTTGTGCAGTTCCCGATTGTCCAGACGCAGGCGACAGCACATGCTGCGCGCGTCGTCGGGGCTCATGTCGCTGTTGACGAAGTTGGCAAAGTAGGGGATGCCGTACTTGGCGGTAGTCTCCATCAGCCTGCCCACCATGGGGTGCTGCCAGTCGAAGTCGCGGCTGACGTTGTAGGTGGGAATGGGGAAGGTGAAGACGCGCCCTTTGGCGTCGCCTTCCATCATCACTTCCATGAAGGCCTGGTTGAGCATGAACATCTCTTCCTGAAATTCCCCGTAGGTGCGTTCCTGGGGCTTTCCGCCTATGATGACCGGCTCGTCGCGGTGGGTGGAGGGGACGTACAGGTCCATGGTCAGGTTGGTGAAGGGCGTCTGAAATCCCACGCGGGTGGGGATATTCAGGTTGAAGACGAACTCCTGCATGGCCTGCTTCACTTCGGGGTAGGTCAGCTGGTCATAGGCGATAAAGGGTGCCAGGCAGGTATCGAAATTGGCAAAGGCCTGGGCCCCCGCGGCTTCCCCCTGCAGGGTGTAGAAGAAGTTGACCACCTGACCCAGGGCCGAGCGCAGGTGTTTGGCCGGCTTGCTCTCCACCTTGTCGGCCACGCCGCGAAAGCCGCGCACCAGCAGATCCTTCAGATCCCAGCCGCAGCAGTACACCGCCAGCAGCCCCAGATCGTGAATGTGAAAGTCGCCACGGGAGTGGGCTTCCTGCACCTGGCGCGGATAGATCTTATTGAGCCAGTAGCGGGCGGTGATGGTGGAAGAGATGTAGTTGTTGAGCCCCTGCAGCGCATAGGTGGTGTTGCTGTTTTCGTTGACCCGCCAGTCGCTGCCGCCCAGGTAGGATTCCACGATGCTCTCCAGACCTTCGAAGCTTTCGGTCATGGCCCGCATGTCGGCGCGCTGGTGGCGGTAGATGATATAGGCTTTGGCGGTTTTGGCGTGGCCACCCTCGATGAGAACCTTTTCCACGCAGTCCTGCACCTGCTCTACGGTGCAGGAACCGTACTGGCCGTACTGGTCCACCAGGGCGCGCAGCACCTGCAGGGAGAGGGCCGAGGCAATGTTACGGTCGCTGCCGCCCACCGAACGGGCGGCCTTGAAGATGGCAGTGGCGATGCGCTCCTGGTCGAAGGGGACAAAACGACCATCGCGCTTCATGACAGTAGTGATCATAGTTCAGGCTCCGTGGCTTCCGCCACTGTCCGTCCGCGAAGACGGCACATCATCCCGGCAAATATCCGGGCAGGCAGTGGCAGGGGTACGCATGTGATGAAAGAAATGGGTACGTGGGCCGCAGAGCGCTGGCTACAAAAGACGGGAACGTGAAGACAGAACTTCCATAGGAACATCCCTCCGCTGTGTGTTCTCGGGGCAGGTATCCTGGCTCGCCATCATCCTCAGCTCCGCCTTCCCGTGTTGTCACAGTGGCGCATGGAGCCTTGTCCGGCTTACAGTTGCGGGGGCAGCGACGGATTTTCACCGCACTTCCCTGAATCCCGGATCGATATAGTGCCCTGCCTCTGCGACCATGTCAACGGAAGATTTCCCACCCCCGGCTTCCCTTGATTGCCACGGGTTTCTGGAGTAGTATCTGCCCATCGGACTCGTATTTTTTTATCCATCTCGAATATCAGGAGGCATTCCATGCATGAAAAAAGTATAGCTCTGCTGAACAAGGCCGTATCTGAAGAAATCGCCGCGCTCCACCAGTATATGTATTTCCACTTTCACTGTGACGACCAGGGCTACGACCTGCTGGCCGGGCTCTTCAAGCGCACCGCCATCGAAGAGATGATCCACGTGGAGCGTCTGGCCGAGCGCATCCTCTTCCTGGGTGGCGACGTGGAAATGAAAGCCGGCTCCAACGTTATTCCAGAACAGGACGTGAATAAAATGCTGGAAATGGCTGCCAAAATGGAAGAGCAGAGCGCCATGGACTATAACCGCTGGGCCAACGAGTGCGGCACCAACGCCGACTCGGTCTCCAAGAAACTCTTCGAGGATCTGGTCATGGATGAAGAGCGTCACTACGACCAGTATGACAACGAAATCGACAACCTCAAGCGTTTTGGCGAAAACTACCTGGCCCTGCAGTCCATTGAGCGCAGCAAGAGCCGCAGCGCCGGACAGCCCGCAGAGTAAAACCCCTCAGAACATGTATATCCAGGGAGCGTCAGCCGGCGCTCCCTGTTTCTTTTGCTGGCCACGGCACCCCTTCACCCCTGCGACAGCCTCACCCACAGCACTTTCCTGCTGAAATGCCCGAATACCCTTGACAGAGGATCGAAAAAAGCGCTAGAAAGTTTGCGTAAACTAACATGATCGCCCGTGCCTCCACACTCACCAGAAGGTGAAGCAGCGTGAACGCGACGCACCCGGAAGAGCGACTGGAAGAGGGCATCCATGTCAGATCAGAATCCCCACGACATCTACCGCAACCACCACAAGGATATCCTGCGCTATTTCTCCAGCCGCGTATCCTCTTCCGGAACAGCGGCAGACCTGACCCAGGAAACCTTCCTGCGCCTGCTGCGCAGCTCCATCTCCCTGCTCAATCCCAAAGCGTACCTGCTGAAAGTTGCCCACAATGTACTGATCGACTACTATCGATCCGCGAGCCACATGCCCGTGGAGGATATCAGCCCCGAAGAACTGGAAAGTGCCATGGGCCGGGCTCCCTCAGCCGAAGACACCGCTTTGTCCCGTGAAGAGCTGGCAATCCTCATGGATGCCATCGCGGAACTGCCCCCCAGGGCCAGGGAGGTCTTCCGGCTCAAGCGCCTGGAAGGGTTGAGTTACAGCGAAATCGGACAACAGCTTGGCATCACGCGCAGCACTATCATGGAACATATGGCCCGCGCCCTCACCCACTGCACCAGACGCCTGGATGAGTACGCCACGCAACAGGAGAAATCATGAGCCAGCACCCGGAGACCTCCTTCACCCCGGACCTTTCATCACCCCAGAAACAGAGTCCAGACGAGCAGGCCATCGCCTGGCTTGTACGCCTGCAGGACGACCAGGCCAGCGAAACCGACCGCCGCGCCTGGTCCGCGTGGATGGACCAGAACCCCATCCACGCCCAATCCTGGCGGAAAATACAGCGCATCTGGCACGGCATGGAGGACCTGGCCCCGCGCCGGGCCAGCACCACCTTTCGCCACCGGGCACTCCGGCAACGCGCCTGGTCCACCCTGGCCACCGCCGCCGCCGTCCTTCTGGTGGTCGCAGGCATCACAAGTATCAGCCTGCACCACTCTCCCGGTCTGCACTGCCTGGGCGCAGACTACTGCACCCGTGCCGGTGAGCTGCGCCAGATTACCCTGGCAGACGGCTCCCGCATCTCCCTGGGGGCCGCTTCGGCCATCAGCGTCCAGATGGAAAACCACCAGCGCCAGGTAACCCTGCGCCATGGCGAAGGGTTCTTTGACGTTGCCCCCGACACAACTCCTTTCCGGGTAAAAGCCGCCGCAGGCGAAGTCCGCGTGCTGGGCACCAGCTTCAACCTGCGCCTTGAGCCCGCTGGCGCCAGGGTCGCCGTGGCCAGCGGCCAGGTGGAAGTTGACACCCTGGGGCACCAGGTAACCCTGAACCCCGGCCAGGTACTGCACTACGACACCAGCCGTCTCCAGCGCCTGCCCGACGTGGATGTCAACAGCATCGGCCTGTGGCGCCAGAAGCGCCTGCTCTACCAGAACACCCCGCTGGGTGAAGTCCTGCGCGACCTGGAGCGCTACCACAGCGCCCGCTTCAGCGTCGACCCGGACGTGGCCGCCATCCCGGTAACCGGAATATTCAGCGCCAGCGACCCCGAAGCAGCCCTGCACAGCATCGTCAACAGCTTTCCCGTGCGCATGAGCCGCTACACCCATTTTTTCATCCGCATATCCGCCAACTGACTGATGCCGCAACCGCACGAAACAACAGGGGCTCACCCTCGCCATAAGCATTAGCTTCGTTGAATTTTTAAAGATTATGCAAAAAATGTTTTCACCGGCCCGTACATTTTGCATGGTTTTCCGTCTTACCTGGTAGAGGGATCGATAACCAGAAAAGAGGAGAAAACACCGCATGCCCCGACTTAGAGCTTGTCCATAAATAATTATTGACCATTATGATAGTTTGCTATAGAATGATTCAGTGAGAGATCATTCATGGCGGTGATTTATGTCTAAAGTGCAATCATGGGAAGTCTCAGATGCTTTCTGGCAAAGAGTTGAGCCTTTGCTGCCAATCCAGCAAAGAGATCCTGACAAGACCTACAAACGCAAGCCTGGTGGCGGACGGAAGCGACTTGACCCCAGAATGGCGTTTTCCGGCATTGTCTATGTGCTGCGCACCGGTTGCCAGTGGAAAGCCATACCCAAGGAGCAGTTTGGTTGCGCCAGTGCCGTGCACAAGTACTTCATTGAGTGGAGTAAGGCCGGTGTATTCGAAGCTATTTGGCGTCAAGGGCTGGCTGAGTATGACGAGATGGAGGGAATTGCCTGGGAGTGGCAAAGCATAGATGGCGGAATGTACAAAGCACCAATGGCTCTTGAAACCGTAGGGAAGAACCCGACGGATCGGGGAAAAAAACGGGAGCAAGCGTCATGTCCTGGTGGACGGTCGTGGCGTCCCGTTGTCCATCGTCGTAACCGGAGCGAACCGGCATGATGTGAGCCAGCTTGAAGCTGTTCTTGATGGCGTAGTCTTCGAGAAGCCTGCAGAGCAGGAGCAGCATCTTTGCGCAGATTGTGGCTACAAGGGAAAGCAGGCGCTCAGCAGCATTCTTCAGCGCGGATACATACCCCATGTAAAGCAGCGAAAAGAAGAGATCGAGGACAAGAAGCGTGACCCATCAAAGAAGGCGAGGCGCTGGATAGTGGAAGCATCTATTTCCTGGTTCAACCGTTTCAGGAAGATTCATGTGCGCTTTGAGAAGCTTGAGGTCACTCACTACGGGTTGACGTGTCTTGCGGCAGCCATAATCACATACAGGAAAATCGGCGTAATTTATGGATAAGTTCTTAGCCTCATGGTACGCGCCTGCGCGCTTGTCGCTCTGGCGCTTTTCCTGAACGCCATACCCGCTCCCGCTGCCAACCTCGCCTCCTTCCACAGCTTCTCCATAGCCGCCCAGCCACTGGGCGGCGCCCTCCTGCAGTTCTCCCTTGCCACCGGCATTGATGTCCTGGTGGACGATCGCATCGTCCAGGATCATCAGTCGCCGGGAGTGCAGGGGCAGTGGCGCAGTGACCAGGCTCTGGAGCAACTGCTGGAAGGAACCGGACTCCAGTGGCACCTCAACGGCAACAACCTCATCACACTGACCCCTCACAGGACAGCTGACATGGAGCTTTCCGTGACGCCAGTCACAGAGCTTCAGGAGCTGCAGGGAGTCCCGCTTCCGGTGGGGTTGCGCCCCACAGAACGGGAACAGGTCGTCCTGGCTCCCGTAACCGTGCGCGGTACCCGCGAAGACGACGCCACCTTTCGCGCTCCCGCCTCGGTCAATATCATCACCCAGAGGGATATCGAACGCTTTCGCGGCACCTCCGTGGGCGACATCTTTCAGGGAACTCCCGGTGTACTCATTGGTGAAAACCGCAACAGTGGCGGACTGGACGTGAATATTCGCGGCATGCAGGGGCAGGGTCGCGTTCCGGTGCTCATCGACGGCGCGCGCCAGGAAACCACCGTCTATCGCGGCTATGCCGGCGTCTCCAGCCGCAGCTACGTGGACCCCGACCTGGTCGGCGGCATCCGCATCGACAAGGGCCCGGTCACGAGCGCGGAAGGTACCGGAGCCACCGGCGGAACCGTCAGCATGCGCACCATTGAAGCCGGCGACATCATCAAGCCCGGCAAGGAGTGGGGCATTCGCCTGCGCGGATCGCTCATGGGCAATAATTCGGGATCGGTACCTGCAGCGGGGACACCGGCCGGCTACCACCTGGGCGCAATCAACGATGACGGCGTCTATCGTATCGACTGCGCCCGCCCGGATATCTGCGAACAGCAGCATTTCACCGGGCGCTCCTACGCCCTGCCCGACAGCTTTGCCCCCGTCGAAGGCATGGATCGCCCCGACCTGTTTTCCCCCAAAAGCCACGCCGGCAGCATCGCCCTGGCCCGGCGCTTTGACTGGGGCAGCCTCCTGGCCGCCTACGCCGAGCGCAGCCAGGGGAACTACTATGCCGGCAAGCACGGCCCGGCACCGTACATGGATCTGTCCGATCAGCGCAAACTGGCCTTTTACACCGAAGTGCGCCCCAAGCGTGAAGGAGCTTCCCGCTTTCGCGCCGAGGAGCGCATCGTCAACAGCAACTACGCCAGTGAATCCCTGCTGCTCAAGGGCCAGTTCCACCTGCCCGCCGATCAGAGCCTGGAGTTGAGCTACCTGCGCTACGACAGCACCTACGGCGAACTCATGCCCTCCCAGTTGATGTGGTTCGGAACCGTACGCCAGACCAACAGCTCCACCGTACTGGCAGAGACCTACAACGCCCGCTACCGCTGGCAACCCGCCGAGCTCGACTGGGCCGACATACTCGTCAGCCTGTGGCAGACCGATACCCGCAGCCAGAATATTTTTTACTACCTTGAAGGCGACTTCTCCAACAACAGCGCCACGGAAATGGGCTCCGCTTCCGCCGAGCGCTACCAGCGTCGCGGCGCCGATCTCTCCAACACCATGCACTTCTGGAGTTACGGTCAGCCCGTTGTGGCCTACGGAATCTCCCTGCAGCACGAAGACCTGAGCCCCACCAGCAAGAGCGCGCAGATGGGCGATGATTTCTCCCGCGATGGCCTGCGCGAAGAGCTGAGTGCCTTCACCGCCGTGCAGTGGTACATGCACCCAAATGTCATACTGGATGGCGGCATGCGCCACACGCGTTTTTCCACCGAAGACCGCAAGGCTGCGGAGGTGAGCAGCACCAGCAGCCTGTGTGTAGACAGCTCCGGCGACGGTACCTGTGACCCGGTGTACTATGAAAGCAGCAGCTCGGGAACCACGCCCATTGTCAGCCTCACCTGGGAGCCCAGAGCCGATATCCAGCTGTATGCCCGCTATGCCGAAGCCATGCGCATGCCCAGTCTGTTCGAGACCACCCAGGGATTTTCCGTCAACCCCAACATGGATACTGAACTCAAGCCGGAGCACGCCAAGAACCGCGAAGTCGGGCTCAATGTCCTGCGCGAGGGGATGCTCACCACCAGCGACACCTTTCGCCTGAAACTGGCCTATTTCCGCAATTACACCAAAGATTACCTCACCCGTACCTCCATCAATTTCTGGGAGGAGTCAAGTACCAACTCCATGGATTTCTTCCGCATGCGCAATATCGACAGCGCCAGCTTCCATGGTGTTGAGCTGAATATGGATTACGACCTGGGCTGGCTGTTCACCGAGCTGGCCGGCACCAAATACACCCATATAGAAATGTGCCACCACGGCAGCCTGCGCCGTTACGACTGCACCGATTACGGCATCTCCAACTCCTACATCAACAATATGATCCCGCCCCAGTGGCACGCCAGCGCCATCCTCGGCGTCCGGCTGCTCTCCCGGAAGCTGGAGCTGGGCACACGGGGTACCTTCATGGGCCAACGCACCATGGCCGAATTTCACGACGACACCAGCAACGGATTCACCAAACCCATACCCTGGCACGAGTACACCCTGTGGGATCTCTTTGTCAGCTACCAGCCCAACGACTGGCTGACACTGGATTTCAATATCGACAACCTCACCGACGAATACTACCTGGACGCCCTCAGCCTGGGCCTGGTGCCGGCACCTGGCCGCACCGCGCGCCTGAGCATGACCCTGCACTTCTAGCAGGCTGCTGAACCTGATGTCATCCGTTGCCATATTTCGCAAACCCCAAACGCCAAGACAAAAAGGAAAACACCATGAAGCGCTCTTTGTTCCCCACCTTCATACTGCTGTGCCTGCTGCTGGTGCTGGCCGCCTGCGGCAGTGACGGTAAAGACAAAACCACTCCCATACCCACCGCCGTTGCCACGGCCCTGCAGGAAACCGTCCAGATGGGCAGCACCGTGCAGCTGGATGGCTCCACCAGCAGTTCGCCCAATGGCGGCAGCCTGAGCTATCAGTGGGCCTTTGTCAGTAAACCGGAACTCAGCCTGGCGGAATTTTCCGACTCATCGGCAAGCAACCCCACCTTCGTGGCCGATCTGCCCGGCACCTACGAAGTGCAGCTGCGGGTAGTCAATCAGGATATCGCCATCAGTCAGCCAAGCCAGATCACCATTACCGCCACCAATACCCAGCCGGTGGCCGTGGCTACGACCCTGCTCAACCGCTTGGTCGACTCCTGGGTCGTCCTTGACGGCAGTCGCAGCGTTCCCCCCACTGGCGAAGACCCCGCCGGACTCACCTACGCGTGGACCCTCAACCCCCCCGATGGCAGCACCGACGAGCTCAACGACCCCACCAGCGCCGCCCCCGGATTCAGCCCCACCAGCGAAGGCATCTATATCGCAACCCTGCAGGTGCACTTCGGCGATCAGAGCAGCAAGCCCCTGCAGGTCATCATCAATGCTTCCAGGGCCAACGCCGTGCCCGTCGCTGACGCTGGCGGCCCCTATGAAATCGAGCTGGGTGAGACCGTCACCCTGGACGGCAGCGGCAGTTCCGACGCCGATGGCGACACCCTCAGCTACCACTGGACGCTGCTGCACAATACGTCGGTGTCCATGAGCCTTGCAGACAGAAAACCCAGGGGCTCCTCCGCCGAACTGGACAGCCGCGACGGCGTCACCGTCACCTTCACCCCCGACGTGGTGGGCACGTATAATGTGCAGCTGGAAGTCTTTGACGGCACCGCCCTGAGCGCCGCGCAAGTCGCCACCATCACGGTCACCAAGCCCGACGGCCATCCCAATACCCCGCCCGTCGCCGTTATCTATGACCACTATCCCATCGGTCTTGGCGGCAGCGTGGGGGAAGCCGAAATCACCGCCTGGGGATACGCCTACTTCTACTCCGGCTCCTACGACAACGACGGCGATGCGCTGACCCATAAGTGGGAGTGGGTCGAAGTGCCCGAGGACTTTAAAGACACCACCCACTACACCCAGGAGTGGCTGAACACGCGCAGTGCCAACGTTTCCTTCATAGCCGCACCCCTAGTGGGTGACGAGTATGTTCCCATCGAGGGATATTACACCATCCGCCTGAGCGTCAACGACGGCACCGTCGACAGCGACCCCGTCGAACAGACCATCCACGTGCGCACCGGTGCCAACACCCGCCCAAGTGCCGTCGCCAACGCTGATATTGCAGCCGTACTGGTAGGTGCCGAAGCCTGGTTTGACGGCAGCGGCAGCAGCGACCCCCAGGACGGCACCACCGGCCTGCAGTACCAGTGGCAGTGGGTCTATACCCCACCGGGAAGCAATGCCGTCCTGAACACCCCCAATGCCGCCCGCACCAGCTTTGTGCCCGACCTGCCCGGCCCCTACACCGCCGAGCTGATCGTCACCGACAACGACGGTGCCTCCAGCCGCCCGGCCCATGGCAACTACACCCCCTCCACCGCCACCGTCAACGCCAAGCTGACCAACTACCCGCCCTATGCGAGATTCAACGACGTCGACATCAGCAATGGTCATGAAAACAAAGAGAGCACCTTTGACAATTATGGTATCGACTATGATGCGACCACCGGAATCTACACCTACCAGCTGGGCTCCATTGTCGATCGCTGTCGCTGGGCGAATCCAGGGACCTTACAATACCACTGCGCCGACAACTTCACCGTAAGAGTCACCGCCTACGACCCCGACGGCGACCCCCTGTTTTACGACATCACACTGCAGCAGCCCGCCGGCAGCAGCTTCCAGCCCTCCTACACCGGAGCCTTTACCTCGGGAGGCTTTAACACAACGCCAAGGGCCTCCGCGGACATAGGCCGTGGCAGAGGCCAGGCGGGCATTACCGTGCCCGGCGACTACCACTTCACCCTGCAGGCCAGCGATGGCACCGACCTCAGCGACCCGGCAACCCTCACCGTGCGCGTGCTGGACTTCCCCGACGACTTCCAGGCCCTGCAGCTCGGGTTCCTCTACGACACCAATTACAGAAGGGGCTCCGCCGATGGCAGCGATCTGACCAACATCCACTACCCCCCCTTCCGTATTTCCAACCCCTCTTTTGCTGAAGGCAGTACTTATGCGGAATTTGCCGATCAGGGCGGAGTGGCGCAGTACTACAAACTCACCGCCATTGGTGGCAGCTACAGCATCCAGAATGCCGAAGCCTTTGTGGAAAAACGTATAGGATTCGCCTATGAAAGGGACTTTGCAGGATCAGAAACCTTCACACCGGAATTCCGCGACCTGCCCACCGTCATCAACGCCGGGGAAACCGTCGTCTTCAGTATCTGGGTACCCAAGCTTCCTGCCCCCGCAGCGAGCCAGGAGCGGTACCGCATGACGTGGAGCTTCGAAATCCCCGAAGTCGCCACGGAAAACCACAGTGGCTTCTATCGTGATCAGATATTCACCATCCCCGCACAGTAACGCCTTCCTTCATCCTCAATAGAGCCTCCAAAAAAAGCCCCGGGGGAATCGGTTCAACCGATTCCCCCGGGGTGCGTGGTGGTGAAAAATAAGGGCTTATCCATAAATTACGCCGATTTTCCTGTATGTGATTATGGCCGCCGCGAGACACGTCAATCCGTAGTGAGTGACCTCAAGCTTCTCAAAGCGCACATGAATCTTCCTGAAACGGTTGAACCAGGAAATAGATGCTTCCACTATCCAGCGCCTCGCCTTCTTTGATGGGTCACGCTTCTTGTCCTCGATCTCTTCTTTTCGCTGCTTTACATGGGGTATGTATCCGCGCTGAAGAATGCTGCTGAGCGCCTGCTTTCCCTTGTAGCCACAATCTGCGCAAAGATGCTGCTCCTGCTCTGCAGGCTTCTCGAAGACTACGCCATCAAGAACAGCTTCAAGCTGGCTCACATCATGCCGGTTCGCTCCGGTTACGACGATGGACAACGGGACGCCACGACCGTCCACCAGGACATGACGCTTGCTCCCGTTTTTTTCCCCGATCCGTCGGGTTCTTCCCTACGGTTTCAAGAGCCATTGGTGCTTTGTACATTCCGCCATCTATGCTTTGCCACTCCCAGGCAATTCCCTCCATCTCGTCATACTCAGCCAGCCCTTGACGCCAAATGGCTTCGAATACACCGGCCTTACTCCACTCAATGAAGTACTTGTGCACTGCACTGCCGCAACCGAACTGCTCCTTGGGTATGGCTTTCCACTGGCAACCGGTGCTCAGCACATAGACAATGCCGGAAAACGCCATTCTGGGGTCAAGTCGCTTCCGTCCGCCACCAGGCTTGCGTTTGTAGGTCTTGTCAGGATCTCTTTGCTGGATTGGCAGCAAAGGCTCAACTCTTTGCCAGAAAGCATCTGAGACTTCCCATGATTGCACTTTAGACATAAATCACCGCCATGAATGATCTCTTGCTGAATCATTCTATAGCAAACCATCATAATGGTCAATGATTATTTATGGACAAGCTCTAAATCTACAACGCATTTCAATAAAAACTACACTACTACTCTATTTCCTCCGCTCAAAGGCTTTGCGTTGATACAGCGAGCTGTTTCAAGCAAAGGTAGTGGAAGAGAAGGAACTTTGAGCCCATCACTGAAAAACATAGCTTCCTTCCCACGAGAGGCATTCCTCGCACTATAGTTCAAAGTATATTGCAGCCATGAGGTATCCGAATAAAGGTCATGAATTGGCCGGACATCATCATAAGAGACAACCCAACTCACATGTGTCAGCCTAAAGACTGATTCAGCAATAGACTTATGATCCTCAGGAGCATAAGCATCATAATACAAATACCGCCCTTTTTCATAGTAAGGCGGATCAATATACACTAAAGTGTTAGGGTTCCAGTTACCTGCTTTCTCCGCAAAAAACTCTTGGGCATCCATACCTGTTAATTCAACTCTAGAGCGAAGCGCTGCTATCTTTTTAATGCGAGAAATCAAATCGCCCTTATTAAAGCGAGCATCAATTTTCCACTTTCCTGTTTGATTGCGTCCACCGATAACCCCTGCATTCAAAATACCAGACCTATTCGTGCGATTCAGAAAGAAAAATGCCAGACCAAGCTTAAACTCATCTGCACCCGTATGATCAAGAAATATTTCCCTTTGCCTATCCCACTCATCAACTGTTAAAGGAATTGAATCAATTGCCTTACATAGCTCCTCAGTACGATGAAGAACCGACATCCAAAAGGCATAAACCGGCCTGCTGACATCATTTATGGCGACGCGCCGCACAACACCTGTAATTAAAAGCTCCCATGCGACAGCTGCTCCGCCAGCATACGGCTCAACATAAAGCCCATCTGATAAACCATTCAAGCGAATAACTTCGCACATAAAGCGCGCTACCTTGCCTTTTCCCCCAGGATAGCGCAACGGTGAGTAACGCCCGCTCTGCGTAACACGTGTGGATTCATTTGACATCAGCTGCTCCAAAAGCTGCAATAAACACTGGCACTGCGGCATCCCACCCCGATCTCAACGAGTCTGAAGTCGGTATCTGGTATTTATTATGAATAAATCCATTAAGAGATTCTATTGACGCAGGCGCCGATTTTTCAATGAACAGAACCCTAAATCCGTGCAAGTCTTTTTTTGACTTAAGGCCACTATCTTCAATATGTTTTACAACCATTACCGCACATTGTGTCAAACTTAACTCAGCTTTGTTTCCATTACGGGTATCCTTCAGTTTAGAGAGGCCATTCTTTCTCACATACTCCTCAAGCGCAGCTTCAATAAACGCACGCAGGAGAAACGCTGATGAAATAGTATACCTATCTACATCAATTAAAGACGCTTCATGGAGTAACCTCTGCACTTTTGTTGATGCTGGTGTCATAAAGTCATGCCGCTTAGGCGACAATGTGCGCCGCTGACGCGGAGTAATTGTCTTCTTAGAGGTGTTTGCTCTGACTGCCACACTTTTTTCTTTGGGCGCTCCTTTGATAAAAATATCCCTGAACGCGCAAGGTGTTAATGCCTTCTTGGAAGACTTCGGCTGAAATTCACCTGGTAGGCTTTCAAAGTAATTCGCAATATCAGACGCTTTATTCAAAGCACGAGAATCAATAATACCATCACGTACATCTTCGATGATATGCTTCAGCACACCTAATGCCCACTTTGGGTCTGACATCAGCATTGGTATTATTTCACTTTCCGATTTTACAATTGCAATTCCAAGATGCTTTCGCCCAGCTGCAGACTCAAGAAGCCGGGCAAGATTTGAAGATTTCCTACTCTCAATCATTGACTTTGTTGAAGCCCATTCGTCATCAGAGTAGTCAGCATTGCGACCAACAAACTCGATGACGTCTAGGATTGATCGATCACCAGAAAAACGCTGAATCTCCATAGGACCCCAGTTTATACGCCCTTCACCTTCAGCTGCTCCAGTGTGACGACGATATATCCAATCGTGCGCTTCCTCGCGATTTCGAAACAGCACACAACGAATAGGCTCAATAGCATCACGATTAAAATCTAGTGCAACTTTGACCAAAGAATTCTTAACAGCAGAGGTCACTTCTATACCGTCAAGTATATCTGGATTTACCAAAATCTTCATTGCAGAAAGGCGGCGATTCCCTTCAAGCACAATATAATCTCGTTTATCGTCAGCCTGGATCACATACAAACTATCGCCTGGATCAAGGCCATTCTCCTTAATACTAACCATCAATGCCCTGAAATGACTGTGATTCAGTTTGATGATTGCCTCCAAAGCTTCAGACTGGCTATCTACAGCGCCAAGCCTTGGATTCTCTTGATCAAGTAACAATTCGTCAATCGTCAAGTCTAGATACTCAATCATTAAATTCCTCGTTGACAGTAAGAGTTCAGCCAATCAACGGCCTCTGGGAGTAAATCAAATGCCTCAATTGGTATACCCTCTCCATGCAAATTCATAGCTTCTTTAACCCGATATGGTATACGTAATCGGTGAAGCACATTACCAAAATTTAGCACATCATCCCGAAACTCACGATCTGGCCTTGCAAATGGAATAATATGATAACAAACAAGCTGCGATACCGGCTGTCTGCCAAACCATCTTTTCCAAAATACGTCGGTAAGGTGCCCCTTAATAGATTTCTCCTTCCAATTTGCACCTGTTGCCACTTGAGCTCCTGCAAGTAAAAAACCAGGCAATCCATCTGGATGGCCTTTCCAAGCAAAAATATCCACTTGATCATCCTGAGGGTGAATCGGTGCTGATGGATCAGGGTCAACCATTCCATCTTTTAAAACCCCCCATATTTCTTTTAGTTTGGTGAAAAAGCCAGTATGGTCTGGGCGAGGATGTCCAAACGACCAAGCCTGTCCACCTATTTCCGCAGCAAGCGCAGCTGTCGCAAAATATTGAAAGTATTCGCGAAGCTTTCTGACTTCATCCTCATGAGGATATACAGATGATCCACTCAGAATAGGTGAAACTGATTTCAAGTGTGACAAAATCAAGCTAAGCAGATAAGCTGCCTGGCCGATCTCGATTGAATCCTTCTGGTAAATAAGCAAATCCCCTTGAGCATCAAGCTTAAAGGGATAACAATCACCAAGAGCTGTTTTGCGATCACCTATACAACGAATTACCTGAGAGCGGATCTCCTCCCTCTGGTTAATTTCGGCATCAACATCCCCATAATCCTCTTCTGCACCTATTTCCGAGGCGTTTATTATGTCAGAAGTAAACGCTTGATTATCTCTCGAGAAAAAACTGGTTAGTTCCAGGTAATCAGCACCAATATCCGGCGTTGCTTCATCAAGCGGGAAATACAACGCAACAGTCATAAGTCTTTCCCCATTGCACTTTTAAATTTTTGATGCATGCGATTATATAACGTCTGAGCTGTTTCGGATACATCCTCGGCAATATTCAGAAGAGACTCATCCTGCCCATTATATCCGCGCAAATTGTGGGATGCCTCGCGCAGGATACTTCGCGCACGAATAATCGCGGATGAAAGCTTCTCATCGGCAGGTTGAGCACTCACGTATGCCTCGTCTAGCGATCTGCCAGCACGCAAGACATGGAGCCCCTCAGTGCTGCATAACACTTCTCCTAAGCGCTTGATGTCAGGATTCTGGGACTCAACGACAGGCTTCATACCGTCTTCTTTAGACCCATAAATCCAAACCAATACTTCTTTTAAGCTCTTAAGTTTATTCCTTGGAATCGGATTAGGACTCGGCTCATATTGTGACCAGGCAATATCAACCCCCAGAAACTCCATGTAGTGACTACGTGATAGAGCTGTGTACAAATGAGAGAAATGAAACTTGGCCGCAAATCTATCGTCAACGGAAAAAACCTCCTCTGCTTCCGCCTGATCCAAAACATAAATTGCCGCAACCATTCTCTTGATAGTATCGTGCTTATCACCTATTTTTTGTGCAATTTCCTCAAGATCGGCACTTCCAGAGCGAAACCATTCTGCTGCAAATTTTGCCTTCGCGTAAGACTCCCATTTAGCAGCACCGTTAATATGTTTGAAACCGATAAAGGAGCGTGCATCTTCGCGGCTCGGAACGCGATAGACCGAAACAGAGTCAAGCGTAGGACGATACTCTTCAGGTAACTCAGGTACACTAATATTCAACTGTTCAGATGTTCGAATTTTATCAAGAAGATCAGGTTCTCGAAACAATCGGATGGCTGCTAAACGCCGATTTCCTTCCAACACAATAAGATTACCATTTTGATCCTGTTCAACTATCAAGGGTTCAATATCAAGATAACCATTTGCAGATATAGACTGAAGCAGTTCCGATAACTCTTCGCTACGATAAAGTTGAGCGATAATTCGTTCTTCTGTTACTCCCGCCCCAAGGCCAATAAGACGAGGGTTCATACGATCGAGATAGAGCCTTCCAATTGAAACTTTATGCGTCTCCCGCAAAGGAACTTCACTATTTTGCATCAATCTCTCACTCATAGCTAACCTCTCTTAGTACAATAGCACTTCGACCACAAAACAAAATACAGGTAATACGAATAGTGCGTCGTGTATACACCCCTAAAGCCACTAGCAAAATCATACTGTGACTGTTATAGATTTGAGATGCTGCTTAATCTAGACACCCATAAATAATGATAAAATTCTATAATACCACATAATTTATCGTCAACCAGCGTTTGCCGCATCAAGAAATCAAATCGTTGCATTATCGTTTCCCCAGTAGCTCCATCGCTTGGCAGCGCCCTACACACCGACTCAAAATACTTGGCATCCTCATCCTGCAGGGAGACGAGTGCCACACTCATAACACCTGACATTCTGTGCCAACGTTATCCTTAACAGTGACATTTCTCTGCGGTCCGGCTATGCCTCGCGAATCCCCTGCATAAACTCCACCAGTTCATGAACATGGGTGCTGGGATTGTCGGTGCCGCTTTGCCGGGCGGCTTCCAGGGATCGCCGGGCGTTCTCCATGGCGAATTCCAGCTGGTCGATATGCGAGGCGAAAAGGGGTTGTTTTCCTTTGCGATAGCGCTTCATATGGGTGCGCAGCTCCTTCAGGAGTTGCGCGCACGCGCTGTTGCCGGGCAGGGTTTCGTAGGGTCTGGTGGTGTAGACGTAGTGCAGCAGCAGCCAGTATTCAAAGCAGGGTACCGAGGGTATGGCGTGATAGGTCTCTTTGGGTGTGGCGCTGGTCAGGATGTCCAGCGCTTCCCCGTAGCGGGCGTGGTCATCCCGGTCAAAGACGCAGTAGACCCGATCAAAGGGGTCACCGGCGTCTTTTTCCTGGCGGTAGCGCTGCCTGGCAAACTCCACGACACCCACGGGATCATAACCGCAGCCATAGACTTCCACATTGGCGGTGTTCAGCTTGTAGTAGTCGCAGATTTCCCGAAAGTAGCCGGGCTCGGTTTTTTCGCCTTCACAGACAATCAGGATTTTCGTGTAAGGGGCGCGTTTCGCGGCACGTCTTTGCAGCCACTCGACTCCCTTTGCCCCGCGCCGGCGCAACAGATCATCGGTGCCCATCAGCCCTCCCGTGTCAGTGAGCGCACATAGGGCAGCGCCCCGTAGCGTCCCGAGAGGTAGGCCAGCTCCAGGTTTTCGCGTCCTTTGCGGGGGCTGAAATCGGTCAGCGGATAGAGCACGGTGGCCTGGCTTTTGTCTTTATCGCAAAACCAGATCTGATCGCGGCGAAACATTGCCTGATTGAGGATGGAAGTCTCGTGGGTCGTAAAAATCAGCTGGGCGTGGCGAGGATTGGTCTCTTCATGGTGAAACAGCTGCACCAGAAACTTCACCAGTTCGGGATGCAGGTTATCGTGCAGTTCATCGATAAAGAGCACGTGCCCGTGTTTCAGGGCCTCAAGCCACGGCCCGGCAAAGGCGAACACCTTGCGGGTGCCGTCGGATTCTTCCGCGAGGTCAAACCGCACCGGCAGGCCATCACTTCCGGTGCGCACGGTCTGAATTTTCAGCAGCTGTTTTCCAGTGAAATCTTCCGCGATGGTTTCGCGCAGGGACTCCGGCATGCTTTCGGGGAGGGCCTTGACATCAAGTGATGTTTTTTCGACCAGGACATCTTCGATATCCAGGTCCGCTGCCCGCAGGAAATCCAGAATCCGTGACTTTGTGGCCTGTTCACACAGGAGTGCAGAGGAGTCGGGGCTCCAGCCACCGACGCCCGACAGGCGCAGCCTGCTCCTGAACCAGTCGAAGACGGGCTGCAGCTGGTGGCTGTTCAGCTGCACCGCAGTGGAGAGAAAGAGGGCGTTGTCGCGGGTGGACTTCTGCCACAGGAGTTTTTCCCCCGTCAGGTGGCTCCCGAACTCCCAGTGGTACTGTTCGCCTTTGGCATTCCAGACGCGGGCAAACCAGCGCTGTGCCCGGTGCTTTGGGTATGCCAGCAGCCATTCTTCGTGGATGCGCTCCGCTGTGGCCGCGAACCCGTACTGATAGCGCACGCCATCGACGATGAAGATCACTTCAAACTCGCTCGGCTGCAGACGGGTACCGGGATCAAGGCGGAAGGGCATGACAGGGAGTTGATCACCCCTTTGCATACTGGTGGCTGACTCAAGAACAACGCGCTTCATGGCCTGCAGGGCCAGCAGAAAGTTCGATTTGCCACCGGCGTTGGGGCCATAAATGGCCGCCGATCGAAGCAGCTCCATGCTGTTGGCCTTGAAGCTGTTGGTCTCCTGCAGTTCGCTCCCCTTGCCCTTGATCAGGCTGAAGGTCTGCTGATCGCGCAGGGAGCGGAAATTGGCCACGCTCAGTTCAACAAGCACAGGAACCTCCTTGGGATGGAAATGTATTCACAGACAGAGCCCTACGTGGGCACAAAGAAAGACAAGACTACGGGAAAATAGCATATAATTGAAGTTTTGCGCCCCGAAACAGCAGGTTGTCGGGATCGACCCTGATGCCATGCTGGAATGGCGGAAATAGTTCTGCACAGACTGTGTGCTTGACATTACCCTCACCCTGTTTATGAGTTTCTTTTGCCACTTTTTACCCGCAAAAAGTGGCGCAAAAGCGGCCCCCAGTGCTGCCCTTCTCAGCCGTCCGCTTGCCTGGAACTGGGGACCGCAAACAACCGCCCTCCGTGGCTTTGGGTTTGCGGTTGCCGCCCTCGTGGCGTCAACCCTGCGGGTCCATAGCGTTCCAGTCGGCGCGTCCTGGCTGGGCCAGCACACGGGGGAGAGACAGAAGCAGGCCATTCCCCCCCTGAGCCCGTCCGGTGAGTGCGACGCCTGGCTGGCAAGACCCGAACGGGACACTCACAGGAAGTGAGTGGTCCGGCAGCACTGCAGGGATGCAGTGTCTGTCGGATCTCCAGAACAGGCGAGCAGGCGATCCGGAAAAACGGGCGTTCGGGGGGCGCGTTTTTGGGTCCTTTTTGCGCGGTCAAAAAGGACAATATCCGGATGAGTCAAGTATGCAAAACCAATACGGTTTCCGTGTGTAAAATAACAGGACAATAACGCCTTAACCCAAAGCGAAAAGATGCAGGACTTCAGATACAATCTCTACATAAGAGAGATATCCTTTCATTTTTGGCGAAATTTGTCAAATACCGCGCCAAGATATGCGCAGCATGGCAATAATAAGCACGCACGCCTGACTTTCCCGCGAAGAGTGGCCGGAAAATCTTCCGCCGAATCTCTCTTTCTTCGCGTTGACTACTTTACAAAATATCCTCAAGGCCTACACTCTGGAGAGAGTTCGAGGGTTCACACCAGAACACCCTCGGAGCAGGTGCGCTGATGCCGTGTGCCCCAGCGTCACTGCACCGCGAAAAATCCAGAACCACTGAGAGGTACCCCATGAATATCATCGACATTCTGAAAAAGCGTCGCACCCAGTACGCCCTGGGCAAAACCCTGCCGATGGCGGAAAACGAGGTTGACGCCCTGATCCGCGAGGTTGTCCGCCAGGCACCCTCTTCCTTTAACTCGCAGAGCTCGCGGGTCGTGATACTGTTTGGCCGGGAAAGCGAAAAGCTGTGGAGTATTGTCAAGGAGACCCTGCGCGCCATTGTGCCGGCGGAAAACTTTGCCAGTACCGATGCCAAAATTGACAGTTTCGCGGCTGGCGCCGGCACCATTCTGTTTTTCGAGGATCAGGACGCTGTGCGGGAGCTGCAGCAGCAATTTCCGCTCTATGCTGAGAATTTCCCGACCTTTTCCGAGCAGTCCGGCGGCATGGCGCAGTTTGCGGTGTGGACGGCCCTGGCCAATGTGGGCATCGGTGCCAGCCTGCAGCACTACAATCCCCTGATTGACGAAGAAGTGGCGCGCACCTGGGGCCTGCCTGCTTCGTGGAAATTGCGGGCGCAGATGCCCTTTGGTTCCAACGAGCAGCCCATCGACGAGAAAACGTTCATCGACGATGCCATCCGCTTCCGCACCTTCCGCTGACCGTTTGCTGAAAATACAAAATCCCCCATCGACACACTTTCGATGGGGGATTTGATTTTGCCCTTCCTGGTTCAAGGGGGGGGTCAGGGAGGGGGAAGCTGCCTGTCTTTTGCCTTTCCCCCGTGTTCTTTCCCAGCCAGGACGCACCGACTGTCAGGCTGCTGAAAAGATTCATCTGCGGCGTTACTCACAAGTACTCGTCGCTGAGGGTATTGCGTGAGCCCTTCTTTTCCTCTTGTGCGGATGTCAGCCTCTCTCGCCAAGAAATTCCAGCAGCATGCGCTCATACTCCCGAACCATGGCTATTTCCACGTACTCGTTTTCCTTGTGGGCCATACTGCCCTGGCCGGGGCCGAAGTTGACGGCGTCGAGGCCAAAGAGGCTGAAGCGGGCCACGTCCGTCCAGGCCTGTTTGGATTGTGGTGGCTGACCGCTGATGGCGATGAGCTTTTGCAGGGCGGGATTTTCCAGGTTGACATCACCGGCGGGGGAGAGGTCGGTGAAGTCGACGCTGGCGGCTCCATGGGCAAAGGCCAGCTCTTCGATTTCACGGCAGGCCTGCTCGATGCTCTTGCCGGGGGCAAAGCGGTAGTTGATGTTGATGGCGAAGGTGTCGGGAATGGTGTTTTTGGTGTTGTTGGTGGTGGTTGTGGTGGCGTGCATCACTTCACGGTAGAGCAACTGGCCGAAGGTGTGATCCACGGGCTGCAGCTGGGCCAGGGCATTGAGGTAGCCGGTGGACTGGTAGATGGCGTTGTCACCCAGCCAGGGACGGGCGGAATGGGCGCGCACGCCCTTGAAGGTAACGGTGGCGTGAATGGTGCCCAGGCAGCCCACCTGCACGAGGTTATCGGTGGGTTCGGGGCAGATGGCCAGCAGGGCCTGGCGAAAGAGGTGGCCGTGCTCTTCCAGCACGGGGCCGAGGCCGTTCTCTTCGTAGGGGCCTTCTTCCGCGTCATAGAGAACGTGTACCAGATGGTACGCGCCGGCCCACTGACGGCCATATGCGCGGATAATCTCCATCATGACGGCGTCGCCGGCCTTCATGTCGCTGCTGCCCAGGCCATAGAGCCTGCCTTCGTGAATTTTGCCGGTGAAGTTGTTGGGGCTGATGACGGTATCCGTATGGCCTGCCAGCACAATGGTTTCGGTGGCGGCGGGGTTCAGCGAGGGCTGCAGGGCGATAATGGCATTGCCGCTGCGGATAACCTGTCCGGCAGGCAGGAACTCCCGGCAGAATCGCTCCACATAGGCGGCAATGGCTTCCTCGTCCCCGGTGACGCTGGGGATGGCCAGCAGTTCCTGGAGGATATCAAGGCTTTGCGGCTCGCTCATTGGCGGATAACCTCCCAGCCACGGGGGGTGTCGGCCTCAAAGTGCCTGGCGGGAAAGCTGATGTTGGGGCGCACGCCATCAAAGGTGATGGTAGTTATATCCAGGCTGGCCCCTTCGTAGATCAGGGTCTTGGGCAGATTGTTCTCCAGCAGGACGGTAATGAAGACCACGGGTTCCTCTTTGGATTCCAGCACCAGGGTGTCGCGGGTGTTCTCCTGCACATGGTAGATGCGCTCCATGGCTTCGCGATCCAGCATGGAGAAGCTCATGGATTCAAATTCCCCGATATCCATGATGGTCAGTTCCCGCTCATCGTAGAGGTAGAGCCACAGGGTGTGGTCGCGGATGAGGTACTTCTGACGCTCGGGCCTGGTGTACTCCCACATGCTGGAACGGGCATCCTTCGAGATGGAGAAGGTTCCCCGGCCTTCCTGCACAAAGCCGTCGGAAGAGTGGGTCTGCTGAGAAAAGGATGCCTGCAGGCTCCGGTAGGAGGTCAGGATATCCAGGGCCGTGTCCGATGCGGCGGCGACAGGTGTGGCAACGAAAAATATCGCCGCCACCAGAAGGGGAGCAATGGCAAACATAGGCTAATCCTCCAAAAGACGGTAGAGAAGGTAGAACTGTTCCAGGCTCAGGGCTTCGGCGCGCAGCTCCGGCGATATTCCCAGGGCGGGCGCCTGATCCATGAAGGTTTCAAACCAGGTGGTTCCGCGATAATTATTCTTCAGGGTCTTGCGGCGGTGGGAGAAGGAGAGGCGCACCAGCTTCTGAAAGCGGACGAAATCTCCGACGGGAAAGCGCGGCTGGGGCAGTCGCCGTCCCTGCAGCACCGACGACTCCACGCCGGGCGCGGGGTAAAAGACGCTGGGGGGGATACGGGAGATGCTCAGTTCCAGATCGTAATAGAGGCGCAGGTAGATGGCCAGGGGGCCGAAGTCCTTGGTGCCGCTTTCGCCCATGGCACGCAGGGCCATCTCCCGCTGCAGCATGACCGAGAAGCTCTGCACCAGCTGATGGTGTTCCACGATGGCCATGAGAATCTGGCTTGATATATTGTAGGGCAGGTTCGCGATGACGCGGCATTCGGCGGGCAGGGTGCCCCAGTCGTAGCGCAGGGCGTCGGTGTGAACCAGGGTGACATTTTCCGGCAGGTGCGCACTGCTTCTGAGATAGTCCAGCAACTGGCCATCAATCTCCAGGGCGATCACCCTGGCCGAGCGCTCCCCCAGGACGCGGGTCATTACCCCCAGCCCGGGACCGATTTCCAGCACAGTATCATCTGGTCCCACGCCGCTTTGCTTGACGATGCGCTGCACAAAGGATTCATCGCAGATAAAGTTCTGCCCCAGGGATTTCTTGGCCATCAGGCCGTGGGTATTCAATATCTGACGGACTTTCACGCTTTTCCTCCATAACTGCGCCGATGCTCAAGAATGCGCACCGCGCAGCGGGTGGCTTCCACCAGGCTCGTGCTGGAGGCCTGCCCCTTGCCGGCGATGCCAAAGGCCGTGCCGTGATCAACGCTGGTGCGCACGATGGGCAGCCCCATGGTGATGTTCACCCCACCGCCGAACCCGGCCATCTTGACGGGAATCATGCCCTGGTCATGGTACATGCACACGGCCACGTCAAATTCATTCCCGGCTGCCATGCGGGCAAAGAGGCTGTCGGCGGGCAATGGCCCGGCGGTGCTGGTGCCGTGGGTGCTGTCATATTCCCTGATGGCGGGCAGGATAATCTGCTCTTCCTGGGAGCCGAAAACGCCACCATCGCTGGCATGGGGGTTGAGGGCGCACACGGCTACCCGGGGCAGGGCAATGCCGATTTCAATCATGCCGCGATAGGCGTTTTCCATGGCCTGCATGATACGGGGACGATTGAGCAGAGCGGGCACGCTCTCCAGGGCCACATGGGTGGTGACCAGTACGACGCGGATATTGCCTGCCACCAGCATCATGGACTGGCTGGTGACGCCGGTATACTCCCCCAGCATCTCGGTATGGCCGGCATAGTGGTAGCCGCCCAGGTTGATGGCTTCCTTGTTGATGGGCAGGGTCACCATGCCATCCACCGCTCCCAGCATGGCTTCCTCGATGGCGCAGATGACGTAGCGGGCACTGGCGGCCCCGGCAGCGGCACTGAGTTTCCCCGGCTGGGGTTCGCGACCATAGTAGCCTTTGTCCATATACTCGCAGTCGGGCACCGTCAGCCCCAGCTTCTGGCCGTAGTATTCCAGCGTGCCACGCTCCCCGATGACCACGGGGCAGCACAATTTCGTAATTTCGCTGAAGGCCTTCAGGAAGACCTCCGGGCCAACGCCATTGGGGTCACCAAGGGTGAAGGCGAGGCGGCAGGGTGTCGCGGACTGCGGCATGGTATATTCCTCTTCGGTAAGCTGCTGGATAATGTATGTGAAGTCTTGAAAATGCTCAAGAGCAGGTTTCGGAAAAATCATCGGAGTTTTCCGCTGCGGCCACCGGATGCCGGGCATCCGCCTTTCCCATTGACGGGTACTGCCGATACGGTATTATGGTGCAAAATTTCGCAACGAGATCATACGGAACATGCCATCCCTTGAACACACCACCCATGCCCTTGCCGGCCAGAGCCTTTCCTGGATCAGTTTCCAGATAGGCCGCCGCATTCTCTTTCCTTCAAAGAACGATATCCTGACAGGCCGCCGTTTCTTCCTGAGCCTGCCCGACGACGACAGCGCCCGCCAGGTCTACCGCACCATCAACTCCCTGAATATTCCCTGTGTCTACCTCTCGGCCTGGGAGATCCTGCCGGGGGAGGCCAACGATTTCTACGCGCCCAATGCCGCCGCCCGGGCCCAGGCCATCGACGCCATTGTGGGCGGCAGCGCGCCGGTGGTCGTGGCCACCCACAAGAGTACTGTCCAGAAGATCCCCCCGGTTTCCCAGCGCATCATGGAGTTGCGTCACGGTTACCGCTACAAAATAGACGATCTGGCCCAGACCCTAGTGGACAAAGGTTACGTCCGTGTTCCCATCGTGGATGACTTCGGTCAGTTCGCCCTGCGCGGCGATATCATGGATATCTACTGTCCGGGAGGCCCTTTCCGCCTGGAGTTCTTTGACGAGGAGCTGGAGCGCATCACCCGCTTCGACGTGGACACCCAGACCAGCCAGGAGGGTCTGGAGGAGCTGATGGTAATGCAGTACCGCGAGTACAGCCAGTCTCCCTGGGAGCTGGAGCGTCAGTCGGTGTTCTCCTTTGTCAGCGACGCCGATATCCTGCTCTTTGATGCTGACCACCTGGAAATGGTGCTGCAGCGCGAACGCCAGCAGTGTCAGTCCATCAGTGCCGATCGTATTCTGCTGAACCTGGCCGATATTCCGGCCCACTGCGTCCTGCTGCCACCACCACCGGCAGCAGCCGGTCTGCTGGAGCCTGCAGGCGAACATGTGGATATCAGCCAGCGCGTTGAGCGGTGCCTGGACATACTGCGCCGCACCCCCCTGGCCTTCCTGAGCTACCGCTCGGAGCAGGCCCGCGACAAATTCCAGGCCCTGTTGCAGGAGCACGGGATCAAAGCCCAGAACCTGGAGCAGCCCCTGGCGGTTCAGGAGGGCACGGTTCTGCTGCCGGCGGACTTCCAGGACAGCTTCGCCATTGACGATCACCGTGTCCTGATCAGCGATCGCGAACTTTTTGGCCTTTCCAGGCCCAAAAAGGAACAGCGCTTCCGGGGCATGACCACCTACCTGACCGACCTGGCCATGCTGCGGCCCGGCGACCACGTTGTGCACGTGGAGTATGGGGTGGGCATCTTCCGTGGCATCGAAAACCTGAGCGCCGCCGGAACCCGCGGCGACTTCCTGAAGATTGAGTACGCCCGTGGCGATATCCTCTACGTACCCAACGACAAGTTCCACCTGGTGCAGAAGTATATCGGCTCCGACACGGGTGATCCGAAACTCGACCGCATGGGCTCCAAGAGCTGGGAGAAGCGCAAGAGCCGTGCCCGCAAATCAGTGGAGGACATTGCCCAGAGCCTGATGCAGACAGACGCCCTGCGACGCCGCCACAAGGAGCACACCTATCTGCGCGACAGCAGCCTCTACGATGAGTTTGTGGCCCAGTTTCCCTACGAGGAGACTGAAGACCAGCTGCAGGCCATCAAGGAGACCATTGAGGACATGTGCAGCCCCCATCCCATGGATCGCCTGGTGTGCGGCGATGTGGGATACGGTAAAACCGAGATCGCGCTGCGCGCTGCCATGAAATGCGTTGAATCGGGCTATCAGGCGGCTATTCTGGCACCCACCACCATTCTGGTGGAGCAGCACTTCCGTACTTTCAGGGAACGCTTTACCCCCTTTGGCATTCGCGTTGACATGCTCTCGCGCTTTCGCTCCGCCAAACAGAATCAGGACGCGATCGCCCGCCTGGCTGCTGGTGAAATCGATATCGTCATTGGCACGCACAAGCTGCTGGGTAAAGGGGTGAGTTTCCACAACCTGGCTCTGCTGGTGATTGATGAAGAACAGCGCTTCGGCGTCACCCATAAGGAAAAACTGAAACAGTTCAAGGCCAATGTGGATGTGCTGACCCTCACCGCCACGCCGATTCCGCGCACCCTGCATATGGCCATGGGCGGCATCAAGAAGATGAGTGTCATCGAGACGCCGCCCAAGGATCGTCGCGCCATTAAAACCGAGGTCATCGAATTCCAGGATGAGATCCTCCGCCAGGGTCTGATGCGCGAATTTCACCGGGGTGGTCAGATCTACTTCCTGCACAACCGGGTGGAGACCATCAACGCCATCGCCCTGCGGGTGCAGGGGCTGATTCCCGAAGCGCGGGTGGCCGTGGCCCACGGCCAGATGAGCGAGGCTCAGCTGGAACGGGTGATGCTGGAGTTTTCCGCCGGAGAGCACGACGTGCTGGTGTGTTCGTCCATCGTGGAGTCGGGTCTGGATGTTCCCCGCGCCAATACCATATTCATCAACCGGGCCGATACCCTGGGGCTGGCCCAGCTCTATCAGCTGCGCGGCCGGGTTGGTCGCAGCGAGCGCCGCGCCTTCTGCTACCTGATCATCCCCCCTTTCGACACCTTGCATGATGTCGCCCAGAAGCGCATCCGCGTCATCGAGGAGCTGAGCTACCTGGGAGCCGGCTTCCGCCTGGCCACCTATGACCTGGAAATCCGCGGAGCCGGAAACCTGCTGGGCATGGAACAGTCGGGGCAGATTGCCTCTGTGGGCTTTGAAATGTACACCGATATGCTGCGCGAGTGCGTGCAGCAGCTCAGGGGCCAGAGCGAAGAGCTCTTTGAACCCTCCGTGCGCACCGAAGCTGCCGCCTTTATTCCGGAAACCTATGTGGAGGACATGCCGGCGCGCCTCTCCCTCTACAAGCGCCTCGGTTCCGTTACCAGCGCAGACGAGATCGCCAGGCTGTCCGCCGAGCTGCGCGATCGCTTCGGTTCACTGCCGCCGGAGGTGGAACGCCTGCTCTGGGTCACCCACATGAAGATCCTCGCCCGCCAGCTGCACATCGACCAGCTCTACCTGGGCAGCAGAAACAGCTCTTTCATGGTCAGTGAAAAATCACGGGTGAACATGGCCACTATCATCCAGATGGCCGTGGAACGAAAACTCACCCTGGACCCCCAGGGCAAGGTGACCCTGCCAACGGAATCGACAGAAAAAACCGAACGCTTTCTGCTGGCCATACGGCAATAACGCCAACACACCACCAGGACTCCTGCGAACACGTCATCACATTTTCCATCTGATCCATTCCACAGGTCAGGCCGCAATGAAAAAAGCCCCGGGAGAATTCCCGGGGCTTTGCTATGACAGAGGAGAAGGCTGTGCGTCTAGTTTGCTTGCGGCTGATCTTCAGCGACCGCCTGCGGCTTTCCACTCTGGCGACGGTTCAGCACAAAGCGCTGCAGGGCGTAGAGGGCCACCAGGATGGCCAGACCACTCAGGTCAAGCAGGTGGTTGGGTGAGACCAACAGGAAGGCGCCTGCCAGGAGCAGGGGCTGCTGCCAGCGATCCACTTTTCCAAAGAACCAGGACTGCACGGCTGATGCCAGGGCAAAGATACCCAGCATGGCGGTACCAAAGCGCAGGACTACATCAAGGGGTCCGCTGCCGGCCAGCTCCATCATGGCTTCGTTCATGAGCAGGTCAGGTGCGTAGAAGAACATGAAGGGCACGATATAGGCCGCGATTCCCAGGCGGAATGAGGTGTACCCGGTCTTCATGGGGTCGGAACCACTGATGGCGGACGCAGCATAGGATGCCAGGGCCACGGGAGGCGTGATGGCGGATACGCAGGCGAAGTAGAAGACAAAGAAGTGGGCCAGCAGAGGCTCAATCCCCATGCTGATGAGGCCGGGAGCCACGACCGAGGCCGCCACGGCGTAGGCTGCTGTGGTGGGCATGCCCATACCCAGGATAATGGCAATACACATGGCGAAGAACATGGCCATGAATTCACTGGTGCCGGCAATGCCCAGCAGCAGCGAGGAGAACTTCAGACCGATACCGGTGAGGGCGATAACCCCCATGATAATACCAGCGGCGGCACACACGGCCATGAGCTGAATGGTACCCTTGGCACCAGCTTCCAGAGCCTTGAAGACCCGGTGTGGCCCCATGCGGTTTTCCTTGTTCACCCAGCTGATGACCAGGGCGGCAATGATCGCAAAGAAGCCGGAGCGGATAACGGACATCCCCATCATGAGCATGCCGAAGAGGATCACTATCGGCAGGAACATGTAGACCTTCTTCATGACCTCGCCCAGGGGCGGCAGCATGTGGCGGGGTACGCCCATCAGACCCAGTTTGCTGGCTTCCTTGTCCACCATGAAGTAGGCGGAGGCAAAGTAGAGCAGCGCGGGCAGGATACCGGCGATCATGATGTGCTGGAAGGGAATCCCGGTCATTTCGGCCATGATGAACACGCCGGCGCCCATAACGGGGGGCATGATCTGGCCACCAGTGGAAGCCACGGCTTCGGTGGCCGCCGCAAATCGCGGTTTGTAGCCAACTTTGCGCATGAGGGGAATGGTCAGGCTGCCCGTGGCAACGGCGTTTCCAGCTGAGGTTCCATTAATGGTTCCCATGAGGGCGCTGGCCAGGATAGCAACCTTGGCAGGCCCACCGCGCAGGTGTCCGCTGACGGAGAAAGCCCACTCCACAAAGTAACGACCTACACCAGATACGGTCAGGAAGGAGCTGAAAATGATAAAGATGATGATGTACTTGGAGGAGATGGAGATGGGAACACTGAAGACCCCATCAAGTCCGTAGATGTAAGTGAAGAAACGCTCCATGCTGTAACCGCGGTGGTTCAGCACGCCGGGCAGGTGGGGACCGGCAAAGGAATAGCCGATAAACACGGCGCTGAGGATGGGCAGGGCCCAGCCACTGGCGCGGCGGGCAATTTCAAGAACCAGGAAGGCCCCCACGATGGACATGTAAAAATCCAGTTTGGTGGGCAGAACACCCATGCGGAACATGAGTATCTGATAGTTCTGGATAATGTACACACCAACCACCACCGAGGCGATGGCAAAGGTCCAGTCCACAAGGTTCGGTTTGGCCTTGGAGGCGCTGCTCCAGCCTGGCAGCAGCAGGAAGCCCAGCACGGAGAGGGTCATGACGTGAAAGACGCGGAAGACCCAAGGGTCAATGGGATAGAACACGAGACTGTAGATGTGCAGGGCGGAAATAACCGCCGCCGCTATGGCAATGGTCTTACCCAGCCAGCCCTCAATGTTGCGTTGAGCGCTGAGCTCTATTTCCTCGTTGATCTCCAGGTTCAGACGCCCAGACTCCGGTGCGGCTCCCCCGGGGGTTTCCGCCCGGAACTGTGCATCTTTAGGGGTTTTGTCGCTCATTTAACAATCCTTCTTAATCCTTGATTTTGCCTTAAAAAAAGCACCCCCGCTCTCGCGCAGAGAGCGGAAATGCTTCTTGTCATCCGTAAAGATCAGGCACTTGCTTAGCGCTGGTACTCCGGGGGGTACACATCGGGATGCAGTTCAATGCCCAGCTCTTCGTAGTAGCGAATCGCGCCGGGGTGCATCCACATCCAGGTGTTGTTGACCACGTACTCTGCCAGGGTCTCCTTGGCAGCAGCGTGAGCCGTTACCATACGCTGGTGGTTGTCGAAAACACCCTTGACGATATCGTACACCAGGTCGTCGGGGAGATCTTTGCTGGCGATAGCCATGTTCCAGATGCCCACAGTCTCAATGTCCTGGTCGAGGAAGTCATAGACGGAAGCGGGAATCACAGCGGGTGAGAAGTAGGGGTACTCTTTGAGGATTTTTTCGCGGTTGGCGCCATCAATGCCGAACATGGTGATGCGGCGCTGATTGGCCATTTCCAGAACAGCTCCAACGGGCAGGCCGGCGGCAAAGCTGTTGGCGTCAAGCTGGCCATCCATATGCTGTCCAACCAGGTCACTGATACCAGCGTGGCGTACGGTGGCATTGATGCCCAGCAGGTCAAGGAAACGGGGGTGGAAGGTACCGGCGGTTCCGCCCTGGGGACCAACGCCTACGCGCTTGCCAGCCAGATCATCAATCTTCGTGATACCAGAGTTCACGGTTGCCCACCACTGGGAGTAGGTGTTGTACATGGGGAAAATAGCGCGCACATTGCGGTGCTCAATACCATTGGTCCAGGCTTCGAGACCATACCAGGCTTCATAGGCGGGGCCCATGGTAACCATGCCCAGCTCCAGGTCGCCCATGTGAACCAGCTGCATATTGTGGTTGGGACCACCGGTTACCTCAACACCGGTGGGGATACCGGTTACACTTTCAATAACCTGCGACCAGCCACCGCCATACACATAATAGGTTCCACCAATAGAGGCGGCTCCGATGGTCATGGACGTGGGACGCTGACCTTCAGCCTGCTGAGGATCACTGCTGCACCCGCTCAGGGCGAAGGCCATGGCCACAACGGCCAGGGCGATCCATTTAAAATGCTTTCCAACTGCCATAGTAACTTCTCCTTTGAATTTGTCTTCTCCCGTAAGAGACATTTCATAATGTCGTTTTACCGTGAGTATATGGATCACGGCCCACGGGAACAAGTAAGATTTATACAAGTGCAGATATCAGGCTCTCACTGGCACATACCTCAGGTTTAACATCAGTATCCCCGTATTAGCCAACGCACCTGCACTATCAAACCTTATTCCATTATCATAGCAAAGATAATTGAACAATCAATGGAATCTTCCTCCCGCCTGAAGCTGCTGCGTCCCCTGAAGGCTGCCACACCGGTATCCGCGGCATCACGGACAAACATTTTCTCAAAAATCCCTGTTCATGCACGGGCTCTTCGGGCCAAAATCCATGAACATGCCGCGGGATGGGGAAAATTTTCACACAGTGTTCTGATACCGGCTCGTCGGTTTTCAGCAAGGTGTTTGACTGGATTTCCCATTGACTTTTCCCGGTACCCGTGTATATATCCCCTTGTCGAATCACCCCTTCCCCTCACAGCTATTCATCCGAACTTTCCCCCGTAATTATGGAGACTCATCCCCCATGGATTTAAACGTACTCAAAGTCACTCCCATCAGTGAGCTGGTCGAGATGGCCCGCGACGCCAATATAGAGGGAGTCAGTGTTCTCAAGCGCCAGGATCTGATTTTCAACCTGCTGATCAAGCACGCCAAGTCCGGCGGGCACATCTTCGGCGGCGGCGTTCTGGAAGTTCACCCCGACGGATTCGGCTTCCTGCGCGCCACCGACTACAATTACCTGCCCGGCCCCGACGATATCTACGTCTCCCCCAGTCAGATTAAGCGCTTCAGCATGCAGACCGGCGACACCATAGAAGGGGAGATCCGCCCGCCCAAGGAGGGGGAAAAATACTTCGCCCTGCTGCAGATCGAAAGCATCAACTACGCCAGCCCGGAGCAGGCCAAAACCAAGGTGCTCTTCGACAACCTCACCCCCCTGCACCCCAATGAACGCATTCACCTGGAAATGCCCGGCAAGGAAAATATCTCCACCCGCCTGGTGGATATCATCGCCCCGGTGGGCAAAGGCCAGCGCGGCCTGATCGTCGCTCCGCCCAAAGCCGGCAAGACCGTTTTTCTGCAGAATATGGCCAACGCCATCGCCCATAACCACCCCGAAGCCCACCTGATCGTCCTGCTTATTGACGAGCGCCCCGAAGAAGTGACGGAGATGCAGCGCTCGGTCATCGGTGAAGTGGTCTCCTCCACCTTTGACGAACCGCCCACCCGCCACATTCAGGTGGCTGAAATGGTCATCGACAAGGCCAAGCGCCTGGTGGAGCACAAGAAGGATGTCATCATCCTGCTGGATTCCATCACCCGGCTGGCACGCGCCTACAACACGGTCATCCCCCACAGCGGGCGGGTGCTTTCCGGTGGTCTGGACGCCAATGCCCTGCATAAGCCCAAGCGTTTCCTGGGCGCGGCCCGCAATATCGAATTCGGCGGCTCCCTGACCATCCTGGCCACGGCCCTGGTGGATACGGGATCAAAGATGGATGAAGTCATCTACGAGGAGTTCAAGAGTACCGGCAACATGGAGCTGTATCTGGATCGCGGACTGGCCGAACGCCGCATCTTCCCGGCCATCGACATCATGCGCAGCGGCACCCGCCGCGAAGAGCTGCTCTTTACCGAAGAAGAGCTGCGCAAATCCTGGATCATCCGCAAATTCCTGCAATCCATGTCCACCCACGAAGCGGCAGATTTCATGATCGACCGCCTCAGCCATACCAAGAACAACCAGGAATTTTTTGACACCATGAACAAGTAGGGAAGTAAAAAGAGCAGAAAACTGCTTGCAAAAATCCACACAGATGTGATAGATGATTGCGCTTGTGGGTTTTTCAGAGAAAACATCTTATGGATATGACGAATACAAGGAGTCAGGAAACATGAAGCAGGGCATCCACCCCCAGATGAATCAGATCAACGTTGAGTGCATGTGCGGCAACGTCATACAAACCCTTTCCACACGTTCCGATGAGTTCAAGCTCGACGTGTGCTCCAGCTGCCACCCCGTATTCACCGGGCAGGAGCGGGTCATGGATACCGCCGGTCGCGTTGAGCGCTTCCGCAAGAAGTACGCTAACAAGGGATAAGGCACCGCCACTCTCTTGCCACTTCTTTTTCAGCTTATCCCCGCAGCACTTCACCGCCGCGGGGTTTTTTCTTATCAGGCTGCCGAGGTACCCTATGAAAACACAGTGCAACGTTGTTCTCCTCAAGCACACCGAAGACCCTGAAGGTTCCGTATACGCGGCGGCGCGGCTCTGCTACAGCCCGGCCCACATTGAAGAGCTCATGGAAGCCAGCGCCACCGAGAAGCAGAAATTCGTCCAGAAGATCCGCGACCTCGGGCACCTGAGCGTCTTTGAGCACGTCAGCTTCACCTTCGCCGTGGAAGGCATCTCGCGAGCCTGCTCCCACCAGCTGGTCCGCCATCGCCTGGCCAGCTACTCCCAGCAGTCCCAGCGCTATGTCCGCCAGGGACAGTTTTCCTATATTGAACCAGACAGCATGGCCGCCATGCCAGCAGGGTGGTTTGCCGAAAAGATGGCCACCATGCAGCGGTGGTACCAGGAAGCCCTGGATGCCGGACTGCCTGCCGAAGACGCTCGCTTCCTGCTGCCCAACGCCTGTGAAACCCGTATTATCCTGACCATGAACGCCCGCGAACTGATGCTCTTTTTCAGCCTGCGCTGCTGCGAGCGGGCCCAGTGGGAGATCCGCGCCATGGCCGATCAGATGCTCGAACAGTGCAGAACCGTTTCGCCTGTCATCTTTGCCGACGCGGGTCCCGGCTGCCTGCGTGGCCCCTGCCCCGAAGGCAGCATGTGCTGCGGCAAGACTGCCCAGGTACGGGAGCGTTATCGCGAAGGCTTGTGAATTGCGCGACTGCTGAAACAGCCGGGCGAAGTGAAGAGCGCGTCAGCGCCTGCGCTGCGCCATGTGATAAAGTACGATGGAAGTCGCCACAGCAGCGTTGAGGGACTCAACCCCCGCGTCCATGGGAATGGAAACCGACTGCTCACGCCAGCGGGCGGGAATGCCGGCGCCCTCAATGCCCGGCACCAGCATGGTGGGATCGCTGAAGACCGTTTCCGCAAGGGGCTTTCCTTCGGCGGAAAGACTGACGATCTGCCCCGGATACGGGAGATGGAAAATATCCTCCAGACGCGGACCCGCGAAGAAGCGACAGTGGAAAACCGCCCCCGCCGAAGCGCGGATGGCTTTGGGCAGAAAGGGGCTGGCGCACTGCTCCAGCAGGAGAATATCCCGCACCCCGAAGGCAACGCTGGAACGAAGAACACTGCCCACGTTCTCGGGATCCTGAAACGCCAGGGCCACGCAGGTGCCCACGGGCAGACTCCCAGCCCACTCCACAGGCTGGGCGCAGCGCACCAGCACCAGGGGAAAATCCGTGCCACAGACATCCAGCTGACGAAAAAGCTCCGGCTCCAGCACCAGCCGGGAAACCGCGTTGAGCCCTTCGATGTTTTCATGGCGGCTGCTGGACACCAGTGCCAGCACTTCAGGACTGCCAGAAGCCAGGAGCTCGCGGACGATTTTCTCTCCGGAAACCAGAGCCTGCTGATATTTACGGATGCCACGCGCCTGCAGCAGGCGCAGCAGTTGACGATAGGTGGGATTGGCCGGACTGGTAATCAGCTTCATGAAAAATCCTCTGAATTCCATTCTTGCGTTACAACTGACGTCTCGCATCTTGTCGTCTTGACTTAAGATACTGTTGCTCTGATGTTTGCCACGCAGAAACCGTATTGATTTTGCGTGCTTGACTCATCTGGTATCTCTTTTCGTTTGTGGACATTGTCCTTTTTGACCGCGCAAAAAGGACACAAAAACGCGCCCCCCGAACGCCCGTTTTTCCGGCTCCTTTACTCGCCTGTTCTGGAGATCCGGCAGCAGGCTGCTCAAAGAGGCCCATCTGCTGCGTTGCCGGGCATCGCTCGTCACTGCGACGTACAGGGAGTACGCCTCCCTCCTGCTTTGCCCGCGCCTTGCACCTGGGCCTCTTTGCGTTGCCTGACCCCTGCCTCCCTGCAGTGCTGCCGGACCACTCACTTCCTGTGAGTGTCCCGTTCGGGTCTTGCCAGCCAGGCGTCGCACTCACCGGACGGGCTCAGGGGGGAACGGCCTGCTTCTGTCTCTCCCCCGTGTGCTGGCCCAGCCAGGACGCGCCGACTGGAACGCTATGGACCCGCAGGGTTGCCGCCACGACGGCGGCAACCGCAAACCAAAAGCCATGGAGGGCGGTTGTTTGCGGTCCCCAGTTCCAGGCAAGCGGACGGCTGAAAAGGACAGCACTGGGGGCCGCTTTTGCGCCACTTTTTGCGGGTAAAAAGTGGCAAAAGAAACTCATAAACAGGGTGAGGGCAATGCCAAGCGACACAGTCTGTGCAGAACTATTTCCGCCATTCCAGCATGGCATCAGGGTCGATCCCGACACCCAGCTGTTTCGGGGATGCGAAAGCTGAGTTACAATACTATGACACAGAAAATCACCGGGTTCACCGGAAAACTCACCGGTGACGCGAGAGGAACCATGAGCGCCACTGCCCACGATCCCGCCAGCTTCAGCCACCGTGAACTCCAGGTCTTGCACCAGGACAATCATACCATCGTGGTATTCAAGCCAGCCCGCGTTCCCGTGCAGTCCGACAGCAGCGGTGACATCAGCCTGCTGGAAGTGGTGCGACAGTACATCGCTGCGGAATACCAGAAGCCAGGCAACGTCTTCGTGGGCATGGTTCAGCGGCTGGATCGTCCCGTCAGCGGGCTGGTGGTCTTCGCCCGCACTTCCAAAGGCGCGGCGCGCCTCTCGGAACAGCTTCGCCAGCATCGCATCTACAAACACTACCTGGCCCTGGTCCATGGAGCACCCTCCGAAAGCGAGGGTACCCTGCGCCACCTGCTGGAGTACCGTGAAGGCACTGCCATAGCGGGGCGCCATGGACAGGGCAAAACCGCCGTGCTGCACTACCGGGTGCTGCAACACCTGCCCGATGCCAGCTTGCTGCATATACGCCTGGAGACGGGGCGTAAGCACCAGATCCGCTTCCAGCTCTCCAGGATCGGCTGCCCCATCCTGGGCGACCTGCGCTACGGCGCTCGCGCTCCACTACCCGATCAGTCCATCGCCCTGTGCGCCTGGGCCCTCTCCTATGAACATCCCACCAGTCGGCAGCCGATCATGGTGCGCCTGCCCGCCGGATTGCTGCCACAGGCCATACAGCCGCTGGCAGAAATACTGCCCGATCCATTTACCAAGGAGACACTCCATGAAGTATGAGGCTCCAGACGCAAAGCGGGGCTTTGTCTATGTGTGTCGCCTGCTCTCCCGACGCGGCTACCACAGCGCGGAGATCCGCCACAAACTACTGAGCAAGGGCTACAGCGAAGAGATGGCTGCCGATATCCTGGAGCAGGTCGGTGGGCTGCTCAACGATAAACTGTTCTTTGACGCCTTTGTATGGCAGCAGCTGGGCAAGCTGCATGGCACGGTGTATATGGAACACTCTCTGAGAATGAAGGATATCGCGTTGCCCACAGGCTGGGATGAGCTGCGGGAGCGCCACTTTGCGGAACGTCTGGACGAACTGGCCCGCCGCGTTGCGCGCAAGTATCAGGAGGCCCTGCAGGAAGGGCGCTGGGCTCTGGAGCAGGCGTTATGGCGTCGCGGGTTTGACCAGCAGGAAATACTCCGGATCATGGAACGCATCGGGGAGCTGACCCATGAAGAGTGAGCTTGAGCGCCACTGCCATGGGGCCGTGGAACAGTATTGCCGCTGGAGTGGTTCTACCAGTATGGTCGTGGCCGTCAGCGGGGGAGTGGACTCCATGGTACTACTGCACCTGCTGGCAAAAATACAGCCCGAACTGAAGCTGAACCTTGTGGTGGCCCATCTTGAGCACGGCCTGCGCGGGGAAGAGTCCCGCGCCGACGCGCGCCTGGTAATCCAGACCTGCGAACGCCTCGGTATCCCCTGCTACGCCCGTTTTGTTGATGAGCACTTCTGGCAAAGGCAGGCGGGCAACTTCCAGGACAAAGCCCGCGCCCTGCGCTACACCTTTTTTCGCCAGGTGGGAACGGATTTTTTTTCAGGTCGGGCCTTTGCCATTGCCACCGCCATGACCCAGGATGACTGTCTGGAAAAGATCTTCATGGATATCCTGCGCGGACGCAGCCTGCTGGGCAGTCTGAGCCATCAGCAACCCGACACACTGCGACCGCTGCGCACCATCAGCAAGGAAGCACTCATCGCCTATGCCACCGGGCAACAGATCTCCTGGCGCGAAGACACCAGCAACCACCAGGATTCCTATCTGCGCAACCGCGTACGCAATCAGCTCATCCCTTTGCTCCGGGAGGAATTCGACTTTCAGAAATCCATACAAAGCCGCTTCATCACGGATATGGAGGAGGGGATGACGTTTCTGAGTGAACAGCTGGACGCCCTCTTCGCATCCTTACTCCGGGAAGGCTCTCTGCGTGTTTCGGATCTTCGTCAGCTGGCATCGTTCCCACAGCGACAGATATGTCTGCGCTTTCTGCAGCACCACGGGATCCCTCCCAGCGAAGAAAAGCTGGCGCTCTTTATCCGTCTGCTGACAACAAAGGGTACGCGCTCCATGGATGCCGGAGGAGGCCGCCAGCTGGTGATTGCGTACGAAAATATCCGTGTCAGCGACCACAACGCTGTCGCGAAACCTGTAACACCATTGACTGTTGTCAGTTGCGGAGAGTTCTCCCTGAATGGAAAACAGCTTCGCCTGACACAATTTACCAGCCAGAGCGAAAAGAGGTTTTCTCTTCCCGCGAATCTTGTTATCTTTCCCCTGATTATCCGCAGCCGTCGCCCCGGTGACACCCTGGCCCTTCCCGGAGGCCATGTGAAACTCAAGAAGGCTCTGATAGACCGCAAGATTCCCCGCCAGATACGGGATTCGCTTGTGGTGGTGGAAAACCGTGCCAGCCAGATTATCTTTGTTGAAGGCATTGGTGCCATTCTCCCCCGAAAAAACTGTTCCGACACCCTGGAGTATACTGTTGAAATCCTATGATATTCAGACCCTTATTCCTCCCCAGCAACTGCAGCAAACCATTGAGCGACTGGCCCGCGAAATCGCTGCGGACTACGAGGGGCAGTCACTGCTGCTGGTATGCATACTCAACGGTTCCTTCATCTTCACCGCCGATCTGGCCCGCGAGCTCTCCCGCCACAACCTGGAAGTGGAAGTGGACTTCATGAAGGTTTCATCCTACGCCGACAGCGAATCCACCGGCTCGGTCAAGATGGACTTCGACATGAGCCGCTCCATTACGGGCCGCAATGTCCTGATTGTGGAGGATATCATCGACACCGGCCGCACCCTGGAGCACCTGCTGCGCCTGCTGCGCACCCGTGATCCCCGCAGAATGGCCCTGTGCTGCCTGCTGGACAAACCTTCCCGAAGAGTCAACGGCCTGCAGGCCGACTACGTTGGCGAGGTCATCGACGATCTTTTCGTGGTTGGCTACGGACTCGACTATAATCACCGCTTCCGGGAGCTGCCCGGCATCGGTATCATGAACATAGAGGAGTAAGACTTTGAATAACAATTTCTATCGCAATATCACGCTCTGGATTGTCATCGGACTGATCGTCATTCTGATGTTCAATACCTTCAGCGCCCCGACTGCTCCCCAGAATACGATCCCCTACAGTGAGTTCATCTCCATGGTGGATCGCGGCACCATCTCCCAGGTGCAGATCCAGGGGAAAAAGGTCACCGCCAGCGGCATGGACGGGCGGCGCATTGAAACCATCGCCCCCGATGACCCTGACCTGATACCCACCTTGAAGGCCCGCGGACTGCGCATTGAAGTCAAAGAACCCGAAGGGACCCCCTGGCTGCTGCAGATCCTGATCTCCTGGTTCCCCATGTTGCTGCTGATTGGTGTCTGGATCTTCTTCATGCGGCAGATGCAGTCCGGCGGCAACCGTGCCATGAGTTTCGGGAAATCCCGTGCCAAGATGCTGACTGAAGAAAACACCAAAATAACCTTCCAGGATGTGGCCGGCATTGACGAAGCCAAGGACGACCTGGTGGAAATTGTGGAATTCCTCAAAGACCCCAAGAAGTTCACCAAGCTGGGCGGCAAGATCCCCAAGGGCGTTCTGCTCATGGGTTCGCCGGGCACCGGGAAGACCCTGCTGGCCAAAGCCATCGCCGGTGAAGCGGGCGTGCCCTTCTTCAGTATCTCCGGTTCTGACTTCGTGGAGATGTTCGTGGGCGTGGGCGCCAGCCGCGTGCGCGATCTCTTTGAACAGGGCAAGAAGAACGCTCCCTGCATCATCTTTATCGACGAAATTGACGCCGTGGGTCGCCACCGTGGCGCTGGTCTGGGTGGTGGACACGATGAGCGCGAACAGACCCTGAACCAGCTGCTGGTGGAAATGGACGGCTTTGAATCCAATGAAGGCGTCATCCTGATCGCGGCCACCAACCGTCCCGATGTTCTTGACCCCGCCCTGCTGCGCCCCGGGCGCTTCGACCGCCAGGTGGTCGTCCCCAAGCCCGATGTCAAAGGCCGCCTGGGCATTCTGAAAGTGCATACCACCAAGGTTCCCCTGGCCAAGGACGTGAACCTGGAAACCCTGGCCAAGGGAACCCCTGGCTTCAGTGGTGCCGATATCAGCAATATGGTCAACGAAGCCGCCCTGATGGCGGCTCGCCGCAATCGCATCAAAGTGCGCATGGTTGACCTGGAAGATGCCAAGGATCGCGTGACCATGGGTCCCGAACGTCGCAGCATGGCTCTGTCCGAGTACGAAAAGCGCAACACCGCTTACCACGAGGCGGGCCACGCCATTGTGGGCAAGTTCCTCAAGGGAACCGATCCCGTGCACAAGGTCACCATCATTCCCCGCGGCCGCGCCCTGGGGGTCACCCAGTTCCTGCCCCAGGATGATAAGTACTCCGTGGACAGCGATTACCTGCAGAAGCAGATATCGGTTCTCATGGGCGGCCGCATTGCCGAAGAGCTGGTGATGAGCCATATGACCACCGGTGCCAGCAATGATATTGAACGGGCCACGGCCATTGCCCGCAAGATGGTCTGCGAATGGGGCATGAGCGCGAAACTGGGTCCCCTGGCCTATGGTCGCAAGGACGAAGAGGTCTTCCTGGGTAAGGAGATCACCCAGCATAAGAACTACAGTGAAAAGACCGCCGAGCTGGTGGACGAAGAGATCAAGTCCATTGTCGATACGGCCTATGGTGTCGCCAGGGAAATCCTGGAAACCAACATGGACATCCTCAACGATGTCTCGGCGCGGCTGCTGGAAGAAGAGACCATCGACGGCACGGTGCTGGATGAGATCATCCTGAAATACCACCCCGATTATGAACCACCAGTCAGCACCTCCGAAGAGGAGCGCAAGAAACAGCGCACCCAGGAGGTCGACGAGAGCACCGAGGCACCAGGCGAGCCTGAGCCTGAAGAAACCAGTGACACGGGGACACCCCTCACGCCAACTGACGAGAACGAGCCAAAATCCTGAAGGTTACCATGAACCTCTGCGCCCCCTGGCCGAAAATTGCGGGCATCCTCAATGTCACCCCCGACTCTTTCAGCGATGGCGGGTGCCACCTGCAGACCAGGAATGCCGTGGAGCGCGGTCTGCAGATGGTGGTGGAGGGGGCGCACATCATTGATGTGGGTGGCGAGTCAACCCGGCCGGGAGCGGCCAGAGTCAGTGCCGAAGAGCAGATGAAGCGCATTCTGCCGGTGATCGATGCCCTGGTCGCCCACGAGGTGCCGATCAGCGTGGATACGACCAGCGCACTGGTGGCCAGAGTCTGCATTGATCGTGGTGCCACCATGATCAATGATATCAGCGCCGGAAAAGATGACCCGGCCATGTTCCCCCTGGCAGTGGAACGCGAAGTTGACATCTGCCTCATGCACAAGCGGGGCAACCCGGCTGTCATGCAGCAGCTGACACACTATGACGATGTGGTTGACGAGGTTCACCACTACCTGGCGATGCGGGCACAGGCATTCCTTGAGGCGGGTGGCAGCGCCGGACGCCTTTTCCTGGACCCCGGCATCGGCTTACCCAAGGACAGCCAGGCCAATCTCCGGCTCATCATGTCCATGGGCAGGCTGCGGCAGCTGGGCTACCAGACCTACCTGGGAGCCAGCCGCAAGAGCTTCATCGGCGCGATATGCCAGGTGGAAGACCCCCGGGAGCGCCTGCCCGGCAGCCTGGTGGTCGCCATGGAGGCATATCGGCAGGGGGTGCACATGCTGCGGGTTCATGACGTTGCGGCGACTGTCCAGGCCCTGAAGATGGCGGCGGCACTGTGGGCACATACAGATAACAACAAGCTCTGATACCTATACTGATACGGTGGCGGCACTGACATGCTTGATATTCTCCTGAACCTCACCTGGCGCGATGCCGTAGATATCTTCCTCGTATGGGTCATCCTGTACAAACTCCTTACCTTTTTGCGTGGCACCACGGCCATACAGGTGTTCAGCGCCATTCTGCTGATCCTCGGCCTCTCCTTCGTCGCCCATGTGGCCGAGCTCAAGACCATCTACTGGCTGGTGAAGAATATCGCCGGCTATCTGGTGCTGGCACTGATCATCCTTTTCCACCCTGAGATCCGCAAATTCCTGGTCACCATAGGCCAGAACGAAATATTCCGCCTCTTTGCCAAGTCCGACGAGAAGCAGCTGGAAACCCTGGAAGAAATTGTCAAGGCCTGTGTCAACCTGGCTTCCCGCAAAATCGGCGCCCTGATCGTGCTGGAGCGGGAAAGCAACCTGGATAATTACGCGGACATCACCGTTATCCTTGACGCCATCGCCAGCAAGGAACTGCTTATCACTATCTTTCAGGAGAGCGCGCCCATCCATGACGGCGCTGTGCTCATCCGCAACAACCGCATCTATGCCGCCGGGTGCTTTCTGACAGTCAGCATGAACCCCGATATCGACAAGGAGCTTGGAACCCGCCACCGCGCCGCCATCGGCGTGACCGAGCAGACGGACAGCGTGGCCATCGTGGTCAGTGAGGAGACCGGAACCATAAGTATCGCCATCGGCGGCAAGATCATCCGCAAGCTTGACAGCACCACCCTGAAAAAAGTTCTGAAAAATATCTTTTCGCCAAAACCCCGGGGAGGAAAGAAGTGATCCGCTTTGTTACCGATAACCTCACCTATAAAGTGGTGGCTCTGCTCTTTGCCCTTGTCCTGTGGGCATTTGTCAAGAGCACCGACAAGAGTACGATTACCGCGACTTTCCCCATTTTTTTCCAGGATGTCCCCGAGGGTATTACTGTCGTCAGCGATGCCGAGTACGTGGAGGTTCAGGTTTCCGGCCCCAATACGATTCTCTCCGGCCGCCTCTTCCAGCAAAGCCGTGTTGAAGCCCCCGTCAGCATCAAGCCCCTGGGCCAGGAGAGCCTGCTGAACCTGAGCGCGGAGCACATCAAGGTGCCTTTCGGCCTGGAAATTCTGGCCATCAAGCCCAATATGATTCGCTATCACCTGGAGACGGTCGTGCCGATTCATGCCATCGTGGTGCCCTCGCTCATGGGAGACCCGGCGGAAGGGTATGAAATCAGGCGGGTGCTCGTGGAGCCGGAAACGGTCAAACTCCTGGTGCCGGAAAAGGAGCGGGAGGCATTCTCCGCTATTCGCACCGCGCCCCTGAGTATTCACCAGCTCAGGGAAACCAGGCGTATTCACACTGTCCTGACCCTGCCACCGTCCATCCAGTGGGAGCCCCAGGAAATACGCATCACCGTAGAGGTGGAGGAAAAAACCGTTACCAGAACCCTCCACGATATTGTCGTTGTGGCGGAAATCGGCGAACAGCTCCTGGTACCCACAACGGTATCACTTACTCTGGAAGGCAAATACCACACCATGGCGTCGCTCCAGGCAGTGACTCTGCAGGCCGTGGCTCAGGCAGACTCCGGTCAGATACACGCGGTACGCGGTCTGCCCCAGGGGGTGCGATTTATCGAAGCTGATCCCCAGTACATTCCACTATTACAGCCCCCTGGGGAGAAAAGTACACCACAGGGATGAGAGGATAACGACATGCGACAATTTTTCGGAACCGATGGCGTACGGGGGGAAGCCAACTGCTATCCCATGACCGCCGACTTTGTGCTGAAGCTGGGAATGGCGGCAGCCCATATATTCAAAGACCGTGATACTTCCAAGAAAAGCCAGATCGTCATCGGCAAGGATACCCGACGCTCAGGCTATATGCTGGAGAGCGCCCTGGTGGCCGGAATCACCAGTGCTGGCATGGACGCTATCCAGCTCGGTCCCCTGCCCACACCGGGCATCGCCCTGATGACCAAGACCCTGCGCGCCAGTGCGGGCATTGTCATCAGTGCCTCCCACAACCCTTTCTTTGACAACGGCATCAAGTTCTTCAACCGCGATGGCTTCAAACTGGATGACAATGTGGAAGAAGAGTTGGAGCGCATCGTCCTGGAAAACGATGTGGAACGCTATACTTCCCGTCGTGGAGCCCTTGGCCGCGCCCGCCGCATCGAAGGTGCCACGGAGCGCTATATCGAATACTGCAAGGGAACCTTTCCCCGCAATATGACTCTGGATGGCATGAAGATCGTGGTGGACTGCGCCAACGGCGCCGCCTACAAGGTCGCTCCCGAAGTCTTTTCGGAGCTGGGCGCCCAGACCATTGCCATCAATACCCAGCCCAATGGGATCAACATCAATGAACAGTGCGGTGCCGTCCATCCGGAAGGGCTGGCCCAGGCGGTCATCAGCCATGGCGCCGAAATCGGCATTGCCCTGGATGGCGACGCCGACCGGCTTATCGTGGTGGATCGCCACGGCAACGTCATTGACGGCGACCAGATCATCGGCGTCGCCGGCCGCTTCATGCACCAGCGCTCCCTGCTCAAGGGGGGTGCCGTGGTGACCACCGTCATGAGCAACCTCGGCCTGGAGCACTTCCTGGCTGGCATGAACATCAAACTCATTCGCACCAGTGTTGGCGACCGCTATGTGCTGGATCGCATGCGCTTCGGAGGGTTCAACCTGGGTGGCGAGCAGTCGGGCCACCTGGTCTTTCTGGACTACGCCACCACGGGAGATGGCATCATCAGTGCCCTGCAACTGATGGCCATTATGGTGGAAAACGGTCGCCATATTGATGAACTGGCTGCCGACATTCCCCGCTACCCGCAGGTGCTGGTGAACCGCTCCGTTTCGGAAAAAATCCCCCTGGAGAATCTCCCTGCAAGCCAGGCACGCATCCATGACATTGAACAGGCGCTGCGCGGCAGTGGCCGTGTGCTGGTGCGCTATTCGGGCACCGAACCCAAGGTGCGGGTCATGCTGGAAGGCGACGACGAGCAGACGCTGAAGAAATACGCCGATGATATCGCTGAGTGTATCGTCAACGAAATAGCCGCGAGGGGGATATGATGGTAAAACTGGGAGTGAATGTCGACCATGTTGCCACAGTTCGCCAGGCCCGCAGGGGCCACGATCCGGAAGTTGTTGCCGCCGCCGCGCTGGCAGAGCTGGGTGGAGCGGACTCTATCACCATTCACCTGCGCGAGGACCGTCGTCATATCCAGGATCGCGATGTACACATTCTCATGCAGACCGTCAGTACCAGCATCAACCTGGAGATGGCCTGCACGGAAGAGATGATCGCCATTGCCTGCGCTGCCAGACCACTGCAGGTCACCCTGGTGCCGGAGAAGCGCGAAGAGCTGACCACCGAGGGTGGCCTGGATGTGCTGGGTAACGCCCGTGAGCTGGAGAAGGCCGCGACACGCCTTCGGGATGCGGGCATCAGGGTCAGTTTCTTCATTGACGCCAATCAGCAGCAGATACAGGCCAGCAGGGATTGTGGTGCCCAGGCTATCGAAATTCACACCGGCCACTACGCCGACGCCCGTGACGAGGCCACCAGCAACCGCGAACTGCTGCGTATTGTTGAGAGCAGCCACTTCACCCGCCAGATCGGCCTCCAGCTCAATGCGGGCCACGGCCTCAACTATACCAATGTCGGACCCATTGCCCAGATTCCCGGCATGCGCGAACTCAATATCGGCCACAGCATCGTCGCCCGCGCTCTTTTCGTGGGCATGCAGCGGGCAGTGGAGCAGATGAAAGCCGTCATCAACCAGTCCATGGGGCTTCGGGAGCTTCCATGATCCAGGGAGTCGGCGTTGATATGGTGGAGGTGGAGCGCTTCGACAATATGAAACTGCACTTCATGGAGCGGGTCTTCACCCCGGTGGAAATCGAATATGCTTCGGGAGTTGCCAATTCGCGGGAACGCTTTGCCGCCCGCTTCGCTGCGAAGGAAGCTTTTCTCAAGGCCATGGGCACTGGACTGCGCGACTGTCGCCTCAAGGATATGGAGGTCTGCCACGATCCCCTTGGGCGTCCATTTTTCACTTTTTACGGTAATCTCAGCCGTTATAATGACCGTCAGCGCTACAATGTACAGCTCTCCCTCTCCCATACCCGCCAGCACGCCATCGCCTATTGCGTGATTGAGACGGGGGAGTTATGCTGTTCGCAGCCTGTGCCCCACGGCCAGCATGACAATACCTCCTGACACCACAGCCTGAAACCCGACGGCTCGTGCGCACCCGTCCTCGCCGGGGCAAACCGATATTTCAAAACAAGATATATACACAGGTGAATAATGAGCAATTTTACACAGAAAAAATATATTTTCATCACGGGAGGCGTTCTGAGTTCGCTGGGCAAGGGGCTGGCGGCTGCCAGCATCGGAGCCTTGCTGGAGGCTCGCGGCTACCGGGTGAAACTGCAGAAATTTGACCCCTACCTGAATATCGACCCAGGCACCATGAGCCCCTACCAGCACGGGGAAGTCTTTGTCACCGACGATGGCGCGGAAACAGACCTGGATCTCGGCCACTACGAGCGCTTCGTCAATATGACCACCAACCGCTACTCCAACATCACCACCGGCCAGGTGTACAACAACGTCATCACCAAGGAGCGACGCGGCGATTACCTGGGCGGCACCGTGCAGGTAATCCCCCACATCACCGACGAAATCAAGCGCCATATCTACCTGGGCAACGAGGACGCCGACATCATCATGACGGAAATCGGCGGGACGGTCGGCGACATTGAAAGCCTGCCGTTCCTGGAAGCTATCCGTCAGTTCGCCTACGACGTGGGACGGGAAAACGTCTGCTACATGCACCTGACCCTGGTGCCCTACATGGCCGCCTCCGGTGAACTGAAGACCAAGCCGACCCAGCACAGTGTCAAGGAGCTGCGCGAAATCGGCATTCAGCCCGATGTCCTGTTCTGCCGCACGGAATACCCCCTTTCCTACGATATCCGCGAGAAAATCGCCCTGTTCTGCAACGTCAAGCCCAAGCGGGTCATCGAAGCCATTGATGTGGATACCATCTACCGCGTCCCCCTCCAATTCTACAATGAAAAAGCTGACGAGGCGGTTCTGGATGTGCTGGGTCTGGAATATAACCAGGCCGACCTGAGCGAGTGGCAGCGCATTGTGGATCGCAGCATCAATCCTTCTGAAGAGACCACCATCGGCGTGGTTGGCAAGTACGCCAAACTCAAGGAAGCCTACAAGTCCCTCTCTGAGAGCATCGGCCATGCCGGTATCGAAAACGACATCCGCGTCAACATCAAGTGGATCGACGCGGAAGAGGTGACGCGCCAGGGGGCAGCAACCCTGTTGCAGGATGTTGATGGCATCCTGGTTCCCGGCGGTTTTGGCGACCGGGGAGTGGAAGGAAAGATTCAGGCCATCCGCTACGCCCGCGAGAAGAAAGTTCCCTTCTTCGGTATCTGCCTGGGCATGCAATGTGCGGTTATTGAATACGCCCGCAACGTCCTGGGCATACAGGAAGCCACCAGTATTGAATTTGACAGCGAGGCCCGACACCCTGTCATTGACTTCATGGCCGACCAGAAAAATCTCACCAATCTCGGCGGCACCATGCGCCTGGGCAAATACGACTGCAGGCTCCAGCCCGATACTCTCTCCCACAAAGCTTACGGCCAGGAGCTGGTCAGCGAGCGCCACCGCCACCGCCTGGAGTTCAACAACAAGTACCGCGACGAGCTGCAGAAGGCTGGCCTGGTCATCTCAGGCACCAGCCCCGATGATACCCTGGTGGAGATCGTTGAAGTGCCTAACCACCCCTGGTTTGTGGCCTGCCAGTTCCACCCGGAGTTCAAATCGCGGCCATCCAAGGCCCACCCACTCTTCCGCGAATTCATCAAAGCCAGTGTCAAGAGTGGCAAACTCTTCAAAGAGGAGTAGGCGAGCTGACTTCCCCATGACGACCCGGCGAAGCGTGGCTGTTTTGCGAACACTGACGGCAAAGGCATACCGGCCATGAAAAAACTCACGGTCATCTTTTTTCTGATACTTTTCCTCGCCATGGCGAGCATTGTCTGGATATCCAGCAAAGTTGAAGGGGTGGTGGAATATCTGCGCCTGGAACACGGCCTGGATGTCACCTACAGCACCCTTTCGGCCAATCTTCGCGGCATATACTTCTCCGACCTGGTCATCGAATACCAGACCCACCGGGCCGCTTTCGAGTCGGCACAGATCACGGTGTTCTGGAAGTGGCCCCTGGCAGTACCCGGCCTGGGGCTGGTGATTTCCGACGGCCAGATCAGCCTCGGCGATCTCTTTCCCCCGGATCGCGAACCCCTTGACCCTGAGGTGCTGGGCAGCAAGCTGCACCAGAGTACCGCCCGCTTCAGTCCAGTGGTACGGGGCATTCGCGTTGAACGTACCGACATCGCCCTTGCAGATGGCTCCCGTGCCAGCAACCTGACCGCGGCCATGGACAGCTCCCTTGATTTCCAGATGACCCTGGATGAGCTCTCCTTCCACGGGCAGACCATACAGAACCTTGAAGCCACGGGCACATTGCACCCCGCTGCACTGGCGGCCTCCCTGGAAGAGGCTGCCCTGGAATGGCAGGATCATGTCCTGCGTGCCCGGGGGCACGTAGGACAGCGGGGAATCGACATGCACCTGGAAACCAGCCACAGCGTCGACATCCGCTTCCTGAAAACGCGCCTGGATATTCAGGTGCGCGCCCATGGCCAGTGGCAGGAGCTGCACCATGAGGGCTCGGTCACAAGTTCCCGTTCCACCATTCTGGGCAATGGTACCTTTCCAGATCTGCGCGCAGAGTTCCATGGCGACATGCAGCAGGTCGAGGTGAACCTCGCTCCTGTGGACAAATCAGACTTCCACCTGCGGGCCACGGTTCCCTTTGACCTGGAGACCATCAGCCTGCAGGCCACCTTTGACCGCTTTCACCTGCACCCCTACCTGCTGCCCCATATCCGCTTTCTGGATTTTGATGATATTTCCGGCGAAGTTGAGGGTTCGTTCTCCCCTGATGAAGGGGTGCTGCGCGGCGCTGGTGTTCTGGATTTCTCCTATAACGCTTTCCACAGGCCCCTGAAAGCCCGGCTCAGTACAGCAATGGATATCGACCGCCATGGTATCCGCTTCCACGATGGCACCCTGAATTCTGAACACTTCACTGCGGAAGCGGGCGGTGAGCTGGTCTTCAGTGGTCCTGACTTCTTTCGCCTGTGGAGCCATGGCGAAGTTCACGACCTGGCCCCCATCCTGGAAAGCTTCTGGGTGAACTTCATCGACGGCAACTCGCGCTTTGCGGTCAGTATCAACGGTCCAGCCACCTCACCGCTGGTGGATGTGGCCTTTGACTCCAACGATCTTCGGGTCTTCCAGGGGCATCTGACCCACGCCTTTGGCAGTGTGCAGGTGGATCTCAACCATATCACCCTGCATGGCATCACCGCACGCACATCCACTGGCGAGGCACAGGTCAGCCAGGGGCAGATCTCTGTCTACGGAGCCAATGATGTCCAGCTGCGCTTCCCCTACACCGCCCACAATATCAGACTCGAGGATGCCCTGGCCTTTGGCAATCTGACGAATCTTCCCTCTCTGCCACGCATTCTGGAGGCTGATGGGCAGATTGAAGGCGAAGTGCGGGATCTGCAGATTACCTTGCAGGGGTCGCTGGCGGAACACCAGTGGCGCGAGGGGTTGTTCAGCCCGAAGCTTTCCGTAAGCGGAGCACTTCTCGACCAGCTTGTCCACGCCTCCATCGAGGACGAGCACTCCCATGTCAGCATCCAGGGGAATATGGATTTTGGCGGCAAGCTGAATTTCCGGGCGGCCGGGCAGGATATTCCCCTCTCCTCCTATATGCGCACCCTGCCTGCCGAGTGGTCCTTGCTGCTGGACAGCTACGGGCTGTACCTCTCAGGAACCTTTGCTGAGCCACGCCTTGAAGGAACCCTGGGTAACATTCAACTGGAAAACCCGGAACAGGATATCTCCCTGTGGGGAGATGTGGAACTTACCTATGCGGAGCGCGTCTTCAGCGCCGACATCACCCGCATGATCCTGCAGCGCCCCCTGATTGTCTCCCTGCACGGCAGTTCATTCCTCCACGACATGAGCGGGGAAACCAGTCGCCAGGAGCTCTTCCTGCGCACGTCCACGGAGCATGGCGTCCTCGAGACTGAGGCCTCGCTCCGGAACTTCTCCTTGGAGCACATGCGCGTGGAGGGTGCCCTTGACCTGGCTCTGGCAACCATCATCTCCCGGGGTGCTCTGGAAGGCAGAGGCACCGTTGACGTGGCCATCGAGGGCAGCGATACCATCAGGGGCACCATCGCCTTTGGCACTGCGGCAGAGCTGTTCGCAGTTGCTCAGCCCCAGCTGCGCATGCGACAGCTCAGGGCCAATGTCACCATTGATCGCCTGGCCCGCCGGGGTTCCATTGACGATATCGCCTTTCTGGTCGGGCGCGATGGCACTGGCGAGGCCCAGGTGTCGGCATCACTGAATGAGCAGGGACTGCTCAGTTACTCCGCTGGCTACCAGTTGCACAATGTGCTTTATCAACAGGGGCGCAATGTTCTGCTGCTCAATATCTCCGGCAGCGTCAGCGGCGACACGGCCACGGAACCCCAGGGAGAAATCGCCGTGGATATCAGGCGTGGCCAGCTCAATATTGACCGCAATGGAGCCGCAGCACCCACCTCACCACTGCTGCAGTTTCCCGGCAACTGGACCCTGAATGTCCAGGCATCTTCTCCCATTCGCTTCTCCATGGCAGAGGGCAGTATGCTGCTGCTCCCCCAGCTGCAGATTCGCCTGCAGGATGGAATAGTCTATCCACGCGGCAGAATCCAGGTGCTCTCCGGCAGCCTGCTTTTCAACCGGGACACCTACACCCTGCAGCGGGGATCAATAGAGTTCAGCGACAGCCTCATCGCAAACCTGAACCTCAGCGCAACCACCACCAAGCAAGGCTACCAGATTGTCATTACCATAACCGGTACCAGTGACGAGCCGCGTTTTCTCTTCCGCAGTGTGCCCAGTCTTCCCCAGGAGCACATCATCAGCCTGCTTCTCCTGGGCAGCTACGACGAAGGACTTTCCCCTGCTTCCGCGGCTTCCCATATCCTGGCCAACCGCATCGCGGAAACCCTCAATGATATAACCGGCCCCGCACTGCGCGGTGAAGCCTCGTTCCGCGTCTCATCCAGCGGTCTGATGAGCGACAATCCCGACATCGCCCTCACCAGTGAACTCTCTCAGCGACTGGAAGTACGCATTGCCCGTGAGCTCAGCGCTGAGGGCACCCAACAGTTCCAGGTGATCTACAAAATCTTTGATTTCCTCTACGTGCGTGGCCGCGAGCATATCGGCGGATCCTACGGCGTGGATATTGAATACAGGATTGGTCGCTGATGCTGGCAGAAATACTGACCATAACCATCATGGGGATAAGTGATGCCGACCAGGAGAAGCTGCAACGGCTCTTCCCCACGCCACTGAGCCAGGAAACTGCCCTGGAAACGGCAAAGCAGCTGGAGAATCTCTCCTACTTCAGTGTGGAAGGGGTGCAGGTGCGCGACCAGGAGCTGCTGCTGCAGATGTCGCAACGCTATCCGGTGGAAAAAATCGTCCTGAAGGGCAACTGGGCTTTCCTGGACAGTACCCTGTTCAGCCAGATCACTTCCTTCCCCGCTTCCGGCACCGATACCGTAGCCATCCGGCAACTGCGCCAGCAGGTACTGGATTTTTATATCCTGGAAGGCTACCTGGACGCCCGCGTTGAAGTGGAGGTGGTGAACCTGGACTACACCAGTGTTCTGGTCATCCAGATCCGTGAAGGCAGCCCCTATGTGGTGACTGACACCTCCTTTGTGGGCAGAAGTGAAACCGGAAGCCCTCCCCTTGTGCTGCCCGGCACTTTTTTTCGGCCTATACGGGTTATTGAGGCCCTTGAACACTGGAAAGCCCAGGCACTCTCCGAGGGCTACTCCCAGGCCGACTATTTCTTCAGCTTTGAGCGCAATGAGCGCACTTTTCCCGGCTTCTCCATCGCGGCCCCCTTCAAGACGCTCTTCAACGTGCTTAACCAGCGTCGAGGCGTCAGCCTCTACATCGGGCTCTTCCCCGGTGACAAGCTGGACGTGGAGCTGGAGGTTCCCGAAGGGATAGACCCCGGGCGCTTCCTGCAGTCTCTGCGCCTGGAGCAGCGCTCGGCCATTGATGAGTTTGAGATTCCCCTGCTGGAGCATGACATCCGCAACTTCATGCTGCGCAATGGCTTCACCACGACATCCATATCCATCGAACCCGCCGCTCCCCACCTGCGCATCCGGGTGGAGGGGCACCGCAAAAGCTATTCGGCTGTCACCATTGAGGCACCGGTATGGCAGTCTTCTCTGGAAAAGCGTCTGCAGGAACAGCTCCGGGATGGCATTCTGGAACAGGAAAGCGTGGCGGACTTCCAGCGCCGGGCCTACCTGGAGCTGTTAAATCGCTCGGTGGAAAGCCGCATCCGCATTACCGATCAGGAAGAAGGGCAGGCCACCATGTACTTTGATATGCGTTTTCCGCGCCTGCCCCTCCACATGAGCGTTCACGATGGCACCCAGGAGGAGGAGCAGACACGGCAGCAGGCGCTCATGACCCTGCACCAGCTCTACATGGATAACGAACGCTCCCTGGATGACCCCCAGCTGATCGCTCAGCGAGTGCGGCGCGTGTACGCTGAAGCCGGCTACCTGGAAGCACAGGTGCGGGTGGAGCGCCACGTGGCACCCGATCACGTGGGAGTTCTCGTGCGAGTGGATGAAGGGCAACGCTTCCGAAGCGCAGGGGTTATCACTTTCGGTGCCGAGAACACTTCCAGACGCTACATCCGCCGCATGACAGGCCACCCGCAAATGCAGCCTTTCGCCAGGGCGTCTGATATCGAAGGCGCCAGACGGGTTGTCGAAGCAGAGCGCATATTCTCCTACAGCCAGTACACCCCGTTACTGGTGGACGGCAATGTTCACCATATTGTCGAAGCCGAAGACCGCGACAACCTCTTCGGCGCTGTTTCCCTGGGTTATGACTCAGCCTATGGTCCCAACGTGCAGTTCCGGGTGGGATACAGCAACGTCCTGGGCCGGGGTGGCGAAGTGACCGCGACCCAGCGGCACAGTGAAAAGCGCCAGGTCACCGCCCTGGAGTACAGTGAGAGCCACTCTTTCGGAATTCCTATAGATACTGCCTATACGCTCTCTCACACCTCTAACGAGTACGACAACTACACGTCCCGCACCGACCTGTTTTCCATGATGGTGCGATACTACCTGCAGGATACGCTCCCGCTGGCAGCAACCTACTGGCGCACCAGCCACTCCTATTCATCGGTTCACCCGGGAATTGTCCAGGGAATTGACTATTGGCCAAGGAGTTCCTATCACCATTTCGGGCTGAACATCCGCAAGGACGGAACCGACAACATCATCTCCCCCACCCAGGGGTATGAGCTTTCCGCCACCCAGCACTATTCACTCAGCGATTCGGCCAACCTCAGCAACTACCACACGAGCATCGTCAGGGGCACCTACTACCTGCCTCCTTGGCCCCGGGGAGTCATCGCACTCCATGGTGCCGCTGGCCAGATTACCCGTGAAGATGACGCACTGCCCGTTCCCCTGGAAAACCGTTTCCGCCTCGGTGGCGCCAACTCCATTCGTGGTTTCAAATACGAGGACATCGCCTCCCGCAGCAGCGGGGGAGCCCGAATCGGCGGATTTGCCTACGACCTGCTCAGCGTTGAATACCGCCACTTCCTGGGAAATTTCGAACTGGTGGCCTTTTACGACCTCGGCAATGTCTACAGCGAGCGCCTGGGAGACAGCAGCAGCTCCACACCCTACACCGGCATGGGCACAGGGATACGCTACCGCACCCCCGTCGGCCCCATCCGCCTGGATGTCGCCCGGGCTCAAAGCCACAAAGACCAGGCCAGCGATTTTGAAATTTACCTGACCATCGGCTACAGCTTCTGAATGCACGTTCCCGCTTTGTCTCCATTCACCATACGGGAGTGTGTATAAACCGGGGTTCACACAACGTCCGCAAAGCCACAAAGAAAGGCATTTCTCACGCCCGTTCGCTACGCTCACTCAAGACGCGAAGTACGCGGAGAAAAGGCAAAGAAACTCAAGTTTCGCATCTTGTTGTCTTGGGTTAAGGTGCTATTATCCTGACATTTATCGCGCGGAAACTGTATTGATTTTGAATGCTTGACTTATCTGGTATTCCACTTTTCGACTCTGGATATTGTCCTTTTTGACCGCGCAAAAAGGACGCAAAAACGCGCCCCCCGAACGCCCGTTTTTCCGGATCGTTGGCTCGCCTGTTCTGGAGATCCGGCAGACACTGCATCCCTGCAGTGCTGCCGGACCACTCACTTCCTGTGAGTGTCCCGTTCGGGTCTTGCCAGCCAGGCGTCGCACTCACCGGACGGGCTCAGGGGGGAATGGCCTGCTTCTGTCTCTCCCCCGTGTGCTGGCCCAGCCAGGACGCGCCGACTGGAACGCGGTAGACCCGCAGGGTTGCCGCCACGACGGCGGCAACCGCAAACCAAAAGCCACGGAGGGCGGTTGTTTGCGGTCCCCAGTTCCAGGCAAGCGGACGGCTGATAAGGACAGCACTGGGGGTCGCTTTTGCGCCACTTTTGGCGACCCAAAAGTGGCAAATAACTTATAAAAAGGTAAAGGTAATGTAAGCGACGCAGTCTGTGGAGAACCACTCCCCCTCATTTCAGCATGACAGAAGGGAAGACGCTAACAACCTGTCGTTTCGGGGTGCGAAACTTCAGAAAGAAAGCTTCTGCTTTTGTAACTCTTCACGGTGTGTTGGCACTCGCGCCAGCATTCCTCCCAGAGACGCTCACTTTCGTCCGAGGACCTACGTCTCTGCCGCTCACCATCCGGGCTCGCTCTCGGAATACTGGCGCTCCTGCTGGAAAAATCGCAGGGGAGCCGTGAATGGTTACCTGCTTTTTTTCTCAGCGTCCTCTGGCGCTTGGCGAGAAAAATGGCTGCTCTGCTTGAATTATCCCATTTGCGGTAAGTGGTTCCTGCTGACTTTTTCAGCAGAAGCCAGAGTCTTGTCAACCGGCTGCGTTATGAAATTGAGTGTTTCGACAAAGGGCAAAGGTATGCTAGACTGCTTTGTTGTGGTGGATGCTCTGAATCACCATAAAGCCAGCATGAGGATCCCATGAAAATCAATACTCCCAATCAGCTCACCATATTGCGCGTTGCTCTTATCCCCCTCCTGGTATTCACCTTGGCCTACAAGAACTTCACTATGGATCTGATTTCCGTGGCCGTCTTCTCCATCGCTGCCATTACCGACTATTACGATGGCTACCTGGCGCGCAAATACAACCTGGTGACTGATTTCGGCAAAATCATGGATCCTGTGGCGGATAAGCTTCTGGTCGCGGCGGCACTTATCTGTCTGGTTGAGCGGGGTGACCTGGCGGCCTACGCGGTCATTCTCATTCTGGCCCGTGAGTTCGCTGTCACGGCCCTGCGTGCCGTGGCTTCTTCCCATGGCTACGTAATGCCTGCCGACAACTTCGGCAAATGGAAAACCGGACTGCAGATTACTGCCATTATCATGCTGATTCTCAGCTGGAAAATCTGGTTCCTGGATATCTATGCCATCGGCCTGCTGATTCTCTGGATATCCATCATCATCTCCCTCTACAGCGGATGGCGCTACTTCGCCGACTACTGGTCCTACCGCAAGCAACAGGGGATGGGCGAATTCAGCTAGCCCATCTGTGAAGAAGAATTCACTCGTTCCCGCACAGGGCCTGTGCGAGAATGCGCAAGGTTGGCTGAAGTGGCCAGCATCCCGTTCAGCTATCGCCTGGAACCTGCATCACCAGGAACAGGTCGCAAATCATTGCCATTGCCCTTCAGGGTTGTTATAAAATGGATCAGATTGCATGGAAAGTGTGTGCTGTGCAATGTTGATGTGTTGTGTGTGAGTAGAATTTGCGGGAATCTTCCCGAATGTCATTGGAGTTGGTATGATGTCTTTCAAGTCGTTTACGGATCATCTGTTTTCTATGAAGGCCATGCTGGTTGTACTGTTTATTATGGCAGTCGCCTGCGCCGCCGCAACGTTTATCGAGAATGACTACGGCCCCGAAACAGCCCGCGCGGTGGTCTATAACACCCGTTGGTTCGAGGCTCTCTACGCCTATCTGGTGGTGAATTTTATCGCCAATATCTTCACCTATCGCATGTGGCGCCCGGCGAAGATTTTTTCCTTTATGTTGCACCTTTCCCTGATATTGATTCTGATTGGTGCCATGGTAACCCGCTATTTCGGCTACGAGGGTATGATGCATATCCGCGAAGGCGAAACCGTCAGCCACATCCTTTCTACTGACACGTACGTGCAACTCCGCGTAGGTGACAAAGAAATCGACTGGCCCGTGCTTATCTCCCAGATGGGCTCAAACTCGTTCACCTATACGGAAAACATTGACGGCAAGGAATTTGCCGTGAGCTATATCAATCACAGCGGTGGGCGGCAGAAGCAACTCAGCGTTCGCGTCTCCTATAACGGAGAAGAGCGCACCTTCAACCTGGTGGGTGGCCAGGGCCTGGAAGGTATCCCCCAGCGCATTACCATCGGTGGTCTGAACGCGGTTCTGGCCTATGGCGCCAAGCCTCTGCCCTTGCCCTTTGGCCTGGAGCTGGAACGCTTTGCCCTGGATCGTTACCCCGGCTCCAACTCACCAGCGTCCTACTCCAGTTATGTCATTATTCATGATGAAGAGCTGGGAGCCCCCAAGCCATTCCATATCTACATGAACCATATTCTCGTCCATCAGGGATTCCGCTTCTACCAGTCCTCCTATGACACCGATGAACTGGGCACCTACCTTTCTGTTTCCAAAGACCCCGGCAAACTGCCCACCTATATCGGCTACTTTTTTCTGACCGTGGGACTGGCGGTCAGCCTCTTCATGCCCCAGGGCCGCTGCCGCATCCTCCTGCGCCAGCTTTCCACCGCCAAGGCCACCCAGACGGCTAAAGCAGCCGCTGTGGCACTCCTGGCTGGAGCCATGCTGGTTCTGAACCCTCTCTCCGTCCAGGCCTTCCCCGAATACGCCAATCAGGAAGACGCCGAGGCGCAGATACAAGAGGCGCAACCGGCTGCTGAACAGCAGCAACCGCCCCAGCAGCGCATGCAGCGCCAACGCCCCGTCATGCCGGTGCCTGACCAGTTTGACCTGCGCCACTCCCAGGAGTTTGGCAAGCTGCTGGTGCTCGACGCCGCCATTGGACGCATCAAGCCCATGGATACCTTCACCAGCGAATTGCTGTACAAGATTGCCCGCACCGTTACCCTGGAGGGCTTTACCCCCAATCAGGTGATCATGGGCATGATGGTTGATCCCTTTGCCTGGCAGTACATGGAGATGATCCGCGTGGAGCACCCCCAGCTGCGCCGCATTCTGGGCATCACCGACGATAACCAGCGCCGTACATCATTCGCCAGCTTCTTTGATGAGCGCGACCAATATGTTCTGCTGCCCTATGTGGAAGCGGCCTATCAGAAGGACCCTTCCCTGCGCAACACCTTTGACCGCGGCGTCATCACCGTCGATGAACGGGTCAGTATCGCCTATATGATTTACACGGGCATGCTGTGGAAGTTCTTCCCCCGCCAGGAGGGCACCACCAACACCTGGTACACCATTACCGAGGCTATGGAGCGCTTCCCCGAAGATCAGCGCCGTGAAGTCATGCGCCTCTACGGCAATTACTTCACCGCTGTGGAACAGGCCATTCAGTCCGGCAACTGGAGCAATGCCGACCGCTTTGTACAGGAAATCCGCCAGTACCAGCGCGATCATGATCCCACCGAAGCCATTCCCTCCGAAGCCGAAGTGAAGGCGGAACTGTTCCTGAACAAGTACAGTATCTTCAAGAACCTGATGCCCTACTTCCTCTTCGTGGGCCTTGCCTTCCTGGCCGGCGCTCTGGCACGTATGTTCATTCCAGTCAACAAGGGCAAAGGCAAAAAGAACCTGCTGGACAAATACTATCCCATGTTCCACAATCTGATGTTTGCTCTGGTGGCCCTGGGATTTGTGGCCTTTACCATTGGACTGGGTGTGCGCTGGTACGTTTCCGGTCACGCCCCCATGAGTAATGCCTATGAATCCATGATTTACATAGCCTGGTCTACCGTGCTGGCCGGTCTGGCTTTCCACCGCAAGCAGTACGCGGCGGCTCCGGCAGCTGCGGTCATGTGTGCCATTGCCCTCATGGTGGCCCACCTGAGCAACATGAACCCCCAGATCACCAACCTGGTGCCCGTACTCAAGTCCTACTGGCTCGTCTACCATGTGGCCGTTATTACCGCCAGCTATGGCTTCTTCGCCCTCAGCCTGCTGCTGGGTATGCTGGTACTGGTTATGTACGCCGTGCGCTCAGAAAAGCGTCCCCACCTGGATACCTCCATCAGGGACATGATGATCATTAACCGAATTTCCATGATCGTGGGCCTGGGCCTCTTTACCATCGGAAACTTCCTGGGTGCTGTCTGGGCCAATGAGTCATGGGGCCGCTACTGGGGTTGGGATCCCAAGGAAACCTGGTCACTCATCATCATCCTGATCTACGCACTGGTTATTCATATGGATATGATCCCCAAGCTCAAGAACAAATACTACTGGATTGCCATTGGCTCCGTGCTATCCTTCTCCACTGTGCTCATGACCTACTTCGGGGTGAACTTCTACCTCTCGGGGCTGCACTCCTACGCGGGGGGCGACCCCATGCCAATCCCAAGCTGGGTCTGGTACAGTCTGGTGGTCATCACGGCCCTGTTTGTGGTTTCCTATCCCAAGCGTGATGGCAAGATGCCCCTGGCGAGGGAGAGCTGATGGAATTCGTACCCAAGTGGATTGCCTGGGAGAGCACCGAGCGCTGCAACCTGTCGTGCATCCACTGCCGCTGCTCTTCCGATATGGAAAAGGACCTTTTCCACCTGGATACGGCCAGGGCCCTGGAGCTGGTGGATCGCATCGCTGAATTCTGCACTCCGGTCTTTGTGCTCAGCGGCGGCGAACCCCTTATGCGGGACGATCTCTTTGAGATCGCCCGCCACGCTGACAGTAAGGGCTTTCGCGTCTGCATCGCCACCAACGGTGGGCTGCTGACCGACGCCATCTGCGAGCAGATGAAAGCCACCAATATCCGCATGGTCTCCCTGAGCCTGGATGGTTCTTCAGCCGAAGTTCACGATAACTTCCGCCAGGTCCCCGGCTCCTTCGATGCGGTAGTGCGGGCAACCAAGCTGCTGAAGTCCCATGGCATTCCCTTCCTGATCAATTCCTCGTTCACCAAGCGCAATCAGCACGATATTGCCGCTACCTTCCGCCTGGCCAAAGAGCTGGGCGCGAAGGCGTGGTATATGTTCATGATTGTGCCCACGGGAAGAGGAGAAGATGTGATGGCTGAGTTGGTGGCCAAGGAGGACTACAACGAAATCCTGCGCTGGCACTATGAGCAGGAGAAGCAGGAAGAAGATGCTATCCTCATGCGCCCTACCTGCGCCCCCCATTACTACCGCATGGTGCCCCAGCTCAACCGTGAAAGCGATACCAAACTGGAGCGCCGCTCTCTGACTTTTTCCACGGGAGGAGGCAAGGGCTGTATCGCGGCCCAGACCATCTGCTTCATCGATGCCAGGGGCAATGTCAAGCCCTGCAGCTATCTGCCCCTGAGCGCTGGCAATATTCTGGAGACGCCTTTCCAGACAATCTGGGAGGAGTCGCAACTCTTCCGGGATATGCGCGACTTCAAGTCCTACAAGGGGCGCTGCGGAGCCTGTGAGTACGTCAATGTATGTGGCGGCTGCCGTGCCCGCGCCTACAGCGTCACCGGTGACTACATGGATGAAGAGCCATTTTGCGATTATGTGCCCCTGAGACTGCAATAGAACATGACCTTCCGGCAACTCAGGAGAACGTCTGCGGTACTACCGTTTCAATTACTGAATAAGTGAGGAATGCATGCCAAATTACGATTTCATCAATGCCTGTTACGGCAAACCCGTCAGCCGCACCCCCGTGTGGTTCATGCGCCAGGCAGGCCGTTACCTGCCCGAATACCGCGCCGTGCGCAAGAACTACTCCTTCCTGGAAATGTGTAAACTGCCGGAGGTGGCCTGCGAGGTAACGGTCCAGCCCATTGATATCATCGGCACTGACGCCGCCATCCTCTTCTCGGATATCCTGGTTCCCTTCGAACCCATGGGCCTGGATCTGGCGTTCAATCCGGCACCGGTTATCGCCAACCCCATCCGGACCCGCCAGGCCGTAGACAGCCTGCGCCTGGATGCCGCCGGAGAAGTCACCTTTGTCTATGACGCCATCAAGCTGCTCAAGAAGGAGCTGGCCAGCCGCAATGTTCCGCTGATCGGCTTCAGCGGTGCTCCCTTCACCCTGGCCTGCTACGCCGTGGAAGGCGCTGGCAGCAAGAACTACCCCACCCTGAAGCGCATGATGTACAGCGACCCGGCCCTCTTCTCCGACCTGATGCGCGCCTTTGTGGTGGTCACCGCTGAGTATCTGAACAACCAGATCGCCGCTGGCGCCGATGCGATCCAGATCTTTGATTCCTGGGGCGGCATCCTCTCCCGCCAGGACTATGACCACTTCGTGCTGCCCCACATGAAGAGTCTGATGGGCCAGCTCAACCGCAGTGTGCCCATTATCTTCTTCATCGGCAACAACGCCCATCTGCTGGAATCTCAGATGTCCACGGGCGCTGATGTGATGGGACTGGACTGGCGCATCCCCCTGGATGACGCGCGCCAGCGTGCGGGAAATCTCTCCGTACAGGGTAACCTCGACCCCACCCTGCTCTTTGCAGACCAGAAGCTCCTGAAGGAGCGCGTGCTCGATATCCTGGGGCGCAACAACGGCCGCGAGGGCTTTATTTTCAACCTCGGCCACGGTATCACTCCGGAAACCCCTGTCGATAATGTCAAAATGGTTGTGGAACTGGTACACGAGTACCCCATTAACTGATTCGCATAACGGGCCTCCCGTCGACTACGGTGCTGTTGTTGACGGGAGGTTCCTTTGTGCATGAGAAGGAAATTTCGCCATGGTCAGTGCCCTTCAGCATGCGAGCTTCATCGCCTATCTGCTCTCCTGTATCTTCTTCTTCCGCTATATCAGCAAAGATACGCAGTTCACAGAGCGGGCTGCATATCTTTTTGCCACCTGCGGGCTTATCTTCCAGCTCTTCCCCATGGCTATCATCATACGTGACGCGGGATACTTTCCCCTGGAAAATCCCCTGATAATGCTTTCGCTGTTTGCCGCCTGCATTCTGGTCATTTTCCTCATCTTCTCTCACCAGCACCGCTTCGCCATTTCCGGCACCTTTGTCATGCCCCTGGTCGCCTTTGCCGCCGCCAGCCAGCTGGTCATGAGTGAACCACACCTCGGCCTGCCTGAAGCCCTGCAGTCCTCCCTGTTCACCCTGCATATTCTCCTTGTGACCATTGCCTTTTCCTTTTTTTTCCTGTGTGCCTGTACCGCGGTGTTCTATCTGATCATGGAAGACCAGCTGAAAAATAAAAAACAGGGAGCCCTCTTCCATCGCATTCCCAGTATCGGCTCGCTGATCCGCCTGAAAAACCAGGCGCTGCTGTGGGGCTTTCTCAGCTATACCGCAGGAATTCTCGTCTCCCTCTACTGGAGCACCCAGCTCTACGGCCTCAGTGTGCTCAGCGGTGACCCCAAGGTTCTGGTCTCCTTTGTCACCTGGCTTATTTACGGATCGCTCTATTTCACTGCGAAACTGGGGGTCATGGATCCACGCCAGTCTTCGTACGCGGTCATCGGCTCCCTGTTCCTCATTATCCTGGCCCTTTTTGGCGTTGGACATATCTTCCCCCGGAACCAGCTATGACATTGATTGCATTAAGCTTCAGTTATAAATCCGCTCCCGTCGAATTCCGTGAACGCCTGGCTTTCGGCCCGGATACCCTGCAGGCCATCCACAGCGACCCAGCGGCTCTGGGCCTGAAAGAAGTGGTCGTCGTCTCCACCTGCAACCGCGTGGAAATTTATGGAACGTCCAGGGACCTTGAACAGACCATTGAACATATCTATTCCTACCTGCAATCGGCCACGCAGCTTGAACTCCAGAGTCTGGAGAGCTGCGCCCAGCTCTTCACCGGCGCCGATGCCGTCAACCACCTCTTCCGGGTCAGCTCTTCCCTGGAATCCATGGTGCTGGGCGAGCCCCAGGTGCTGGGGCAGGTCAAGGATGCCTACCGTGCGGCCCGCGAACTGCAGAAGCTGCCACAGCTGGAAAAGCTCTTTATCAGAGCGTTCAAAGCCGCCAAGCGGGTGCGTACCGAAACCGGCATTGCCCAGAACGCGGTCAGTGTCTCCTTTGCCGCCGTTGAACTGGCCCGCAAGATCTTTGAAAAACTTGATGAAAAGCAGTGCATGCTTATCGGAGCTGGCGAAATGTGTGAGCTGGCCGCCCGCCATCTGGCATCCCACGGTGTCAGAAACTTCATTGTCGCCAACCGAACATTGGAACGAGCCCAGCGACTGGCCACCATGTTCAGCGGCACCGCCTGCACACTGGACAAGCTGGAAGACTATCTGCACACCTGCGATATCGTCATCTGCTCCACCGGCGCCCAGGAACCCGTCATTACCAAAGATATGGCCCGACGCGCCATTAAAAAGCGGGGCATGGAAAACCCCATGTTCTTTATCGATATCGCGGTACCCCGTGATGTGGAGGAATCGGTCAACGACGTTCCCATGGCCTATCGCTACGATATTGACGACCTGCAGGAAGTGGTGGAAGAAAACAAGCGCACCCGCATTCACGAAAAAGAGAAGGCCCTGGGCATAATTGAACATGAAACCGCCCAGTACCTCCAGTGGCTTGAAGTTCGCGACATAAGTCAGTATATTGTAGCCTTTCGCGCCAACGCGGAAGGTATTCTCGCCAACGAGCTTGAACAAAGCGCCAGCAAACTCTCTGCCGAAATGCGTCAGGAGATGGAGCGCTTCGGTCGACGCCTGATGAACAAGTTTCTTCACGCTCCTTCGACCAACATCAAGCGTTTGCTCAGCGATGATGAAAACAGTGCCCTCTATGTGGAAACCTTTAAAAAACTCTTTGATCTGGAGCGTTCATGAAGATAGTTATCGGAACTCGAGCCAGCCAGCTGGCCCTGTGGCAGGCTGAGCACATCAAGGCCGAGCTGGAAAGCCGCTGGGACGATGTACAGGTGGAGCTGAAAAAAATCATCACCAAAGGCGATAAGATCCTCGACTCTCCCCTGGCCAAAGTCGGTGGCAAGGGACTCTTCGTCAAGGAAATCGAAAATGAGCTCATCGACGGTACCATTGATATTGCCGTACACTCCATGAAGGACGTTCCCACCGAATTTCCCGAAGGCCTTGAGCTTTTTGCCATAACCGAGCGCGAAGATCCCCGCGACGCCTTTATCAGCCGCAATGGCAAGAGCATGGCCGAACTGGGACAGCAGAAGGACGTCACCATCGGCACCAGCAGCCTGCGCCGTCAGGCCCAGCTGCTGACCCTCTATCCCCACTGGAATATCGTCTCCATCCGGGGCAATGTGCAGACCCGCCTCAAGCGCATGGAAGAGCGCCAGATGGACGGAATAATCCTGGCCGCCGCCGGTATGAAACGCCTCGAGCTGGAGCACCTGGTCAAAGAGTACATCGCTCCGGAAGTCATGATTCCCGCCATTGGCCAGGGCGCCCTCGGCCTGGAGGTGCGAAGCGCCGACACCGCCCTGAAGGAGCGACTGGAGTTCCTCAGACACCCGGTCACCACCCAGTGCGTTCTGGCCGAGCGGGCATTGCTGCGTACCATGGAGGGAGGCTGCCAGGTGCCCATCGGGGCATATGCTGTTCCAAAGGAGAATGGCAGCGTTTTCCTGAACGCCCTGGTTGCCAGCGTAGATGGCAAAGAAGTGGTCAAGGGGCAGCTGGAGGGGAATAACCCTGAAGAGCTGGGGGTCACCCTGGCCAATCAGATGCTCAACAGTGGCGCACGGGCAATTCTGTCCGTGGTCTATCATAACAATTGATCTTGCGGGAGGTTCTCCGTGAAAAACGTACTCGCAATACTGAGTCTGCTTGCAGTTCTCCTGCTCATAAGCGGCTGTGGTGCTGATCGCTCGGAACCCGGCATCAGCATGGCCCACGAAGTGGAGGCAGCCCTGGCTTCCGGCATGCCCGTTCTGCTTGATTTTGGCGGCGATGGCTGCCCAACCTGTGTACAGATGAAGCCCACCGTCTATCGCACGATCACCGACTACCAGGACACGCTGCGCGTCGTGATGGTAGACACCAATGTGGATCGCCAGCTCTCGGCGGAATATCGCGTTCGCGCTATTCCCACCTATGTCTTCATTGACCCCAGCGGAAGGGAGATCGACCGGCACATCGGGTTTATGGAAGCCAGTGCCTTCGACCGTAAAGTACAGGAATTTATTCAGCGGGCACATCGCTGAATCCGGTATTTTCTTCCATATCCCCCCCGGACCCTCTTTCCCATGAAAGAGGGTCCGTTGCATTTTTCAGCAGCATGAATTCCCGGAGCGACATATCAGGACAACCCGAAGCCATCACTTGCGAAAACATGGCAAAAAAGATACAAGTGTTCCTGATTTACGAGGTACTCCATGGCTCAGATGATCCGCATCAACGATATAATCACGGAAGTACGCCAGCGCCACAAAGATGTTGACGTCACTCCTATCAATAAAGCCTATATCTACGCTGCCCAGGCCCATCGGGGCCTGATGCGCAAATCGGGAGAGCCCTACATCAGCCATCCCCTGGCAGTCGCGTATCTGCTCGCCACCATGAATCTCGATCCTTACACCATCACCGCCGGACTGCTCCACGACACCATAGAAGACACCACGGCCACATTTGAAGAGCTCCAGCAGCAATTCGGCCACGATGTGGCCTTCCTGGTGGACGGTGTTACCAAAATTGAGACCATGGTGGGAAAGAGCAACAAGTCCTCCGACGTCAAGGCCGAAACCCTGCGCAAGATGCTCATCGCCATGGCCAAGGACATCCGTGTCCTGCTCATTAAACTGGCCGACCGGCTGCATAATATCCGCACACTGGAGTACATGCCCGAGGAAAAGCGCAAGGCCATCGCCCAGGAAACCCTGGATATCTATGCTCCTCTGGCCCATCGCCTGGGGATCAACTGGATGAAAACCGAACTGGAAGATCGCTCCCTGGAACACTTTGATCCAGAAACCTTTGCCATGATCCGCAATGAAGTGGAGCCGCGGGAAGGTGACCGCAAGAGCTATGTGGATGAGCTCATCGCCAGGATCAGCGAGCACCTGGCCAGTCTGGGTATCACCTGCGAGGTGCACGGCAGGCCGAAACACTATTTCAGCATCTACAAGAAAATCAAGCGACAGAATGTCTCTCCAAAAGAGCTCTTCGACCTGCTGGCCCTGCGGGTCGTCACCGAGAAAGTCTCTGACTGCTACCTGGTTCTGGGGGAGATTCACCGGCTGTGGCGCGCCGTTCCCAATCGCCTCAAGGACTATATCACCAACCCGAAGTCGAACCTGTACCAGTCCCTGCACACCACGGTTATCGGCCCGGAAGGCCTCAAGGTGGAATTCCAGATCCGTACGGCGGAAATGCACAAGATCGCCGAGGAAGGGATTGCCGCCCACTGGGCCTATAAGGAAGGTGTCCACCCCGAAAATGACGAGACGCAGCGCTTTGCCTGGCTCAAGAGCATCCTGGAGGGGGGAGCTGAGTTTGAGGACTCCAGCGAGTTCCTCAAGGCCCTGCGCCAGGAGCTCTACGTCAAGGAAGTCTACGTCTTTACCCCCAAGGGAGACACCATCGAGCTTCCCGATGAGTCCACCATCCTGGATTTCGCCTTCACCATCCACTCGGAAGTGGGTTACCACTGCACCGGCGGCTATGTGAACGGCAAGATGGTGGGCATTCGCCATCGACTGCAAAACGGCGATACCGTGGAAATCATCACCAGCGACAAGCAGCACCCCCGCAAGGACTGGCTCAAGTTTGTGCGCACCAACCGCGCCAGAATCCGCATCACCTCATATCTGAACAAAGTGGAACGCCAGAAGGCCATTGAAAGCGGCAAAGATATTCTGGAAAAGGGACTGCGCAGCTACCGCAAATCCCTGGACAGCATCGGCCCCAAGAACCGTAGCAAGCTGCTGGAACTCTCCCACATGCCCAGCCTTGATGAACTCTACCGCAACGTGGGCCTGTATAAGATCAACTGCAAGACCCTGCTGGAGCGGCTTTTTGAGGACGATATCGCCAAACGCCAACAGCAGGATGAGCACGGCAAGCATAAGGATGAAGCAGTTTTCGAAGGGGCCAAAGAGCGCCATCAGGAATCGGTACGCGGCTCGACCATTGAAATCAAGGGCATCTCTGATGTTCTCATCCGCGTGGCCAACTGCTGTTCCCCCCTGCCCGGGGACCCCATCATCGGCTATGTCACCCATGGCCGTGGCATCAGCATCCACAAACAGGACTGCCCCCAGATGCGAGACGCCTTCAGCGAGCGCCTGATCGAAGCCAGCTGGAGTGAAGCCGCCACAAAAAATATCTATGCCGTGAATTTCACTGTTCTGTGCAAGGATCAGCCTGGAGTCCTGGCCGGAGTCAGCAGTGTGCTGGGCGACAACAAGGCCAATATCACCAATATCCGCATGGTCAAGCAGGACATCAACCGCGCTGAAGTCTTGCTGGAATTCACCATTGAAGTCAACCACAAGGACCAGCTGACCCACATCCGCAACCGGGTCAAGGGGCTCGATTTTGTGCTGGAAGTGAAATAACGGAAGTTCCGCACCCTGCCACCTCGGCTTCAGGTGGTGTTGTTATGAGCTGAAGTTTCGCATTGCACCATCCCGGGTTAAGGCATCATTATACTGACACTTATCACGCCAAGACAGTATTGATTTTGCATGTTTGACTCATCTGGCACTCCTGTTTTCGTTTGTGGATATTGCCCTTTTTGACCGCGCAAAAAGGACTCAAAAACGCGCCCGTTTTTTTCTTTGCTTCGCCTGCAGGCAATCCTTCGATATTGAATTGATCAATGAATAAATCAATTGGCACACCACGAACGAGAACACAATCACCGGAATCTGAGCTATAGCTCTTTACATACCATTGCTCGATATCAAGAAGTCGTCTATCAGCACTTGACTTAGTAGCACTTGAATCTCTTCTTCCACCGTCACAAATTATTACTCTTACAGGCCAATTAAGACGAGCTGCCTTTTGTAGAGAAAAATCCATTTTCGTTGCTCGCCGAGACTGGGGCGAACTAGCAGCGTTTTTTGCTGTCTCTCTCAAGTTTAGCTTTTGAACTATCTCGCCATCTTGTACTGATAGGTTTTCATACCAAAGATTAAGAACTTATCCATAAATTACGCCGATTTTCCTGTATGTGATTATGGCTGCCGCAAGACACGTCAACCCGTAGTGAGTGACCTCAAGCTTCTCAAAGCGCACATGAATCTTCCTGAAACGGTTGAACCAGGAAATAGATGCTTCCACTATCCAGCGCCTCGCCTTCTTTGATGGGTCACGCTTCTTGTCCTCGATCTCTTCTTTTCGCTGCTTTACATGGGGTATGTATCCGCGCTGAAGAATGCTGCTGAGCGCCTGCTTTCCCTTGTAGCCACAATCTGCGCAAAGATGCTGCTCCTGCTCTGCAGGCTTCTCGAAGACTACGCCATCAAGAACAGCTTCAAGCTGGCTCACATCATGCCGGTTCGCTCCGGTTACGACGATGGACAACGGGACGCCACGACCGTCCACCAGGACATGACGCTTGCTCCCGTTTTTTTCCCCGATCCGTCGGGTTCTTCCCTACGGTTTCAAGAGCCATTGGTGCTTTGTACATTCCGCCATCTATGCTTTGCCACTCCCAGGCAATTCCCTCCATCTCGTCGTACTCAGCCAGCCCTTGACGCCAAATAGCTTCGAATACACCGGCCTTACTCCACTCAATGAAGTACTTGTGCACGGCACTGGCGCAACCAAACTGCTCCTTGGGTATCGCTTTCCACTGACAACCGGTGCGCAGAACATAGACAATGCCGGAAAACGCCTTCCTGGGGTTAAGTCGCTTGCGCCCACCACCAGGCTTGCGCTTGTAGACCTTGTCAAGATCTCTTTGCTGGATTGGCAGCAAAGGCTCAACTCTTTGCCAGAAAGCATCTGAGACTTCCCATGATTGCACTTTAGACATAAATCACCGCCATGAATGATCTCTCACTGAATCATTCTATAGCAAACTATCATGATGGTCAATGATTATTTATGGACAAGCTCTAAGCGGTCGAAACAGTTTGTCAGCTGATCGGCTCGACATGTCATTTGGCGAGCTAATGAACATGTATTCGAACGATGAGCTAGTTATTGATCCTGAATTCCAAAGATTGTTCCGGTGGGATTTAGAGCAAAGGTCTAGGTTCATCGAATCAATACTTCTAGGCATTCCGATACCGTCAATTTTTGTTGCCGAAGACACAGATGGCAGGTGGGAGATTGTAGATGGCCTTCAAAGGCTATCCACAATACTTTCTTACTTCGGAATGCTTAAGCACACTCCTGAAAAGAATGGGTGGGCTCTTGTTGCCGGAGATGTGGTTGAGTCGCTCGAAGGGCTTCAAGTTGCAGACCTCCCAGTTAAATATCAGCTGAATATAAAGCGCTCAGTATGTCGAATTGAAGTTGTTAAATGGGATAGTAATTATGATATGCGTTACGAGCTTTTTAACAGATTGAATACAGGTGGCTCTCCCTTGACTGATCAAGAAATACGAAATTGCATATTTCGTGGTATTTCAGTTGAGTTTACCAACTTAATTAAACAGCTTTCATCAAAAAATGACTTTGCTGAGCTTATTCAGCCAACGCAAAAACAGAAAGATGAACTGTACCTAGATGAGCTGGTTCTTCGGTTTTTTTCTCTCTTTCAGAATCATGAAAAAGTTAATAAAAACCTCTCAGATCATATGACTGAGTATATGAAAATGGCGACAAGGAAAGAAGTTGATTATGAGGGAAAGATGGAGGCATTTAATCGCGTTGTTGAAATTGTAGGACCGATTGGTCGAAGCGCCCTAAGCGGTAAAAATGGACAGCTGTCCACCAGTCTTTATGACGGGGTTTTTAATGGAGTAGCTGGAAACATTGATTTTTATGAGAAAGCGGGTGAAGCCAAACTCCGAGAAAAAATTGAAGCCCTCAAAGAGGATGAGGAGTTCAAGAAGGTTTCTGGTGTGGCATCTAACTACAAGGAAAGGGTTAAAAAGAGAATTGAAAGAGCCATAGAGGTCTTCGCACCGAATGAGTAATTTGCAATCGCTTCTCTGTTGCGAGCTAGATGCTTTGCAGAGCAAGATGTATAAGTGTAAAACGGTACACCTTCGTTACTCAATGCTCCCAGAGCACCGGCACTTCCTGCTTCGTCAGTCAATTTTAGGAATATATGCGGAATGGGAAGGTTTTTTGAAGAAGTCTGTCGCTCTTTATTTACAGGAAATAAACAAAGAGCGCGTTCCATTCTCAAATTTGCATGATCATTACATATCCTACCAAACTGACAATGTCGCCAAATTCAAGTCACCAAAGACGGACTTTGGAACGATAACTAAGTTATCTAGAAATTTGTTCGATATGTATCGGGGGCATGTGGTTTTCAGTACCGCTGTCAATACAGAGTCAAATGCCAATTTGAAGGTGACAAACACTATATTAAAAAAACTGTGTTTGAAATGTCTTAGCTCTGAATATGAAACTCCACTTAATAAGCTATTGAAATTTAGAAACTCTATCGCTCATGGTGATGAGGGTATTCCCGTCAAACAGAGTGATGTCGATGATTTCACCTTGCTCGTTCAAGATTTAGCAACAGATCTTGTTCTGTCCGTCAATGAAGGCTTTCAGGATAAAGTTTACTTAACCCATAACATCGCGTTGTAGGTGATGTCCGGCCCGCTACGCGCGCCAGCTGCACCTGACGGGGGCGTTAGAAAGCCGAGTTATCCACAAGTAGTAAACCAAAAGGATCTTTGATGCCGTCATCACAAAACAATAGGACACCCACTTTGTCCTATTGGAGGATTGGAACTGGTGATAATCTACTTTTCTTGCGGTATGGCGAATATGAGAACACTTAACCAGGCCAAGCACGGCGACAGCTTTTTCGTTACGGCTTCGCCTCCACTACAAAGCTGCGCGTGTTGGCGGCGTTATGTGTATAAAGGAATTTTGAAATGCAACCACTTATGATGGTCAAAAAACATGAAAACCAAGAATGGAAAGATGAAGAACCAGAAATTTTTAAAACATTATTAGAAGGATACAGAGAATGTATGCCATCTATCAATGACATGTTACTTGAAACAAGGTATTTTATGAATAATCATATATTAAATAATGACTTTAAAATAGTACCAAAATATTTTTTGGCTTTTGACGATAGTACAGCTCAAACAAATGACATAGTGTCAATTAGTGCCTTATATGTTTTCCCAAAATTTAGAAATAATGGATTTGCAAAAACGCTATTAGATCAAATAAAATTTTTGGCACAACAAAACATTATATTGCAAAGTGCAGTCAATGAGAATAAATTTGATGAATTAAAAGATTTTTATTTAAAAATGGGGTTCCAAACAACAGGTGTAGTCAATCCACCTGATAGTTTAGGAATTAAGTATATTGATTTATTTTGGTGTATTTCTCCAATTAAATTAACATTTACTCCAAATGGTACGGCAATTGAACGAACATAAAACACATAACAAATCAGGGGAGCTTATGACTATGGCCACACTAAAGGACACCGGCCACACTACAGGACACCCACTTTGTCATAGAGCTGCGCAGCGCCGGTTAGCTCTACATTAGCCGTATAGAGCAGAAAACTATGCGCGTTTCACTTATCGTTTTATCTTTGATCATTTTTCTTCTAAGTGGGTGCGCGAGCACAAAGATTGATGTGACAGGCCTTTCACTGAAAGAGCCTCTGTGTAAATTGGATGCACAGCCGATAACCGCGCATGTCTATTGGACAGCTCAATGGCGCGCTGACCAAAAGGAACCGGATCTTCGTGAAGCTGCCAGAGCGCTAAAGGACACCCACTTTGTCCGTGATAGCCTCACCATATATCCGCTACACTCAACCACCAAATTCCCAGCAGGAGGTGCCCCATGACCATTTCCAGAAGTCAGATTATTGCCCTGGATTCCACGCCCTACTATCACTGCGTCAGTCGTTGTGTGCGGCGGGCCTTTCTGTGTGGCATCGACAGCGTAACGGGGCAGAGTTTTGATCATCGCAAGCAGTGGATTCTGGATCGGCTGGGGATGCTGACTGAGGTCTTTGCCATCGATATCTGCGCCTACGCTCTGATGAGCAACCACTACCATCTGGTGCTGCGGGTTGACCGGGAGCGGGTGGAGGCGATGTCTGACCATGAGGTACTCGGACGCTGGAATGTGCTCTTTTCCGGTAATCCGCTGATCAGGATGTTCCTGGCGGGGCAGAAGCTCAGCACGGTGCAGGAGCAGATGCTGGCGGCTTTGATTCGGGATATTCGACCCCGCCTGTATGATATTTCCTGGTTTATGCGCAGTCTCAATGAGTGGATTGCCCGGCAGGCCAACAAGGAAGATGGCTGCAAGGGGCGTTTCTGGGAGGGGCGATTTCGCACCCAGGCGCTGCTGGATGAATACGGTCTGCTGACGTGCATGGCCTATGTGGATCTGAATGCCATACGGGCGGGGATTGCCGATTCACCGGAGCATTCTGACTTTTCTTCCATTCAGGCGCGCATAGGAGCCTGGGGAAAGGCTTTGGGGAAAGAGGCGGCGGCTCAGTGTCCGCCTTTACTGGGTTTTAACGACAGTGGCACTGATGACGCTCTGCTGCCCTTTACCACCCTGGATTATATGGAACTGGTGGACTGGACGGCGCGCAATGTGCGGGCCGACAAGGCCAGCGCCATGGATGAGGACGCGCCGCCGATTCTGGTGCGCATGGGCATAGACAGTGAGCGCTTTACCAGGCAGATGCGGGGTGAAGGTGGCAGCTTCCCAACCTTTATAGGAGCCTACCACTGTCTGCGCGATGCGGCCAGAGAGCGGGGGTTGCACTATGTGCGAGGCAGTGGTACGGCCAGGCGATTGTTCTGCGGCGAGATGGTTTCATAAAAATGCCATATCGCATCCAGGAGCTGCATTTTATCGGCACCGCCAGCTGTTGCCTCAATCACTGGCCACTGCCAGCACCTCCTGAATAATCTGCGACTGCCAATCAAAATAGGGATTGAAGGTGAGGCGCGCATGAATCTTGCCCGGCTCACGGTAGTCCCAGTCGGAATACCAGACCGGATCACCAGCCTGGCAGCGGGCGGTGTCCTCGTCTGTCTGTCCATTGAAGCAGATGCGTTCACTGCCATCCCGCCCATACAGCGGATTCTGAGGTGAGAACAGGATGCCCATGTGCGAAAACTGGCTGATGCGCTCCTGGGGCAACACATCGGTGCGCACCAGCACGCGTGCCGAGGAGGTTGATCTGGGCGGGGGGCTCCCATACCAGATCAAGCGGCTGGAAGCATGGGTGAAATGGCGCTCAAAGATGTTTCGTACATAACGCACATCGACGACCGAATCATGCTGGGCCAGCACAATGACCGTTGGGCGGTCGAAGGTTCGACCCTTCAGGCTTTTGCGCACCGCCACGCTGCTGCGGTAGAACTGTGCCAGGCCGTTGGTGGGTACGATGTGGTAGCGAAGCGGTGATTGCAGCGGGTGCCTCTCAGGGGAAAGCAGCCAGGGCTTAATATGTACGAGCCAGGGCGTGGCCCAGTCAAACAGCTCGTTCGAACGCAGCGCGGGGGAGAACAGCACCAGGCCCTGGATCTGAGGGTCGTCCAGGGCGTATTCGAGCACCAGGTTGGCACCGGTTGAAAAGCCGCCCAGCCAGACGTCCGGAAAATCCCGTTGCAGCAAGCTGATCTGTTCACGCACCAGTTGTTGCCAGTCTTCCAGCCGAATGCCGATCAGGTCGGCGGGCTGGGTGCCGTGTCCAGGCAGCAGCAGTGTGCGTACCACATAGCCTTGTTCAGCAAGACGGTGCGCCACATCGGTGAAAGACCAGGGTGAATCGCCCAGGCCATGCACCAGCAGGATGGCTTTGGTGGTTGGCGTGGGCGGGTGGAGCTCAAAGGGAGCATTCCACTCGATTTCATGGAGCGGATTTTCCGTCTGAAAACTGCGCTGTGCTCCAAGCAACTGCCGTGTCGTTTCGGTATAAGCCTGAAAAGCCGAAAGGTGAGTTGTGGGTACAGCAATATCCGTTTGCGCGGAACACCCCATTGCCATTCCCAGCAGCCCAGTGGCCACAAAGACGAACATGGAAGCAAGGGAGCGGATCTGCCGATTCATAAACGTATCTCCATGGTGACTCCGTGTCTTGAATGAGCGTAGCAAACGGGCGTGAAACACACCAACCCCCTCTTCTTTTCTGTGTTTCATGATAATCACGAACAGGGCACCTATATAATTTCGGAAGAACTCCATTGCCTGAGCTTCCCATCGCCTGCTTGATTTCAGGTGTTTCAGCAGGCTGTCAGCCCTTCCGGCTTTCGAGCATGCGCAGAAGCAGTTCCTGGAGAAGCTGCTGATCCGGTGCGCTGAGCCCTTCGATAATCGGTGCCAGTGCCTGCTGAGCCTGGGCACGTACCCGCTTTACAAGCTCGACTCCGTCACTCGTCAGGAACACATCCGTCGCTCTCCCATCCTCCTTATTTGGCGCTCGCGCCACCAGCCCCCGTTTTTCTGCTCGGGCGATCAGTCCCGACATCGTCTGTTTCTCCAGACCAAGGTATTTGGCGAGTTCTGCCATGCGCGGGCGCCGATCCCACAGTATTCCCAGGACGCGAATCATCGAGAGGGACAGGTCGTTTTCAGCACCGATCTTATTGATGACAGCCATCGTGACAAAGGAACTTACTACAAGTGCGTCGGCCAGTTCCTCGTTGGATGGAGGGGCTTGTTCCATTGAGGTCTCCTTTCGTATCGCAATTCAACTTGACATAGTTCGCAATGCGAGTCAATAATAGGTTCGCAATACGAATTATTGACTCGCGTTTTCGCCGAAGGAGAACCCCATGAAAGCCACATCCAAGCGGTGCGAGTGCGTCCTCGCCACTTCGACTCCCACTGATCAGTGGATATTCCGGCCATGAAGCGTCACCTCGTCACCATCTTCGTCGTCGCTGGCGTTTTCGCCGCCTGTGTCGCACTGCTTCTGGGCATGCGCAGTGCTGCTCCTTCCATCCCACCCACCTCTGCGGCACCGGCGCTGACGGTCAAGCGTACCTTTGCCACGGCACAGCAGTGGCCACAAACCCTGCACGCCGTCGGCAGCATCGCCGCCTGGCAGGAGGTCATCATCGGCGCGGAAATTGGCGGACAGCGGCTGTCACGCCTGCTGGTCGATGTCGGCGATCATGTGGAAAAGGGACAGCTTCTGGCGCAGCTTAACCCCGGCACGCTTGAAGCGGACTTGAACGCCAGTCGCGCGGCACTTCAAGAGGCCGAGGTCGATGCGGCCCAGGCGCAGCGTGCCGCCGATCGTGCCCGGGCGTTGCAGCGCACCAATGTCTTATCTGACCAGGCCCTCGACCAGGCCCTGTCCACTGCCGAGACGGCACAGGCGCGCCTGGCTGCCGCCCGCGCGCGGGTGCAGGCGGATTCGCTGCGTCTGGCGTATACCGAGGTGCGCGCCCCGGACGAGGGGGTAATCAGCGCCCGACCCGCCGTCGAAGGCGCGCTTGTGCAGGCCGGAGCGGAACTCATGCGCCTGCAGCGCCAGGGCCGGCTGGAGTGGCGTGCCGAGCTGCCTGGCCCGGAGCTTACGCAGATTGCACCTGGTCAGGCTGTTCGCATCACATTCGGTGCTCCACAGTTTGTTGAAGGGCGCGTGCGCAGGGTTTCGCCGCAGGTTGATCCGCACACGCGCACCGGCATTGTGTACGTGGATATTGATCCTTCAGCGCTGGTGCGCGCCGGGCTGTTCGCACGCGGCGAATTTCTGCTGGCGCAGCACCGGGTGCTGACGCTGCCGGAAACCGCTGTCCTGCTGCGCGACGGCTTCAGCTATGTCTTTCGCATCGAAGGCAGCCAGGTGCGGCAGCAGAAGGTCACCCTGGGCGCCCGGCGTGGTGACCGGGTGGAAATCCGCGAGGGAATCGACGCTGACACGCCGGTCGTCGAGTCCGGTGTGGGCTTCCTGTCCGATGGCGTGACGGTACGCCTCGTGACCGCAGGCCCAAATACATATCCCGCGCTGAAGGAGTGAGCATGAACGTCTCCGCCTGGTCGATCCACCACCCGATCCCGGCCATCCTGCTGTTCGCCATGCTCACGGTGGCGGGCCTCTTCGCGTTCCATGGTGCCAGAATTCAGCACTTCCCGGACGTGGATCTGCCCATGGTGACTGTGGTGGCCAGCCTGCCCGGCACAGCCCCGGCGCAGATGGAAACCGAAGTGGCACGCAAACTGGAAAACGCCATGGCCACCATGAAAGGGCTGCGACACCTGCATACGGTGGTGCAGGATGGCGTAGCCACGGTGTCGGCAGAGTTCCGCCTGGAGAAGCCGCCCCAGGAGGCTCTGGACGACACCCGTGCCGCCGTGGCCCGGGTGCGGGGCGATCTGCCTGCCGCCTTGCGCGATCCCGTCATCAGCCGCATCGAGTTCAAGAACGAGGCGATCCTGACCTACACGGTGGCGTCTTCGCGTATGGACGAGGAAGCCCTGTCGTGGTTCGTGGAAGATCAGATTACCCGGCGTCTGCTCGCTGTGCCCGGTGTCGGCGCAATTATCCGTGTGGGCGGCGCGAGCCGTGAAGTGCGGGTGGAACTGGACCCGGATCGACTGCTGGCATGGCGCCTGAACGCCGCCGATATTTCGCGGCAGCTCGCCCAGGTGCAGCGCGAAGCCCCGGGCGGCCGTGCCCGGCTGGGTAGCGGTGAACAAACGGTGCGCACTGTCGCCACGGTGTCCTCCGCCGAAGCACTGGCAGCGATGGAGATCCCCCTGCCCGATGGCCAGGTCGTACGCCTGGATCAGGTCGCCACCGTAACCGACACGCTGGCCGAGCGCCGTAGTGGCGCCTTCCTCGACGGCAGGCCAGTGGTCGGCTTCGAGATCTTTCGCGCCACCGGCGCCAGCGACCTGGACGTAGCCCATGGCGTGCGCCAGGCACTTGCCGAGCTGCGCGAGGAACGCCCCGACCTCGAACTCACCGAGGCCGTCAACGCCACTGACCAGGTTCTGGAGAATTTCCGGGGCAGCCTGTCGCTGCTCATCGAAGGCGCCCTGCTCGCGGTGCTGGTGGTGGGTCTCTTTCTGCGCAACCTGCGCGCCACCCTCATCTGCGCGGTAGCCTTGCCCCTGTCCATCATTCCCACCTTCCTGTTCATGCAGTGGATGGGGTTCACGCTGAACATCATCACGCTGCTGGCCCTGTCACTGGTGATCGGCCTTCTGGTGGATGACGCCATCGTCGAGGTCGAAAACATCATGCGTCATATGGGGCGGGGCAAGGAGCCCCTCGTGGCGGCGCGCGAGGCCGCCGACGAAATCGGGCTGGCGGTCGTCGCCACCACCTTCACCCTGATCGCCGTTTTTCTGCCCACCGCCTTCATGCAGGGCCTGGCCGGCAAGTTTTTCGTACAGTTCGGCTGGACGGCCTCCATCGCCGTGCTCATCTCGCTGGCCGTGGCACGGCTACTCACGCCGATGATGGCGGCCTACCTGCTGAAGAAACCCACCCGTCCCCATGTCGAGCCTTTCTGGATACCAACGTACTTGCGGGTCGCGCGCTGGGCGTTCACCCACAAGAGCGCCACGCTGGCAATCACAGCGGCCTTCATCCTCGTCTGCAGCGTGCCATTGCTCACGGGCGCCATCAAAGGTGACTTCATGCCGCCGAGCGACCTGAGCCAGACCATGATCAGCGTCGAGCTGCCGCCGGGCAGCACCTACGCGCAGACGCGAGCGATCGCCGATGAGGCGCGCGCCATCGTGGCAACACACCCGCATGTAGAGCAGGTTTACACCGCCATCGGCGGCGGCAGTGCGGGAGACAACCCCATGAGCGGTGCCGCCGAGTCCCGCACAGCCCAGCTGACACTGAACCTGACACCACGCAAGGAACGCCCGGGCGTAAGCCAGCAGGACATAGAGCGCGAACTGCGCACGCGCCTGCACGCGGTTGCCGGTGCGCGTATCAAGATGGCCGCGGGCGAAAGCTATACCCTGGCGATCTCAGGCGAGGACAGCGAGCTGCTGGCGCAGCACGCGGCCACCGTGGAGCAGGAACTGCGCGGACTGGCCGGAATCGGCCAGGTAACCAGCAGCGCAGGCCTGCAGCGTCCCGAGCTGATTGTGCGCCCGGACACCGCGCGAGCGGCAGACCTGGGGGTAAACACCGATGCCATCGCGGAAACCCTGCGCGTGGCAACGCAAGGCGACTACGATCAGTTCCTGCCCAAATTAAACCTCGATCAGCGCCAGATACCCATCATCGTGCGGCTGCCCGACGAAGCCACGCGGGATCTCCAACTGCTGCGCCAACTCACGGTACCGGGCGCGTGGGGCCCGGTACCACTGCGTGACGTGGCGGACATCGAAATCACCAGCGGTCCGGCGCAGATCAACCGCCTCGACCGCTTGCGCAACGTGAACTTCGAAATCGAGCTGGACGGCCAGGCCCTGGGCGATGTACAGCAGCGCGCCAGCGCGCTGCCCAGCCTGTCGCACCTGCCACCGGGCCTGACAAGGCACGACATCGGTCAGGCGGAAACATCCAACGAACTGGGCCGGAGCTTCCTGCTGGCAATGGGCACAGGCGTGGCCTGCATCTACATCGTACTGGTACTGCTGTTCCATGCCTGGGCGCAACCAGTGACCATCCTCGGGGCACTGCTGCTGTCCATTCCGGGGACGATCCTGGCGCTGTTCCTGACCGGCACCCACCTCAGCATGCCCGCCATGATCGGAATGGTCATGCTGATGGGTATCGCCACCAAAAACTCCATCCTGCTGGTCGAATACGCCATCATGGCACAGCGTGATCATGGCCTGGCCCGGCTTGACGCACTGCTGGACGCCTGCCGCAAACGCGCACGTCCCATCGTGATGACCTCGCTGGCCATGGGCGCCGGAATGCTGCCCATTGCCCTGGGCTTCGGCGCCGACCCAAGCTTCCGCGCGCCGATGGCCATTGTCGTGATCGGCGGCCTCATCACCTCCACCTTCCTGAGCCTGCTGGTGATCCCGGTGCTCTATGAGATAGTTGACGACCTCGTTCAGTGCCTCTCAGCGAAGCGCTGGTGGCCCAGATGAAAGGAACGGAGCAGGAACCGTCTCTTCCGTTGCATTTATGCCCCTTGTCCTTGAACAAGAATCATGCAATGCATGAATTCCAGGAATATAACAATTGACACAACCAGGACTGATCGGTACATTTTCACTTGTCAGCACCACCACATTCCAAGACGGTATAGTCCCATTTCTTCCAACAGAATGTTACCACTTCAGAACAGCTGAACTGAAAGAACTGCTTCCAGACCTTCCATAACCGAAAACAGGAGAAATGTATGGCTATTACAAAGAGACAATGGGGAAACATTCTGTTGAACATGCTTGGATTGAGAAGTGGCGCAACTCCCGATGATATTGGCAGCGCAGCTTCGTATGCAATGGACTGCGGTGTAACGGCGAGCATTCCATTTCCACCATCAATTCCGGAAAACTGGGACACCCTTCTCCATGGAACGATTAAACACATGCAGGAGTTTCCAGGCTACCAGAGTCGTTATTTACTGATAGTCAAACCAAGCTCTTCAACGAACTTTGAATATCAGGACTGCTTTCCGAAGTGCAGCACGAAGCCGACGGAAGTTCTGGCAAGCATAAGTCTGGATAACACCCCTGAAGAACTCGTGCAATGGGTTGTGGACAGGATACCGAGTGAGTAGTCCGCAATAAACCCATCAGCACCTTGGCATCCCGGATTACACAAGCGAGTTTCCCGAACCCGTAACCTTGAACAAAGCGCTCCCCTGACCGCAAGTGAACTGAATGTGCAGAAAGGGGAGCTTCTTCTCAACGAAAGAGTCCCGAACGGCACAGTGGAAGGAACCCATGTATCACCATCCTGCCGATGAACTGATCGCCATGATGAAGGAGGATCAGCACGTACTGCAGCGGCTTTTCGACTCCGGCGAGCTCCCTTCTGAGTCGTATCACCCCCGAATGAGAGCCCTGCATGAGCGGAATACTTCCCGCCTGAAAGAGATTATTGACTGCCACGGCTGGCCCGGCATTTCACTGGTCGGGGAAGAAGCCGCCAAGGCGGCATGGCTCATCGTCCAGCATTCCGTTTCAGATCCGCAATTCATGGCGGAGTGTGCCGTCCTTCTGGAAGATGCCGTTGCAAGAGCAGATGCGCCTGGCTGGCAGCTGGCATTCCTTCACGATCGGGTGCGGACGTTATCTGGTCGGCCACAGTACTACGGAACGCAGTTTGATGTTGACGAAAACGGCTGGCCGATACCATTGCCCATTGAGGATGCTGCTGCGGTTGATGAACGCCGTGCGCGCCTCGGGCTGAACTCCCTTGAGGAACGCCAGAATCAAATGGCTGAGCAGGAGCGAAAGCGTCGCGCCAGCAGTGCCAACACGAAAAAGTGCGATACCGGCTGACCCAAGCGCCTGCACCTGTTCCCCTCCAGGCGAATACCGGCGACCCGAAACTGCCTGCCCGTTGCCGCGTTTGCTTTTTTTCAACTGAAGCGTCAGAATAACTCCTTGAGCCACAAGCCACACGACTATTCATATTGACAAAAGTGTCTACGCAAACTACATTCCCAGGCTGTCAAGATCTACCCACTTTGTCGCCAGAGGCTTTTTTCGGCGCTGCAGAGAGTCACGCTCCCCTGCAAGGTCACTCCTCACAGAGACAATTCGTTTCATCCATTGCTGCCTGCGAGCCTGGCAGAAAGGGATTTCACTCCATGAAAATCACTTCAGATAACAAGCACTTTCTAGAGCAAGCCCCGGTCAGCCGGGTCTTCCTGAAATACGCGCTGCCAAGTATCGTCACGATGGTGTTTTTTGGCTTGCAGAGCCTGGTGGATGGTATTGTGGTGGGCAATCATCTGGGTCCGGACGCCCTGGGCGGAATAAACATCATCCTGCCACTCTTCAGCATCATCATGGTGCTGGCGCTGATCGTCGGTATCGGGAGCCAGACCCTGGTCAGTATGGAGCTGGGGCGCAGGAATCCCGAAAAGGCGCAGGACGCTATGTCCACTGGCTTCAAGGCCATGGTGGGCATCAGCGCAATGGCCACGGTGTTGCTGCTGCTGTTCGCAGAACCTCTGATCAGGCTGATGGGCGCTGACGAGCGACTGCTGCCATTCTCCCTTGCCTACCTTACAGGGCTGACGCCGTTCATCCTGCCGCTGAGTTTGTGTTTTTATTCCGATGCCATGCTCAAAGCGCTGGGGCACCCCAGGTTTTCCATGGTCATCATGTCGCTGACCGTTGTGATCAATGTACTGCTCAGCCTGTACTTTGTGATCGGGCTGGACTGGGGAACTGCTGGAGCAAGCACGGCCACAGGGGTGGCCTTCACCGTGGGACTGCTGATCTCCGGCAGTATTACCTTCAACCCCAAACAGCGGCTCTCAATGCTGAAAGGTCGTTTTCGCCTGCCACTCCTGCTGCGCGCCGCCTACAACGGCTCATCGGAAGGCGTTTCAGAAATGGCGGCGGCAGCCACTATCCTGATCATCAACCTCACTGTCGTGCGGCTTCTGGGAGCCGATGGGGTGGCCGCGTTCACGGCGATCAACTACATCAACTTCATGGGTGTGCTGCTGTTCCTGGGTATTTCAGATGGCCTGATCCCGGTGCTGAGTTATAATTACGGCGCCAGAAATTATGAGCGTGTCAAGCGCTTCTTCCGCTTTGCCGCAGTGGTCAACACGAGCATCGGCACCGTGATATTCATCCTGCTGCAGGTATTTGGGGGCCACGCAATCCTGCTGTTCTTCGACAGCAGCGAAAGCCAGGCGTTTCAGATTGCCGCCGAGGGCTTGCACCTCTTTGCTTTCGTGTTTCTGGCCAACGGGCTCAATATGCTGATCATTGCCTCCTTCACCGCATTGGGTGAAGCGAAGAATTCACTCGTCATTTCGGTGCTGCGCGGGTTGGTATTCTTGCTGATCGGAGTCACCGTACTGCCAGTATTTTTCGGCATTCATGGTGTCTGGCTGGCAATCCCACTGGCGGAAGTGCTGTCACTTGGCGTAGCGTTCCTGCTGGTTCGCAGGATTTACAAAAGATTGTCTGGAGAGGTATAGGCATATATCCATCCGGCAGATGTGACGCCGGGGCCCAGGTGATCACATCTGCCGGTGATGCACTCTTCAGGGGAGGTTTCAGGCCAGCGGGATAAAGTTCCCGGTCTCCTGAGACAAGCCCGAAAGGGTGCCCGCCTGCAGGTCGAAATACCAGCCGTGCAGTTCCAGGGAGCCGTTTTCCACCCGCTCCTTTATCCATGGAAAACTCAGCAGGTTTTCCAGGGAGAGCAGGATAGCCGCTTTTTCACAGGCCTGGTTCTGCACCTCCACAGGTTTGTGACTCAGCTCCTTCAGCACCTTCTCCTTGGCGGCCTGGGCAATCCCGACCCAGCTGCCGATGAAACTCTGCTTGCTGCACTCGCAGATGCCATCCATCAGCCCCTTGATGCCTCCGCACTGGGAGTGGCCCAGCACAATGATGTGCTCCACATTCAGGTGGCACACGGCATATTCCAGCGCCGCACTGACCCCGTGGTGACCTTCGTCGGGCCGGCAGGGAGGAACCAGGTTCGCCACGTTGCGTACAATGAACAGCTCCCCCGGCAGACAGTCGGTGAGAATGGCCGGATCAACGCGGGAATCGCTGCAGCCGATGAGCATGGCTTTCGGGCTCTGTCCTTCCCGCAATTCATCGAAGAGGGTTTTGTCGGAACCTAGCCAGGTATTCTGGAAACGTTTGAATCCGGAGATAAATCCTTCAATATCTTTCATCTTGCAATAACCTCCTGGTGCACTGCTGCAAGTATTGCTGACGGAATATTACCCTTTGCTTACAGCTGCCAGCGCTTCTTCGGCTGTCTGGTCGTAGCGCTTGCGATCTTCCTCAGCCAGCTTGGCCAGTGCCTTGTCAATGGCGGGGTACTTGATGGCCAGAATGCGCGCCGCCAGAATGGCCGCGTTGCGCGTTCCATCCACGGCAACCGTTGCCACGGGAACCCCTGGAGGCATTTGCACGGTGGAAAGCAGGCTGTCCCAGCCGCTGAGAGGACCATTGCCCAGGGGCAGGCCAATGACGGGAAGGCGCGTATGGCCAGCAATGACACCCGCCAGGTGGGCGGCCACACCAGCGCAGCCGATCAGCACTTCAACTCCCTCGGCGTGGGCGCGGTCGATATAGGCGAACACCTTGGCCGGAGTCCGGTGGGCGGAAGCAATAACCACCTCGCTGTGAATTCCCAGCTCGGTCAGAGTCTCCTGAACCTTGATAACCTTGGGCAGATCATTGGGACTTCCGGTCAGAATACCGACCAGGGTTTTTGAATCACTTGACTTGGACGCAGCCTTTTTCGCCATTGAACACTCCTGTAAAGATTTTGATAGAGCAGCCTGAAAAGAAAAAGGGGCCGCCAGCACACATGCTGACAGCCCCTTTGAGATTACCTACACCATGCGGTGACGTTCCATCTGACTCAGGCTATTTCTCTGAAGACACGAACCACCGGCAAAGGCCCATGGCATATCGCAACTTGCCCGCAGGCCATTTGCGACTCATGTCAAAACAGAATTGATAAAGATATTCAGGCAGATTGTCAAGGAAAATACGCAGTTTACTCCGGCAACGCCTCGGGCCGGGATTCAAGGGAAAAAATGATGATGCGCTCGCCGGTTATGGTGCTCAGATCCGTATGCAGACTCTTGACCCGCGTGCCGAGAATATCATGGATAATCGCATCCAGCATTGGCCGTCCCTTTTCCAGCAGGGCATGACGCATGCGCTTGATCAGATCGCGCCCATTATAAGCATCGGTGGACTCGGCAAGCTGGCACTCGGCCCGGGTCAGCACCCCTTTGAGGCGCACCACCACCAGATCGTCCAGAATATAGGTTTTGGTCTCCAGGGGACCACGCCCCATATACTCCTTTTCGAAGCGGATGACCGCATCGCTGATCTGCGCTTCCAGCTGCCCCCTGGTCTTCTCCATGCACCCTCCTTTTTCCCGCATCCGGAACACCCGTATCTATACCACGGATTCCACTTTCTGGATACTCAAGGGAGCGCATGGCAGGGTGTCATGAACACACCCCGCCACCGCTGAAAACATCACTTCTTGGCCGGTTCCCACTTGCAACGAACGGGCGAGACAATGGCACCTTCTGCCTTGAGCTCCTTGAAGGCCTTATCCACCACGGCGCGATCCAGGCCGGAGTGCTTGACGACTTCCCCTGCGGAAGCTGGCTTGCCGATTTCCTGCATGGCTTTCAGTACTTCTGCTTTCATTTTCCACCTCTGATCCAGTAATGAGAGTTATTCCTGAGCGATAGTAGCATATCTGCACCGGTTTCGCTCGTCAGAAAAGAAGCCACACAGCCCGTTGGATATATCCCGCCGCCTCAGTCAATTTTGCAGCTTGCTGAAGGAAAGCTCGTCAGTGGCGCTTGAACGTTTCCAGGAGCCTTTTGGCCGCCATTCCGGGCGTCGTCACGCCTTCGGCCACACTTTGCTGAATCTGGGGCAGGAGGGCTGCCACTTTGGGGTGGTGGTGAAAGCTGTACTTCAGGCTCTCCATCACGGTGCTCCACATCCAGTCCACGGCCTGGCGACGGCGCTTTTCCTCGAATTCCCCCGTTTCACTCATGGCCTCACGATAGGTTTCCAGCATCTGCCAGACGGTTCCCATGCCTTCTTTCTTCAGAGCGCTGACCAGGTGGACGGGAACCTGCCAGTTGGCGCTTTTGGGCTTCATGATGTGCAGGGCATTTTCAATCTGGCGCCCTGCCAGTTCAGCGCGAGGGCGGTTGTCGCCATCGGCTTTGTTGATGAGGATGCCGTCGGCTATTTCCATAACGCCTTTTTTGATGCCCTGCAGTTCATCCCCGGCATTGGGCAGCTGCAGAAGCAAAAAGAAGTCCACCATGGCAGCCACGGCGGTCTCCGACTGGCCCACTCCCACGGTTTCCACAATGATCACATCAAAGCCGTAGGCTTCGCACAGCAGCATGGATTCGCGGGTTTTGCGGGCCACGCCGCCCAGGGTATCGCCGGAGGGGGAAGGGCGGATAAAGGCATTGGTCTCCCGCGACAGCAGCTCCATGCGGGTCTTGTCGCCCAGGATACTGCCGCCACTGATCTGGGAGGAGGGGTCCACGGCCAGCACGGCCACCTTTTTGCCCTGCTGCAGCAGGTACATGCCGAAGGCTTCGATAAAGGTGCTCTTACCGGCGCCAGGCACGCCACTGATGCCAATGCGCAGGCTGCGTCCCGTGCGCGGCAGCAGCTCCTCCAGGATGGCGGCCGCCCGCTGCTGGTCTTCGGGACGCTGGCTTTCTATGAGGGTTATGGCTTTGGCCAGGGCGCGCAGTTTACCCTGGTGGATGCCCTCAATGATTTGCTGGGGTGTCATGATTCTCCTGTTGTCACTTTACACGATTGTAACTCTTCACGGTGTAGCAGCACTCGCGCCCGCATTCCTCCCGGAGACACTCGCGTTCGTCCGTGGCTCGAATCTCCGTCGTTCGCCATCCAGGCTCGCTCTCGGAACACAGGCGCTCTTGCTGAAATACAGCTGCGAGACCGTGAATGGTTACACACGATTCTCTGTTGCCAAAGATGGTGCCACCCGCTTCGTGCCAGGCAAAGGCTCAAAAGCGAGGTTACCACCCACCCCCTTGGGGTTTCTCGGTGTCGAGATAGAACAGCCCCGGTTTTCACCGGGGCATGTTGATGATTTCCATTGTGGGCGAAAGCAAAGACCGGTTGCGTTACTGCTTATCCAGGACTTCCAGGATGCGCTTGGCCGAATCGGTGATTTTGGTGCCCGGTCCGAAAATGCAGCTGGCTCCGGCGGCGTAGAGGTCATCGTAGTCCTTGCGGGGGATGACGCCACCCACGACGATGATGATATCGTCTGCGCCCAGTTTTTTCAACTCGGCGGCCAGCTGGGGCACCAGGGTTTTGTGTCCGGCGGCCAGGCTGGAAACGGCTACCACGTGCACGTCGTTTTCCACAGCCATTTTTGCACTCTCTTCGGGGGTCTGGAACAGCGGCCCCATGTCCACGTCAAAGCCGATGTCGGCCAGGCCGGTGGCAACGACCTTGGCACCGCGATCATGTCCATCCTGACCCATTTTGGCAACCAGGATGCGGGGACGGCGGCCATGCTTACGGGCGAATTCTTCTGTCGCTTTCTGCAGTTCTGCAAACATGGTGTCACCCTCATAGGAGCTGCCGTAGACGCCAGAGATCATCTGGGTATGGGCATTGTGGCGTCCGTAGACTGTTTCCAGGGCGTCGGAGATTTCGCCCACCGTGGCACGCACGCGGGTAGCCTGTACGGCAAGATCCAGCAGGTTGCCACTGTTGTCGGTGGCGGCCTGGGTCAGGGCGTCCAGGGCCTTTTGCACCGCTGCGCTGTCGCGGCTGGCGCGGATGGCTTCGAGGCGCTTGATCTGGGACTGACGCACGGCGGTGTTGTCGATGTCCAGAACTTCAATGGGATCTTCCTCCGCCACGCGGTATTTATTGACACCGACGATGACGTCTTCAGCACGGTCGATGCGGGCCTGCTTGCGGGCAGCGGTCTCTTCGATCTGCAGCTTGGGCATGCCCGATTCAACGGCCTTGGTCATGCCACCCATGCGCTCAATTTCGTTGATCAGCGCCATGGCTTCATCGATGAGCTTCTGGGTCAGGTTTTCCATCATATAGGAGCCGGCCCAGGGGTCAACGATGCGGCAGACATTGCTCTCTTCCTGAATGATAAGCTGGGTATTGCGGGCAATGCGGGCCGAGTGGTCAGTGGGCAGGGCAATGGCTTCGTCCAGGGCATTGGTGTGCAGGGACTGGGTGCCGCCCATGACCGCCGCCATGGCCTCGATGGTAGTGCGGATAACGTTGTTGTAGGGGTCCTGCTCGGTCAGCGACCAGCCCGAAGTCTGGCAGTGGGTGCGCAGGGCCGATGACTGGGGATTTTTTGGATTGAACTGCTGCATGAGCTTGGCCCACAGGAAGCGGGCAGCGCGCAGCTTGGCGACTTCAGTGTAAAAATTCATGCCGATGGCGAAGAAGAAGGAGAGGCGTGGCGCGAAGGCGTCCACATCCAGCCCTTTGCCAAGGGCGCAGCGCACATACTCCAGACCATCGGCCAGGGTGAAGGCCAGCTCCTGCACGGCATTGGCTCCCGCCTCCTGAATATGGTATCCGGAGATGGAGATAGAGTTGAAGCGGGGCATGTATTGGGAGGTGTACTCGATAATATCGGCAATAATGCGCATGGAGGGTTCAGGGGGATAAATATAGGTGTTGCGGACCATGAATTCCTTGAGAATGTCATTCTGAATGGTTCCCGCCAGCTGCTCCTGGGTGACGCCCTGCTCTTCAGCGGCCACGATGTAGCCTGCCAGAATCGGCAGCACCGCGCCATTCATAGTCATGGAGACGGAAACCTGATCCAGGGGGATATCGCCGAAGAGAATCTTCATATCTTCCACGGAATCAATGGCTACTCCGGCTTTGCCCACATCGCCCACCACGCGGGGATGATCGGAATCGTACCCCCGGTGGGTCGCCAGGTCAAAGGCGACGGAAAGGCCCTGCTGACCTGCCGCCAGATTCCGCTTATAAAATGCGTTGGACTCCTCCGCCGTTGAAAAACCCGCGTACTGGCGAATGGTCCAGGGACGCCCGGTATACATGGTGGCGCGTGGACCGCGAATGTAGGGAGCGAATCCCGGCAGGGTATTGGTATGCTGTACTCCCTCCATGTCCTCGGCGGTCCAGAGGGGTTTCATGTCAATATTCTCCGGAGTGCGCCAGGTCAGATGATCCAGACTCTCCTTCTTGCACTCCTTCTTGGCCAGGCTTTCCCAGTCCTGCAGACTTTTGTGGGGAAATTCGCTCATAAATATACACTCCTGGGTTTTTCGTAAAATGCGCTCCGCGTGGCTGATGACAAACAGCCCGCCGTGATCACGCCAGAGCGACAGAGACCTGGCCCTTGAAAATAAAACACTTTCAGGAAAATCCAGTTTTCTCTGCGCAATTTCGCTGATCTCGCCGGGCTGAACACACAAAACCGCACCAAAAGGCGTTGGCGCGTTTTAGTGAATAAAAAGCAGTTATAGTTTTATATCCAAAAGCGGGAAAAGCTGTCAACGCCCTTTCACGGCGGCATCGGGAGACATTCACCCCAGCTGCACTATTCTCCCGCGAATGACACGAGAGGCACCCCAAACGACAGAATATTTATTCAGCGCATCCAGGTGCCAATGGTCTCCATGCGGATGCAACCGGGTTTCACACACCCCGCATCACATCCGGATACCTGCCCGCACACGCAAAAGGCCCCGCAGCCTCTGGCTGCGGGGCCTGCAAAACACTTCCCTTAGCTGAGAACCGCTTTCAGGTACTCAATGGTGCACTCGCGGCGCTGCTTCTCCAGCTCCTTTGGATCAACTTCCACAAACTTCTCGTCGGGCGTGATCTTGAAGAGCGGCTGCCCTTTGGTCACGATCACCCCTTCACCACCTTCAATGAGGATCTTGTCAACGGTTCCCGAGAAGGGCGCGGTGATCTTGTTGAACATCTTCATAACTTCAATGATAAACAGTGGCTGTCCCTTTTCAAAGTGGTCACCCTCTTTGATGAACTGGGGCATGCCGGGAGCCTCCTGGGCATAGTACATGCCGCCGCAGGGCGAGACGATCTCGTCTGCCTTGGTGGCGGGAGGCGGAACCAGAATCTTCTTCATGCGAGCCTGCAGGTCAGGGTCATTGAGGTGCTCAGGGATAATGATATCCATGTCCTCATCGACACAGAAGTCATAAAACTTTGTGCGATCTCCAATCAGGAAGAGGGTTCCCAGTATCTCCACACCGGCTTCGTAACCGAAGTGCGCCGAGCGCACTTGCTGCCAGGTGCTGTCGTCAAAGCCCTTGGGCGCCTTTTCACTCTGCAGCAGCTCATTGATTTTAAAGAAGTCCTCCTTACCGAGCTTCAGACGCTTGCGCAGCTCGGAATAAAAGGCCAGGGCATCCTGCAGTACCTTGTTGTCATGATCCCAGATGATTTCTGCGGCAGGTGCCTTGGGGTCGTAGGACATATTCAGGTACTCGTAGGTCTCATCCAGAATGACCAGCGGATTTCGCAGCCAGACCACGCGACCACCTTCCAGACGGAAGTTGTCTTTGTTGAGGCTCAACCAGCCCGCCAGCAGGTGGGGGTCATCCAGCAGAACTTCCATGGGGCGGGTCAGGAGCGTGCCTTTGCGATCCAGGATATTGGAGATATTCTTCAGCTCTGCGGCCTGTGCTTCCGGCTCATCGGCGAACATCTCGCCAATCCTGGCCGCGTAGTGCTTCTTCATCTGCAGGAAAGCCGTAACCGGATCAAGCTTGTTGGCCTCTTCCTTGAGGGTTCCCACCAGGGTCAGGTAGGGCACTACAAAGCGCGTCGTGGGCTTGGAGTTGACGCCATTGGCAATAAACCAGTTCACCAGGCCATAGTGGAACTGCAGGTTCGTCGCCAGGTTGGTGCCGCGCAGTTTGGTCTTGCGCAGGACGCGGGAGAGGTACTGATAGCTCTCCAGGCGATTCTCTCCCTTGGTCAGCAGCAGGGCAATGTTGGAGTCATAGGCACCGGCTACGGTGTAGGTCATGAACACATCGGTGTCGGGGTTATTCAGGCAGATCCCCTGGTCATCGCGCACCTCGCCCTCAATGGGGGGCGACCAGTAGCGGATAATACCACCGGCGTGGGGTGAGAGCGAGGCATCGGTCGCGTTCAGGCGAGCTTCAGCGGAAGCGCCGAAACGTTTGATGCGTTCGGGCTTGGGGACACGTTTCTTATGCCTGGCCAGCAGCGCCATGGCTTCCACCAGCGACTCCACGACAAAGAAGTCGTTGGGGTCGTCAGGGTTCGTGAATTTCAGGCTGTAGCACAGCTCGGTAACCCGGTGTTCCACCTGGATGCGGGTGTTGACCTCCATGAAGTAGTGACGGTCGCGATCCACAATGCACTCAAAGGTGGAGGCGGAGTCGAGGCCAACGGCCTGACCAAAGCGCGCCCCTTCCTCTTCCATGCGTCCGAGGATGGTGAGGTCGTTCTGGAGAGACTTGACCTCTTTTTCGTTACCGGCGGCACGGGCCCTTTCAATGGCGGCCTCCAGCCCCTCCTTGGTAACGGAAACCTCCAGCAGCTTCTGCTCGTGCATCTGCACGGAGCAGTCGCGACCACCCAGGGAGACGCACCACTCGCCGTTGCCCAGCAGCTGAATTTCATTGTGGCGGGTCTGCTCGATATTCAGCTCCACGAGGACGTTCTTATTGTCGCCCACGCCATTGGCTTTTACCTCGTTGAGGACTTCGCGCACCAGACCGGGAGCTTCTGCCGCCGCTTTGGCGATAGCCTCCTCGGTTACCTCTTTGGCCACCAGCAGCGAGGCGCCCAGGATGCGCTGCCCCTTACCGCCACCACCGCCGATGGCTTTGAGGCGCACGCGGCTGCGGGGGTACTTGCGGAACATCTCGGTGACTTCCACCTGCACCTGAGCACACAGCTCATCGATGCTGAAGAGGTCGATGCCCTTGGCATAAGAGGCGAAGAGAATGTGGTTTGCCAGCGACTCCAGCGAAACCTTGCTGTCGCCAAGAATCTTCTCGTCACAGCTGAGGCCTTCGCTCTTTACCAGGGCCAGCAGACTTTCGCGGGTGGGGTGCTTTTTGAGCAGAGTGCGGACGGTGACATCATCAATACCAGGCGTAACGCTGACGTTCACTTCCAGCGCCGTACGCTTGGCTTCGTCCTTTTTCCCGGCGCGGGCCTGGGTGATGGAGTTGGGGCCGATGAAGTTCAGGCCCGCCTTTTCAATGGCCGCGACGAACTCCTCGTCTTCCGCCATGAAGCCGTATCCGGCAAAGATGGAGTCGTAGTTGTTGTCCTTGGCGATCTGGATGATCTGATTGATGCGCTCAACCCGCTCTTCCTTGCTGGCGCCAGTGTAGTCGGGAACGCGGTGCACCCGGCTGGGGTCGGTCAGCTGGCGCAGCTCGGGAGCCAGCGCGTTTGGATAGACGATGGAGTCCTTCTCGGAGAGCAGGATACCGTAGTGGTTGATGCCCATCTCCTCGTAGACATCCATGGCCTCCTTGCGGATGGGGCCGCGGCAGACGATCAGAGGCCGCAGATCCTCACAGGAAAAGGAGCGCACCCACTTGGATGACGATTTGCTCAGGCGACGATCCCGGTGGATCAGTGGATTCTTTTTATAGTAGTCGACTTTTTTTGCCATGAATCTGTATCTCCCTGTTCAGTGTCGTTGCTTGGTAAGAGAAGAGGCCATCAGTGGAATTCGCGCTGCACACACTGCATGGGCGAAGGCTTGTAGTGGCGCAGGAAGAAGTTCAGATTCTCACCCAGCACCTTGCGCAGATCCGTAGGCATGACAATGGAGGAGATTGATCCCAGGGCCAGGCCCTCTTTGGGATTCATGAGCTCCTTCTCATAGCGCTGGTTCAGGAGAGCTTCCTCAGCCCGCAGCCAGTCGTTCACCTCTTTTTCCGCATCGCGCTTGGCCAGCGCGCCGTCCATTCCGGCAGCAATACGCTCCTGGGTGCCCTGCTTGATCTTGCCGGCAACCGCAGCGCGCAGCTTGCGAACCTCATCCTTATAGACAAATTCCTTACCGGCAGGGCCCATAACCGCCAGGCGCGTCGTGGGCAGGGCCAGAACCAGGTCGGCACCGGTGGGATAGTTGTTGTAGGAGGCATAGGCACCGCCGAAGGCATTGCGCAGGATCAGCAGAATACGCGGAGTGCGCAGGTCAACGATGGAGTCCAGCATGGAGCGGCCCGCCTGCACAATACCGCGGGATTCCTGCTCGCGGCCGGGCAGGAAGCCGGTGGTGTCTTCCATGAAGATCACGGGAATATTGTAGATATTGCAGAAGCGGATAAAGCGGGCAATCTTCAGAGCAGCGTCCACGTCGATCTGACCGGAAGCCACCGCACTGTTATTGGCACAGAAGCCCACCACATTGCCACCCAGGCGACCGAAAGCCGTGATCACGCAGCGGGCGCGATCGGGCTGCAGCTCGATAAAGTCGCCAAAGTCGCAGATCTGCTGAATGATGATGGAGACGTCAAAGGGAGTATTGAAACCGGTTGGCGAATTGAACGCCTTTTTCAGCAGGGTATTGATCTCCCAGGTCTTGCGCTCCAGGGGGTCGCTGGTGGGCTGGAAGGGTGCCATCACGCTGTTGTTGTCGGGAATGTAGCTGAGCAGACGCACGGCGCGGCGCAGGGCGGCCACTTCATCGGCAACGGTGATATCCGCGACGCCGGACTGGCCGTGAACCTGAGGCCCACCCAGCTCTTCAGGGGTAATGTCCTCACCCAGAACCGATTTCACAACACCGGGGCCCGTCAGGCCGAAAAAGGTGTCATTGGGTTGGATGACAAAGCTGCCCTGACGGGGCAGGTAGCTGCCGCCACCAGCGTTAAAGCCGAACATGCACATGATACTGGGAACCACACCACTGATCTTGCGCAGGGCGGTGAAGGCTTCAGCATAGCCGTCCAGACCACCCACGCCGGCCGGAACGAAAGCACCGGCACTGTCGTTCATGCCGATCAGGGGAATCCCCTTTTCGCCAGCCATGTAAAACAGGCGGGCCAGCTTGTTGCCATTGGTGGCATCCATGGAACCGGCGCGTACCGTGAAGTCGTGACCGTATACGGCCACATCCCGGCCACCGATATTCAGAATCCCCGTGACCAGGGAAGCGCCATCAAGGTTCTTGCCCCAGTTCTGGTAGAGGATATTGGGCTCCTGATCCGTGAGCACCCGAATGCGCTCCCACACGGTCATGCGCTTTTTGAAATGCTGCTTTTCGATCTGGCCGATGGAAACGGATTTGATGGGACGTTGAATAAGCTCGTAGCCTTCTTTCATGGCCTCTTCATAGGGGCCGGTCTTGGCGCTGGCTACTTCGCCTGGAATGTTGAAGTCGATGACTTCAGGTGGAGCAAAAGGATTTTTTAACGAAGGTCGGACTTTGGTCTTGGACATTGCAGCCATCCTTAATGAGATTGATGATAGGAAACTTCCCCCCACTCAACGGATTGCAAATCAAACCCAGGCGCAGCCGTGGAAACGACCAGCACCCAGAGGAGCAGCAAACCGGAAAAGCACGGGAGCGCACACGCGACATACGCCGCATCGTGCGGTAAGGTGACAAGAAAACGCTGAGCCAGAAACGGAACGACGTTCCCCTCGGAAAGCAACAGCGAATAGCCTGCCCCGCCCAATCAGATCACACCATAAATAGCGCAATCTGCTCGGACATAATGAAACTCATCAGCCAGGCGAAATAGAACTGCTTTTTATTGTTCCTCGACAATAGTTGAAAATGTAAACGTTGTCAATCATTATTTTTACACAGTTACCTGCGGAAATATCGCCCATCGCCAAAACTCAAACTTCGGTAAAAAAAAAGGATATAGAACGGCTCTCGCAAAAATATAACGCCGTTATCAAATGATACAACCGACTGCACCACAACCGGGCCACACGCACAGCCAGAAGCCAGACTCCCCCGGCACCGGAATGCCCCTCGCACCTTCGCCGGATGCTCACCGGTCTGCCTTGCATCCGCGCTCCCAGTGTACTATAGTGGGCGCCTTCAACAGCTCAACGCAAACCGGTGCCACACATTATGCAGTCTCTTTCTTTTCAGCTGAAACACACCTGCGGGCAGGCCCGCGCTGGAACCGTCACCACCAGGCACGGAACCATACACACCCCCATCTTCATGCCCGTCGGCACCCAGGCCACCGTCAAAGCCCTCTCGCCCCGCGAGCTGGATGAGGCCCAGGCCCAGATCATCCTCGGCAACACCTACCACCTGTACCTGCGCCCCGGCCACGAGCTGGTCAAGCGCTTCGGCGGCCTGCACGGATTCATGAACTGGCCCAAGCCCATCCTCACCGACAGCGGCGGCTACCAGGTCTTCAGCCTGGGCAGCCTGCGCAAAATCACCGAAGAGGGCGTGGAATTCCGCAGCCACATCGACGGCAGCAGACACTTCATCAGCCCCGAGAAATCCCTGGAAATACAGCAGGCACTGGGCTCTGACATCATGATGGTCTTCGACGAATGCCCGCCCAGCACCGCCGACCGCGGCTATATCGAGAAGAGCCTGGCCATGACCCTGCGCTGGGCGTCCCGCAGCAGAACAGCCTGGACAAACCGTCAGCAACAGGCGCTTTTTGGCATCATTCAAGGTGGACTTTACCCTGATTTGCGCCTACAATCCCTGTCGGCTTTAGTGGAGATGGACTTTCCCGGCTACGCCATCGGCGGCCTCAGCGTCGGCGAACCACCGGAAAAAATGTACGAGGTGGTGGAGCACATCGCGCCAGCCATGCCCGCTGATCGTCCGCGCTACCTCATGGGCGTGGGAACACCGGTCGATCTGATCCAGTGCATCGATCGCGGCGTGGACATGTTTGACTGTGTCATGCCTACGCGCAATGCCCGCAACGGCACCCTGTTCACCTCGACAGGCAAGGTCAACATCAAGAATGCCCGTTACGCCGAGGATCACGAGCCCCTGGACAGCCAGTGTTCCTGCTATACCTGCCGCAACTTCTCGCGGGGATACCTGCGCCACCTCTACCAGTGCGGCGAAATACTGGGGCTTCGGCTGAACACACTCCACAATATCCACTACTACCTGCAGTTAATGGCAGGCGCGCGCGCCGCCATTGCTGACGGAACCTGGAACCGCTGGAAAAACCAGCAGCTTGACATTTACAAGTGATTTACATACAAATAGTTGCGCTGCGAGCCTAAAAAGAGGGCACTCCCAGCGGAGGCTGCGAGGACAGACGTTTTCCACAGCATTACCAACAAAAACCCCCAGGGTTATCAACAATTTTTGTGAAAAAACACAAGGAGCATTTACTATGGAAGGCTTTTCCGCACTCATTCCCCTCATCCTCATGTTCGCGATTTTCTGGTTCCTGATCATTGCCCCCCAGCGCAAGCAACGCAAAAAGCACCAGGACATGGTGAACAACCTGCAGGTGGGCGATGAAATCGTCACCCTGGGTGGATTCTACGGCCATGTCACCCGCGTTGAACCCGAAGTGATCTTTGTCAAGCTGGGACAGAACATGGAAGCCAAGCTGCGCCGCATGAACGTGGCGGAAGTGGTGCGCAAAGCCCAGCGTACCGCTGAGTAAGAGCGCGGAGTATGGATGGCAAGCTTATAGCCAAACTCCTGCTCATCGCTGCCGTTATCGGCTTCTGCATTCACCTGGCCACCCCGCTGAACGAAAAGATCGCCCTTGGCCTCGATCTGCAGGGCGGCATGCACCTGGCCCTTGACGTCGACACCGAGCAGGCCGTCGAGCGCAAACTGGACGCCATGACCAACGCCCTGCGCCTGGAAGCACAGCAGCAGCACCTGGTCATCGGCACCATCCAGCGCCGTGGCATGCAGATTCTGATACCCGTGCCCTACGCGGAGGAAAAGGCCGAATTCAAACGCCTGATGCAACGCCGCTATGGTCAGCTTGAACTCCAGGACGAGCAGCCGGAGCTGCTCGTCTATGGGTACACCACCTACGATATCGAAGAGATCAAGGAGCTGGCCGTAGGCCAGGCCCTTGAGACCATTCGCAACCGTATCGACCAGTTCGGCGTCAGTGAACCCACCGTGCAGAAGCAGGGCGACCGGCGCATCATCATTGAACTGCCCGGCGTTGAAGACGTGGATCGCGCGGTGGAGCTCATCGGCCGCACCGCCATGCTGGAGTTCCGCCTGGTAAACGAGAACGTCTCGACCCGGGACGCCCTGGACGGCTTCCTGCCCGAGAACTCCGAGGTTCTCTACCAGCGCCACATGGACCCCCAGACCAACACCGAAGTGGACCGCACCCCCTTTGTCCTCTACCGCGACGTCATCTTCACCGGTGACCGCCTGCTGGACGCGCGGGTGCGCTTTGACCCCCAGTTCAATACGCCCTACGTCTCCATCACCCTGGATGGCGAAGGAGCACGCCTGTTCGCCGATGTCACCGGCAGGAACGTGGGCAGACGTCTGGCCATCGTGCTAGACGGCCATGTGCACTCCGCCCCGGTCATCAACGAGCGCATTCCTTCGGGACAGGCCTCCATCAGCGGCCAGTTCACCATGGAACAGGCCACGGATCTCAGCATTGTGCTGCGCTCAGGCAGCCTGCCCGCCCCCGTTGACATCGTGGAGAACCGCACCGTGGGGCCAACCCTGGGGCAGGACTCCATCGACAAGGGCATTCTCTCTGTCACCATTGGCATGGCCCTCGTTCTGCTGTTCATGGTGGCCTACTACCGACTCTCCGGCCTGCTGGCCAACATGGCTCTGCTGATGAATCTGATTATCCTGATGGGTCTGCTGGCCTATTTCGGCGCCACTCTCACCCTGCCGGGCATAGCGGGTATTATTCTGACCATCGGTATCGCCGTGGATGCCAACGTGCTGATCTTTGAACGCATCCGGGAGGAATTGCGTCGGGGAGCTTCACCGCGCCTGGCCATTGAAGAGGGTTACGCCAAAGCGTTCAGCACCATTCTTGACGCCAATATCACCACCCTGATTGTGGCAGTGATTCTCTTCCAATTTGGGACTGGACCTATCAAGGGCTTTGCAGTAACCCTGAGCATTGGCATCCTGGCCAGCATGTTCACCGCCATTCTGTGTACGCGGGCCATTTACGAACTGATACTTGTCTATAAACCCATCCGTAAACTCAGTATATAGGGGAGGAACCATGCGACTTCGTTTCTATTACATCCCCTTTATGCGGCTGCGCACCTACGCCGTCGCGGTGTCAGCCATTCTCGTCGCCATTGCACTTATCTCCATGGGAACGCGTGGCCTGAACTTCGGTATCGACTTCACCGGCGGTGCCCTGGTGCAGCTGGAGTTCCAGCAGCCACCAGTCATAGAGGAGATTCGCAGTCATCTTTCTGCCGTAGGGTTGGGGGACAGTACGATTCAGCACTTTGGCTCCGACCGCGAAATCCTGGTACGCGCTCCCATCATCAGCGACGAAAGCGCAGCAGCCATGGAGCTCATTTCCCTGATTCGCGAGACCCTCAGCGCCCAGTACGGTGATCAGATGGATGTACTGCGCATCGAGACCGTCGGCCCCCGGGTGGGAGGTGAACTGCGTGAGCAGGGAACCTACGCCATCCTCTACGCCCTATTAGCCATCGTTGCCTATATCTGGTGGCGCTACGAGCTGAATTTCGGCGTGGCAGCGGTTATCGCCCTGGTGCACGATGTCGTCATCACCCTCGGAATCTTCAGCCTGGCGGGTGTAACCTTCTCATTGCCGGTACTGGCTGCCATACTGACCGTCATTGGCTACTCTCTTAACGACACGATTGTGGTCTTTGACCGCATCCGGGAAAACCTCTATATCCCGGAAGGAAAAGAAAAGCCGAGCATTATCTCCATTATCAACACCTCCATCACCGAAACCCTCTCCCGTACCATACTCACCAGTGGTACGACCCTGATTGTTGTCGCAGTTCTCTACTTCTTCGGCGGGGAAGTGATCAATGGCTTTGCCTTTACCCTGCTGGTGGGCATTATTGTGGGGACCTATTCCTCCATCTTCGTGGCTTCCCTCCTGCTGGTCTATTGGCGGCCCAGGTATATTGAGCCACACTTGAAGAAGCTGCAGGAAAAGCCTGAAGAGGTTGTATGAGTTTTGACCCCGCCCTGATACCCTTGTTTCTGGCCCTCGGCGCCATCACAGGCTTTCTGGCGGCCCTGCTGGGCATCGGCGGCGGGATTATCTATGTTCCGGTTCTGACCTTCATGCTGCCCTGGCTGACGGGCAATGGCGATGACTTCATCCGGGTCGCCATTGCCACCAGCCTGCTGGTGGTTCTCCTCAGCTCCATCTCCAGCAGCCTGGCCAATCTGCGCGCCCACAACGTCCACCTGCCCCTGCTCAGGCGCGCCCTGGTCAGTGGGCTGATCGGCGCCTTTATCGGCTCCCAGTTCGGCACCCTGCTGCCCGCAGCTCTCCTGAAGATCTCCTTTGCCCTGCTGCTGTTCTACGTGGGCTACCGCCTGATGGCATCGGCGGGCAAGCCGGAGTATGTGGACGGTGAAGATATCCTGGACTGGCGACGCGTCTTCCCCATCTCCGCCTTTACCGGGCTGATCACCTCCACCTTCGGCGTGGGCGGCGGATTTTTCAGTGTGCCGGCCTTCAACCAGTGGTGCCACATCTCCTTGCGCAAGTGCGTGGGCACCTCCAGCACCATGATTTTTTTCAACTCCCTGATGGGAGTTTTCGGCTACCTGCTGGGGCAAAGTATCACTGGACTTCCGCTGATTCGTTATGATATTGCAATCGTGATTGCCATTGGAGCCATGGCAGCCGCTCCACTGGGCATTCACCTCCTGGGAAAGGTCAATCTCAGCCTCTTCCGCAGGTTCTTCGCACTGCTGGTATTTGCCTCTGCCATCAACCTCCTGGTACATTGACACGCAAACATTCCCAAAGGAGTTCCCATGACCACAGCCAAGGATATCATGAGCACCAGCCCCATCTGCGTTGCCCCCGACCACTCCATCAAGGATACCGCCCGCCTCTTTCTGGAAAAGGACATTTCCGGCGCGCCGGTTCTGGATGCCAGCGGCAAGCTGGTGGGCATCATCACCAAAAAGGATATCATCGACACCATCAAGGAGCTGAAACTGCCCCGCATGATCAACCTCTTTGACGCCATCATCTACCTGGAAAACACCGAAGAGTACAACCACGAGCTGGGCAAGATCTCTGCCGTGCAGGTGGCCGAAGCCATGACCCGCAAAGTGGTCACCGTCGATCCCCAGACGGATATCGCCAAAGTGGCCGGCATTCTTTCGGAAAGCCACGTTCACATGGTTCCCGTTGTGGATGAGGGCAACCGCGTCCAGGGAATCGTCAGCACTACCGATATAATGAGAGCAATTGCCTATGACAACGGAAATAAAGGTGACAACCAGTAGCGAGGATGATACCTTTTCCCTGGGCGAAACAATCGCTTCGAGGATTCCAGGCCCGATCATCATCGGCCTGAAAGGACAGCTCGGCGCGGGCAAAACCACCCTGGTCAAGGGCATTGCCCGCGGGCTCGGCATAGACCCCGATACGGTGACCTCACCCACCTACTCCATCGCCCAGCACTATGAAGCTTCGCCCCACTCGCTGTGTCACTGCGACCTCTACCGCCTCCACAGCGAAGACGACTTTTACCACAGCGGTATAGACGAAATGCTTGAAGATGCCATCGCCGTTGTCGAATGGCCGGAAATGCTGCCAGCAGCCATAACCACATCTTCCGCTTACGGCGAAATCACGCTGAGCGCGATATCTGAACACGAGCGACTGGTTTCGCTCAGACTCCCCTTCTGGGCAGAAGGACAGGAACTCCCTGCAGGTGAATAGCAGTGCTGAAAAAACTCTTCGGTAAACGCTCCCAGGAGAGCGTCTCCCCCCAGATACTGGAACTCTTCACCAGAGCCGTTGAACGCAACGAGCCCCTTGACGTGTTTCTGGGGGATACCGATGCCTATGACGGATACCGCAAACTGGGCAAGGAAGCGCCCTTCCGCAGCTCCGCCATGGCTGAGCTGGACAGCGCGGAGCACATCCTGAAAATCGAGTACGTCTTTCCCCGCACACCGGTATTCAGGAGCAACCCCATCATGCTCTTCTTCTCCGTGGACGGGGTCATGTTCTACTGCTCCACCACCATAGCCGCCGTTGACCGCGAAAATGACATCATCAGCGTCCACCTGCCCACCAAGGTGCACCGCAACGAGCGCCGCAAAGTCTTCCGGGTGCGCATATCCCAGTACAATATCCGCTGCTCCCTGAAGAACATCTCCAAAACCGAGCTGGCCCACAGCCAGGGCCAGGTCAAGGCCTTTGACTATGACGGCAAGGCCTATGACATCTCGGAAGGCGGCCTCTTTTTCATGTCCTTTGCCACCATGACCCTGGATATCAACGATGTGGTCTACCTGGAGTTCACCCTGCCCGGCATCGACCTGCTGCCGCGCACCAGCGTCAAGGTGCTGGCCCGCGTCGCCCACATCAAGAGCTTTAACCGCTTCTGTGGCCTGGAATTCTTTACGGAAAAGTCCAAGAACGTGCCCTACGTCTCCCAGTATCCCTACCTGGTGGACAGCTCGCTGATGCAGCACTTTGCCCGCTTCTGCCGCGCCGCCAACATCAGCAACCTGGAATCCGAAAACCTGATGGAGCGCACCCAGCAACCCTCAGCCGAAGCCACCCTGCAGGCTGCCGCCCAGGAGCGCCGCGACGTCGTCATCATCGGCGACCGCAGCTCCACCTATTACAACAACGAGGAATTCGAGCAGCGCTACCGCAAGCACTACCTCAGCGATGAACGGGAAATACTGGATTTTCTTGAGGAAAATGAAGACTGCTTTGTCATATTCGACAACCTGGTCACCGCCAAAGAACGCAGGTGCGACTTCACCTGGAGCGCGTTCATCAAGACCCTGCGCTCAAAGAACCTCTTTCACCCCGTCTTTGTCATCGACTCCGACCCCATGGAAAAGCTGAAAAAGCAGAAGCTGCAGGAGTACAAGATCTTCCACTGCTGCCGTTTCGATATCACCAACCCCGCCGACCTGCTCAAGCAGATCAGAACGCTGCTGCCAGCTGTTCAAAAGTCCTGATCTTCGGACTCTCGCCGCACAGGGGACAGTGGGGATCTCTGCTGATTTTCGTCTTCCGGAAGTGCATCACCAGGGCATCAAAGCCCAGCAGCGTATTATAGAGAGGCTCACCGGCACCGGTGAGGTACTTGATGGCTTCCGTCGCCTGAATCGTGCCCAGCATACCCGCCACCGAACCCAGCACCCCCAGCTCCACCCGCTTCTCTTCGCGCGCCGGCGCTTCAGGAAAGAGACAGCGCAGACAGGCCGTCTGGCCGGGATTCACCGTCAGCGTCTGGCCCGTAAACTCCCGGATACCCCCGTGGGAAAAGGGCTGCCCCACCAGCACACAGGCATCATTCACCAGAAACTTCACGTGGATATTGTCCGTCGCCTCCACCACAAAGTCGTAGGGCTCCATCACCTCGGCGATATTCTCCGGCGTAATCCACTGGTGGTACACCTTCACATCCACATCGGGATTGATATTGCGCAGACGGGCGCGCGCCGAGAACACCTTGGGCGTATCCAGATCGGGCGTGCCATGGAGAATCTGCCGCTGCAGATTGGAAATATCCACCACATCCGCATCGGCAATGCCAAGGTGCCCCACACCCGCCGCCGCCAGATACATGGAAACCGGCGAACCAAGACCCCCGGCACCAATCACCAGCACCCGCGAATCCAGCAGCCTGCGCTGCCCCGCCTCGCCGATCTGGGGCAATTGCACATTGCGACGGTAGCGACCCTGGACATCCATGCAAACCTCCTGAAAAGTGTTTTGACCTGTTTTAAGGAGTGCAGTATAGTGAGTAAACCCGAGAATGTCTACCATCATTGACGGTTTACTCAAGATTCTGTCTCGGGCGAATTTGCGCAGGGACAAAATGTAACTGCATGGCTCCGGTACTTTTTGAACGCGCAAAAAGTACAGCGAACGGTCATGAAACATTGCCTTCCTTTGAGCCTTGGTGGCTCTTGTGTAAAACCCTTCCAAAAAAACAGCGTGATGGATACTTATGAAAAACCTCTTCCGCCGCCTTCTGCCATCGGAGCACCCCTTCCAGGAGCTTCGCCAGAATGTCATAAAAGCCCCCGATACCTACTACTTCGACTTCACAGCTACAGGCCTTGGCTACCAGCCCATCGAGGAGCGCATCGCCGAGGCGATGCAGGACTACGCCAATACCCACTCCAAAATCGCCCGCTCGGCAGCCCTCACCTCGTCGCGCTACGATGTGGCTCGCTCGCGCCTCAAGGATTTCCTCGGCATCAACAACGAGTTTGCCCTGCTGCCCTGCGGCAATGGCTCCACCGCCGCCATGAAGAAGTTTCAGGAACTGCTGGGCATCTACATTCCCCCCGCCACCCGCAAACGCCTGGGCATTGCCATTGACCCCGAGCAGCTGCCCGTCTTTCTCATCGGCCCCCAGGAACACCACTCCAACGAAATCAGCCTGCGGGAAACCGGCGCCACCGTCATCCGCATTCCCCTGAACGCCCAGGGCACCATCAACCTGGACACTCTGCGCGCCGAAGCCGCCCGCCACGCCCACCGTCAGATCATCGGCTCCTTCTCCACCGCCTCCAACGTCAGCGGCGACCTGCTGCCCTGGGAAGAAGTCTCGCGCATCATCCGCCAGCACCAGGGCCTGGTATGCTTCGATATGGCCGCATCTTCGCCCTACATGAACATCGACAACAGCCTCTATGACGCCGCCTTCCTCTCGCCCCACAAACTGCTGGGCGGCCCCGGCAGCTGCGGACTGCTGGCCATCCGCCGTACCCTGGTGGACACCAGCCTGCCCCCCACCTTCGGTGGAGGCGGAACCGTGGGATACGTCTCCCGCCAGCAGCACGATTTTGTGGAAAACCTGGAGCAGCGCGAAGACGCCGGAACCCCCGGCATCCTGCAACTCCTGCGCGCCAGCTTTGCCTACCAGCTGCGCAACGAAGTGGGCTTCGCCTTCATGGAACAACGCAAAAACAACCTCAGCAGCGTCTTCCTGGAAGGCCTGGGAAATATCGGCAGCCACACCATCTACGGCCCCGCCCAGGACATCCCGCGCATCAGCACCTTCGCCCTCAACTTTGAAGGCGTCAGCCCCTACAGCCTCTGCGAACACCTCTCCGAACTCTACCGCATCGAAACCCGCCCCGGCTGCAGCTGCGCCGGCCCCTACGGCCACGACCTGCTGAACATGCCCGACGACCACGACCTCGCCCGCAAACCCGCCTGGTTGCGCGTCAGCATCCACTACACCCACTCCCTCGAAGACGTGGAATACCTGCTGGAAAGCCTGCGCAAAGCCGTCAACGCCCTGCGCGGCAGGGAAGACCAGAAATGGGAAGCGTGCTGAAGCTGGGGGATAGGGGCTGGAGAATAGAGAGAGAGGAAAAGGCAGGGAGAGATTGAACCACGGAAAACACGGAAGGCACGGAAAAAGAGAGAAAGACATACCTCTCGCCAAGGCGCAAAGTCGCCAAGGAAAGGCAGGAGGATAAAACCGCAGAGGGTGTTTTTTACCGCGAATGAACGCAAATGGACGCGAATAACTTCCAGTATGAGCAGCCAGTAAGAGGGTTTACCACAGATGAACGCCGATTAACGCAGATGAATGCAGGGGAGCGGGGGTACGGAAAAGAGAGAAAAACATGCCTCTCGCCAAGGCGCAAAGTCGCCAAGGAAAGGCAGGAGGATAAAACCGCAGAGGGTGTTTTTTACCGGTAGAGTAGAGAGCAGGTTTCACCCTGCTCCCCCTCCTCAAACCGGACATGCGGATTTCCCGCATCCGGCTTTCCTGCTGCCTTCACCTGAAGGAACACGCAGAATTATCTGCTTCGCCTGCAGGTACAGCTGCTTCATCAGACCAGGGATTCTTCCGGCAGCATGGCTTTTCCATTACGGGTACTCACGACTCTGCAGGGTTTGTTATCGAGTGAGTCCACTCAAGCAAACATCCCATTTGCCAATAACTCAGCATGACAACAGTAAGGCCCCTTCGCTCCACCAGCATTACCCGGTTTCAGCACTACTATGGGCCTCTCCGACTCCCACATTACAGGAAAACATGGTTATGCATTCCCATGCACCCTTTTGGCTCGAAGCCACAGCAATATGGGCCTCCCAGGTTCCTGACCAATCTGTCGGTACGCGCTGCCTCCAACCACCCCGGAGAGTCCGATGCATGCACTTGTCTGTTGCTTCTGCAACGATTATAGGCTTCACCTCATTCGGCAGGATGGCCACTCTCAATTAGCGTTAACGAGGCCGAATCGAGTTCACTTGCGTTGCGGCTCGCACCTTCGCAGTTACGGGGCTTCGTACAGAAGATTACTCCGATGCACGCCCGGCTGCTACATAGTCAAACAGACAATTACTATGGTAAGCTCCTTTCAGCTTACGAGATTGGCCAGACTTAGCCTGGCGCACCGAATGAACGCAAATGGACGCGAATAACTTCCAGTATGAGCAGCCAGTAAGAGGGCTTACCACAGATGAACGCAGATTCACGCAGATGAATACAGGGGAGCGGGGGTACGGAAAAGAGAGAAAAACATGCCCCTCGCCAAGGCGCAAAGCCGCCAGGGAAAGGCAGGAGGATAAAGCCGCAGAGGGGATATAACCCTCACGGCAGCAAGCCGACCGGAGTTGATCTACGATTACTACGGGTTTCCGGCCGAATCCTACCAGGTTGAATACCCTGCCGCCGGTGAACCGCTTCTGGCGCGAACAATAGCGCAGCAACTGGAAAAAAACGGCATTGAAGCAACCCTTCACGCGTCGAGGGGTTTTGATCACGGCATCCTTGTGTTGTTGTGCGCGCTATGGCCGCCTCGACGCACTCCATATCTCGCGCCTGAGAGATATGGAGTGCGACTTTCCTTTCTTATTTCAAAAAAAATGATATAACCTCTTGGAAGGCTTCCATAAATCGCAGTCGCGAGATAAGAAAGGCAAAGCCATGCGCAGTGGCCAATTTAAAAAAATGCCCGTTGGTTACACGGCTTTTTTCCCCGCCCCTCTCCCGCCGGTTCCGCAGATCAGCCTGGAAGGTGATCTTGCTCTGTTGCTTTCCGAAGCGGATCGCGCCTTGGGGGCGCTGAATGTCGTTGTCACGGTTCTGCCCAATCCCGATCTGCTGGTCGGGATGTTTATACAGAAAGAAGCACTGCTCAGTTCCCAGATCGAGGGAACGCAATCGTCGCTGGTTGACGTACTGGGTGCGGATGAAGACCATGTTCCGACTGCGGACGTAGGCGAAGTCATCAATTATGTCAAGGCCATGCGCCATGGATTGAAACGACTCCAGGAGGATGATTTCCCCATGTCGCTGCGCTTGATCCGGGAAATTCACGGGGTGCTGATGCAGCAGGTGCGGGGAGGAAACCCCAATCTGACCCCAGGGGAATTCCGCCGCATGCAGAACTGGATCGGTGGGACCAGCCCCGCCAACGCCCGATTTGTTCCGCCGCCCGTCGAGGCCATGCACGATGCGCTGGCGGCTTTCGAGCGGTACCTGCACGAGGACGACGCCCTGCCGCCGCTGATCCGCTGTGGCTTGCTCCATTACCAGTTTGAAACCATCCACCCGTTCAACGACGGCAATGGCCGGGTAGGGCGTCTGCTGATTACACTTTATCTGGTCTGGAAGGGGATTCTCGATGAGCCGATGCTCTATCTGAGCGCCTATCTGAAGACCCATCAACAGGAATATTACGATCGCCTGACCCAGGTCAGGGTGGAAGGTAACTTCGAGGCCTGGATCCGTTTTTTCCTCGAAGGAATTCGTGACGTCTCCCTGATGGTGTTGCAGACGACCAAAAGGATTCAGCTTCTCGAAAGGGAGGATTCGGATCGTCTGGTGGCTCATGGAGAAGGATCTTATGGTCTCACCCTGCTGCGTGGTTTGATGCGCCAGCCTGTGGTCATGGTCAATGACGTCGCCCGCATGGTCGGTGTCAGTTACACCAAGGCCAATGCCTTGATCGCCACCTGCGAAGATCTCGGCATCTTGCGCCAACGGGGAACCGGAAAGAGAAACCGGAAGTTTATCTACCATGCCTACGTGGAGATTTTGAGTGAGGGGACGGAACTGATTTCGGGTGTTGATGGATAAATTGGTGGCGGGATTCAGGGAGCGTTGGTCGGGGGAGGGTTTGTGAGGAAGCAGAGTTTGGCCCGGCTGATATAAATTTGCTGTGGAACGCCAGCTCCTTAAGCCGCCAAGAAAAGGCAAGAGGATAAAACCGCAGATGTTTTTTACCGCGAATGAACGCAAATGGACGCGAATAACTTCTAGAATAAACAGCCTGTAAGAGGGCTTACCACAGATGAACGCAGATTCACGCAGATGAATGCAGGAGAGCGAAGGCACGGAAAAAGAGAGAAAGACATACCTCTCGCCAAGTCGCAAAGTCGCCAAGGAAAGGCAGGAAGACTAGCTACGGGTCGGACCCGTCAATAATTCTGGCACATAAAACCGATCTGAACGCAGAGCGTTTAAATGAGACGCTCCAAGTATAGAATCACGCATCTGTCAATTCCATGGAAGTTAATGGTATTCCTGTAACATTTATTCTGATACCATACGGACTGAATCAACTGGCGTGGCAATGCAGAGCTTCAGCAGTACGGTTTTTCCAATTGTGGATTTGACGGAGAAACTGGCCCGGATAAAAACCTGACAGTAAAGCACGGTTTATGAAAGAGTTACAGGGCGCGCAGTCTGGCGGGAATTTTTATCCGTCACTTTGTACGGTTTTCGAAAAAGTGCATAGCGTCACTTTTGACGCCTAAATATAGTTAGATTGGCGCTGCGCGCGCGGAGAAATAATAGGGAGATAGAATATGAAAGAGATTGCTCGCTTTAACACAAGAATAGAAGCAGAAATGTGGTGTGTAGCACTAAAAGAAAAAAATATTCCATATATTCTTCAAGGAAATGATTATGGAGGTGCTAATCCTTTAGTGGGGATGATTAATGGCGTAAAAGTTCTTGTTGCTGATGAAATGATTGATCAAATAGAAAATATTCTCAAGTAGCTAAAGTGTTGGCTTTATCGCTTCACGTGCGGAAATTAAGAAAATCATTAAAAAAGAATTAGTTTTTCAAGAAGAAAAGCAATATTTCATGAAGAAAGAATTTGCTTGTCAAATGGAGAAAAGTTTATTCGAAAAGAAGAAATAAATATGAATGGTTTGACAGGAAGAGAACAAATATTTCAGAAAGAAGAACAGGTCAAGTTCCTTATTTGTCATGATTAGAAGATTTGGTTACGCAAAGATAAATAGAGAATAGATTAGTTTGTCAAAAGGAAGAAATAGTTCAGAAAAAGTAAAGATAAGATTTTTTTCAGAAAGAGAAGAATATTTCTGTCAAAATAATGCAAAAAAAATATAGTAATTGGAATGTAAGATACAGGAAGAAGCAGATTTTTCAGGAATGGATTGGGAAGAAAAAAAGAGAGGATGATAATGAAAACTGAGTTTACAAACTGGATGGTACGCTTCGAAAATAAATCACAAAATACAGCATATCAATATGCTCAATCGATTGATAAAATAAGTCGGCATCATTCTGAAATGACAAAAGAATATTATGATTTATATACGTCTACTGATTTATTGAAAATAAAGGGAATCGCTGTAGAATATGGAATTGGTGGGAAATATTCTGATTTTGGTAATTATGGAAATGGTACAGTTCGTAACGCAATAGCAACATACGTTCGGTTTTTAGAAAAAAAGAATATTGGCAAAGAAATTAATAAAATTGATTCAGATGATATTGAGTTAATGAAAGAAACCAATCAAGCATTAAAAGAAAATAATCTAAATGGAATAAACTTTACATATGAAAGAGATTTACAAAGCTCATTAATACTACAAGCAGAGCAATTATTTCCATCATATAGAATATTTGGGCAGAATAAAGAGGGGATTGAGTATAATATCGAAGGTAAAAGAATAGATCTTTTACTTGAGCATAAAAGTGAAGACAAATTGTTAGTGACTGAACTAAAAGCCGGAGTAGCTGATTTTAAAGTATTTGGGCAAATATCAATGTATCTTGGATTGTTAAGCAAAAAGTATCCAGAAAAAGAAATAAATGGAGTGATTATAGCAAGTGAAATAGATGAATCTTTAATTAATGCAACGTTAACAACAAAACGTATAACATTGAAAACATATAAAATGCAATTAATGCTTGAAGAAATTTAATCTAACGGATAAGGTTAGATTGTGCTCGCAAAGCGAGCCACGATCTGAACCGTTTGTTGGACGGGCCCGGTTATAGAAAATAGCTTTTTTGATCTCATGGTTGTTTAATCAGGTTTTCGAGCCGTTGCGATGCGGAAGAGGTGTCAGGCCTTGCAGATTTGCAACTTCATTGCTCATTAACGGCTGTTTCAGGCGTTTTTCAGGCGCAACTCTCCTATAGCGGCTCGCGCCGCAAGTCAATTTCACAATAATGGTTGTGTTGCGGCTTACATGGACAGAGCCTCCGGCTGTGCTGGCTGGTACAGTATGGCCGGAAGGACTCGTGGCCGTGAAACTCTTGTTGCAATGATTCCCATAGCTGCTCCGCAAACGGGACAAACGATAGATGGCCGTGGTTTTCTGTCGCGCATAAGCAAGCGCCATGGTTTTACTCGCAGTACCACTTGCAGCAGGCGGATCAGCTTTTTACTGCAGGCATGGAGAAACCCATACGATCTTGCTCGCCGGAATCCTCGGGGGAGTACATGGAGCATGAGCAGATAGAGAAAGTACTCGCCCGTGACGGTTCTGGTGCGATTTTCTGCGCTTTTGGCGTGGCGATACTGGAAGGTGACCATGCCGTCCTTGCAGTACAGGATGTCTTGTTCTCTGATAACACCTCGATACAGGTAGCGACCAAGATAGATCAGTGCCTTTTCGCCATTACCTGCATCCTTGCAGTCAACCACCCACTGTTTCGGGCAATCATACGGAACTGGCAGTGTGTTTTCGACGAAACTTTGAAGCAACTTGGCTCGAAACACCCTGGCCAGCGCCTTGTGGCTAAACAGATACTTCCCGGACTTTTCCTTCCACATTCTGGTCTTCAGGTTGATGCTTGCTCCAGGCATGATTACGTGGATATGGGGATGGTAGTCCAGGGTTCTGGAGTGGGTGTGAAGGATAGCGGTAAACCCAGGTGATCCACCGAGCTTTTTGTCATTACCGGTAAAGGATTTCAGAAGATCCTGCACGGCCGTGAACATCAGGGTGTAAACGGCTCTCTGGTTTTTCCATGCCATATCACGCAACTGCCCAGGCAGGGTAAAGGTGATTAGAAAGTATTGACATGGCAGCCGCTTTTCAAGCTGGTTCTCCAGCCACTGCTGGCTCTCGTGGTTCTGGCAGTGGGGGCAGTTCCTGTGACCACAGGAATGGGGAATGTAGACATGCTTTGCACACTGGTGATCCGAACAGTGAGCTACCATGTGCGGTCCATGTGCCTGTCTGCACCGAGCCATGGACTCCAGTGCCTTGATATGGCTTGGCAGGAGGTTCTTCTGGTAAGTGCGCAGAAAGCTTTTCCTGAACTCTTTGATGATTGTGGAGAGCAACATTATTTTCGCCCCCTCCACGTCAGGTCGAAAGAGTTCACAATGGAGTTGACGACCACCCTTGTATTATTGGCCGTTGTGGCAGTCAGGTGGGTGTACCTGGCAGTGGTCAGAATGCTGACATGGCCAAGAATCTGCTGCAGCTCAAGCAGATCTACTCCAGCTTCCAGCATATGGGTGGCATAACTGTGGCGCAGGGAATAGCATGATATTCTTCTCAGACCAAGATGCCGAACCACGCTTTGCATAGCAGACTGGATACCTCCCCTATCCAGAGGCAGATCAACCAGGTGGGCATTCTTCAGGCCCCTTTTCCTGCTGGGGAAAAGAAAGCAAGGATGCCGATGCACCGCCCAGAACTCTCGCAAGACCTGCAACGTCTTATCGGGCAGCGGCACCAAGCGATCCTTGTTCCCTTTGGCATCGCGAATATGCACCCGCATATTGCCTGTATCAATATCATCTACCGTAAGGCGGATACCTTCACCAAGGCGCAAGCCCATGCTGTAGCAGGTGAAAAAGAAGACCTTATAGCTCAAAGTGCTGGTTGCGGCGAATAACCGTCCGGCCTGCTCCACTGACAGAATATCAGGGATTCTGGAAGCTTTTGGGGGCTTAATCAGGAGGATATTCTCCCAAGGCTTGCGTAACACCTCGGAATAGAAGAATTTCAGTCCGTAGAGATCGAGCTTGACCGCACTCCAGGAGTGCGTATCCAGAAGCTCGGTGAAATAATCAAGTAATTGATCGGATGAAAGATCACAAACGTTGCCATCGAAATAGTGACCAATGCGCCGGAGCGCACGAGCATAGGCATCAATAGTTTTAGGTTGCAGGCCCCCTAGCTTGAGACATTTGAGGTGCTTCTGGTACAGTTTGTTGAAACTCGGATCTTGCGGCATGGTGGTGTTCATTGTAATCTCCTCGGTACTTGTATAGAGAGCGGTAGACGCTCCGCTGCTACCATTACCGAATACGGTGAGATTACAAGTGGTTCATCGTGGTGAAATGGGTTCGATCGGTATTTGTCTGCCGCGTAGCGGCTTCGTCCAACAAGCAAATGCAGCCGACGCAAAATACGCGCGGCTGATTTGGGCGTTAGCTGTCAAGATTGACCTCCGTGTCTTGAACAAGCAAATGCAGCCGACGCAAAATACGCGCGGCTGATTTGGGCGTTAGCTGTCAAGATTGACCTCCGTGTCTTGCAAGAGTAGTCATAAACCGACAAAAGTGATACTGTAGTGGCACTTTGAAGGAGGTAGCCCATGAAAGTTGAGCTTGTAACCAATCTAAAGCGTCAAGCGACAAGAATTCTTGCTGATCTGCATGAGAGCAAGGAAGCGGTCCTGATCACAGAACACGGCCAGCCATCCGCTTACCTGGTCGATGTTCAGGATTACGAATTCATGCAGCGCAGGCTGGCGCTGCTGGAAGGATTGTCCAAGGGAGAAAGGGCCATTCTGGAGGGCAGAACGACCTCCCATGAAAAGGCCAAAGAGCGGATGCAAAAGTGGCTGAAATAGTATGGACGGATCCCGCACTGGATCAACTGGAAGAAATCGCAGATTACATCGCGTTGGATAAGCCGGAAGCTGCCGCAGGGCTTGTTAAGAAAATATTTTCAACCGTGGATCGGCTTGGGCAGTTTCCGGATTCGGGACATGTCCCCCCCGAGATTCCAGGCTCGATATATCGTGAAATTTCTGTCAGGCCATGTCGAATATTTTACCGTCAAGACAAGGGTGTGGTTTTCATTGTTCACGTCATGAGGGAAGAAATGTTGTTACGTAAATTTCTTCTGGACGAGGAGTTGAACAGCTAACCATCAATTGCACGTGACCAGCTACGCTGGCACGTGAATATGTGCGTTAGGTGGCCAAGGATGACGCTTGTACCAACATACACTGAGTTCGAATGAGCGGAGACTCTTCGATCGATCGTTTGGAAGCGTTTCGCTCTCTTCATCGGGTACACAACACGGTACTCGGATTCGTCGCCTTGGTGGTTTTTGCCACCTTCATCGTGAATAACGTTGCGGCGGTCGACTTGCCCAGTCGCTGCCGAACTAAAGGACACCCCGAACTAAAGGACACCCACTTTGCGCTGTGCGCCCCTTGCCTTCCTTGGCGGGCTTTGCAACCCCGGTGAGCGTAGCGAACGGGCGAGAGATTTGCTTCACTCTTCTGGATTCGCGTTTATTCGTGTTCATCCGTGGTTTCAGCTGGCTGTTACCCTCCATCGGAAAACACGGAAGGCACGGAAAAAGAGAGAAAGACATACCTCTCGCCAAGCTCGCAAAGGCACTAAGGAAAGGCAGGAGGATTAACTGCGGAGCGGATTGGGGTACATGAGCCGATCTGAACGCAGAGCGTTTAAACGAGCTGCTCCAGGAATAAAATCACGCATCTGTCAATTCCATGGAGGTCAATGGTATTCCTGTAACATTTATTCTGATATCATACAGACTGAAGCAACTGGCGCGGCAATGCAACGCATCAGGAAGACGGTCTTTCCAATTGTGGATTTGACGGAAATACTGGCCCGGATAAAAGCCTGACAGGAAAGCATATTTTCATGAAAGAGTTACAGGATGCACAGTCAGGCGGGCATTTTTATCCGTCATTTTGTACGGTTTTTGAGAAAGTGCATAGCGTCACTTTTGACGCCTAAATATAGTTAAGTACACAAGGAGAAATCGATGAGAATCCTAATTTTATTGGTAGCCGCTATTACTTTGGCTGGGTGTGCTCAAAGTGGATACAAGCAATTCTATAATCCATACGTAGATGCTAGAACACTGCCTGATGTGGAGCTTATATCAGAAAGTGAAGAGCCACAGGTTTTTGGCACCGATAATTTTGACCGAGATATTCTCATTCTCCGTTCAAAGAAGTACATACCTGTAGGCTACTCTTCTTTTAATGGTGGTTACGAAGATACGAAAAACGCAGCGGCACAGGCCAAGAGAGTTGGTGCAACTATTGTGCTTGTAAGCTCTCAATACACAAACACCCAAACAACAACTTCAACATTATTATTACCCGACAATAAGACCACATATCATTCGGGTTCAGTCTACGGCAATACCTCATATAACAGTGCCAATAGTGGCTACCTGGGCAATAGCACTACGACAGGCACATACAGCGGCACATCTACGACTTATGGCACTAAGGCTGTTCCAATAACTTCGCATCAGCGTCGCTATGATCAAAGCGCAGTATATTTTGTTAAGTCAAACCAAAAGTATAAGTTTGGGGTGCAGTTTAACGATCTAACTCCAGCACAAAGAACCCAGTACGAACGAAATACTGGCGTTCTTATAAATGTCGTTATAGAAGATAGTCCGGCTTTTTACTCCAATGTTCTTGCAGGTGATGTACTTGTTGCTGTAGATGGCGCAACAGTCAAGAATACGAATCACGCTATGCAGTTAATGGGAAGTGTCCCGCCCTCTCAAGAACATTCGGTTTTAAAAGTAATTCGAAATGGCCAAGAAAAAGACATTCAGGTTCAGTTCTAAAGTGTACTTAACAAGCGCGTCAATTAGGACGCTCGCAAGCTCGCGCCTATTACGCGGGCGTTATGTGTGGAAGCGAAGTGTCTGCCAATGAATAGAAAGCAGTTTATCGAATCCCTGGGCGCTACCTGTCGGAATTGGACGTGGAGCTGGTCGTTCGTTAACGAAAAGAAAAAGGTGGTCATCTTTGGCGCTTGGGACAGGAACACCGATGGCAACACGTCCCTAATCCTCAGTGAAGACTGGGAGGTTGGCCGTAAAGGACGGAAGCAGCCGGCATATGAACAGGCCAGAGAACACATAAGACTCGTCGAAGAGGAAGGTTATAAGTTGATGACCTTCCCGATGAAGTACTCGGACGCGAACAAGGGTGAGGATGGCACCGGCCCAGCCAAGATCGAAGGATTCGAGCCGAAACTTACAGAAAAGTCTCTCAAGAAGGTTGCTGGGAAGTGGTACGCGTCCGATGGCCTGTTGGGAAGCCTTCTTCCCGAAGAGGTCGAGTCGCCTGAGCAGTTCATCGAAGGAGCGTCGAAGGTCATTGCCGTTAACACCTACGAGCGGAACGCCGAGGCGCGAGCCAAATGCATAAAGCATCACGGCTATGAGTGTGCCGTATGCAAGTTCGACTTTGCGGCGTTCTACGGTTCAATCGGGGAAAAGTACATTCATGTCCATCATGTGGTCCCGCTCTCGGAGATCGGGCGAGAGTACATTCTGAATCCAATCAAAGACCTCGTTCCGATCTGCCCTAACTGCCATGCCATCATCCATCGCACGCGGCCGGCTATAGACGTGGAGCAGTTAAGGAGGCATTTGGAGGAGAGAAATGGCAAAGACACATAACCAGTCGCTCCATCGGACGCCAAAAAGGCTAGCGCCTTTTCGGCGCCGCTGAGCTTCGCGAGTTGCTGAACGCTCTGTCCTCGGCGCGCAGCGGCTTCGCCCCACTTCCTTCGCACCGCGCTAAAAGCGCGGGCTCGGTGCGGGGGTGTCGCTCAACTCGCGCCCCGTTAGCTGTCAAGATTGACCTCCGTGTCTTGCAAGAGTAGTCATAAACCGACAAAAGTGATACTGTAGTGGCACTTTGAAGGAGGTAGCCCATGAAAGTTGAGCTTGTAACCAATCTAAAGCGTCAAGCGACAAAAATTCTTGCTGATCTGCATGAGAGCAAGGAAGCGGTCCTGATCACAGAACACGGCCAGCCATCCGCTTACCTGGTCGATGTTCAGGATTACGAATTCATGCAGCGCAGGCTGGCGCTGCTGGAAGGATTGTCCAAGGGAGAAAGGGCCATTCTGGAGGGCAGAACGACCTCCCATGAAAAGGCCAAAGAGCGGATGCAAAAGTGGCTGAAATAGTATGGACGGATCCCGCACTGGATCAACTGGAAGAAATCGCAGATTACATCGCGTTGGATAAGCCGGAAGCTGCCGCAGGGCTTGTTAAGAAAATATTTTCAACCGTGGATCGGCTTGGGCAGTTTCCGGATTCGGGACATGTCCCCCCCGAGATTCCAGGCTCGATATATCGTGAAATTTCTGTCAGGCCATGTCGAATATTTTACCGTCAAGACAAGGGTGTGGTTTTCATTGTTCACGTCATGAGGGAAGAAATGTTGTTACGTAAATTTCTTCTGGACGAGGAGTTGAACAGCTAACCATCAATTGCACGTGACCAGCTACGCTGGCACGTGAATATGGGCGTTAGGTGGCCAAGGATGACGCTTGTACCAACATACACTGAGTTCGAATGAGCGGAGACTCTTCGATCGATCGTTTGGAAGCGTTTCGCTCTCTTCATCGGGTACACAACACGGTACTCGGATTCGTCGCCTTGGTGGTTTTTGCCACCTTCATCGTGAATAACGTTGCGGCGGTCGACTTGCCCAGTCGCTGCCGAACTAAAGGACACCCACTTTGCGCTGTGCGCCCCTTGCCTTCCTTGGCGGGCTTTGCGACCCCGGTGAGCGTAGCAAACGGGCGAGAGAATTGCTTCACTCTTCTGGATTTGCGTATATTCGCGTATATTCGTGTCCATTCGCGGTAAATCCGGCTGCTCCTCCCAACTGCCTTTCCTTGGTGCCTTTGCGAGCTTGGCGTGAGAAGTTGCCTTTTGCAGGCTGCTGAAAAACCCTCATCTGCGGTGTTGCCTGCGTAGCTTGAGGTATTTCTGCAAGCTGTTTGGTATTTGCCGCTATCTGCGTTCATCTGCGAAATCTGCGGACAATATGCCTTTCTTCTTCTGCAGTTACGTTTTTTGCCTCGTTGTCTTTGCGCATCTGTGTTTATCCGTGCCCATCCGTGGTTACAAGTCGCTTCTCTCCCATATTCGCGTTAATTCGTGTCCATTCGCGGTAAATCCGGCTGCTCCTCCCTCCCCACTGCCTTTCCTTGGTGCCTTTGCGAACTTGGCGTGAGGAATTGCCTTTTGCAGGCTGCTGAAAAGCCTTCATCTGCGGTGTTGCCTGCGTAGCTTGAGGTATTTCTGCAAGCTGTTTGGTATTTGCCGCTATCTGCGTTCATCTGCGAAATCTGCGGACAATATGCCTTTCTTCTTCTGCAGTTACGTTTTTTGCCTCGTTGTCTTTGCGCATCTGTGTTTATCCGTGCCCATCCGTGGTTACAAGTCGCTTCTCTCCCATATTCGCGTTAATTCGTGTCCATTCGCGGTAAATCCGGCTGCTCCTCCCTCCCCACTGCCTTTCCTTGGTGCCTTTGCGAACTTGGCGTGAGGAATTGCCTTTCTCTCTCTCAAAATTCGCGTCTATTGGTGTCCATTCGCGGTAAATTCCCTCTTTCCACAGACAAAAAAAACGGCCTGCTGACGTTCCAGCAAAGCCGCTTTTCCAGAAACCTATTCCTCTGTCTGTGCGCTTTCCATGCGCTTTTTCTGCTTTGCCTTCCGGCGGCGATACCACCAGTCGTACAGGCCACTGAGCCCGATGATCAGCAGCAGTATGCCTCCGATGGGAACCACCAGCATGTAGCTTGTGCCCAGCCACTTTTCAAAGATACGCCCGTTATGGAACTCGAAGAGGTAGTGCCACAGGGAGAGGGGGGTGTTGCGGGCTATCTCGCGGGGCATGGCGGGTGGAATATCGGCACGCTGGGCGCTGAGGGGCAGCATGCCGTCGTGGTAGTCCAGGCGGAAGCGGGGATACCCTTCCTGCAGGATCACGCCACTGACCAGGTCGTTGCTCATGAAGGGGTTGCCGCCACGCAGCCCGGGCCTTGGCAGGCGCCAGACTCGCTGCGAGAGTTCCTCCCACACGAAGAGGCCGGAAAATGAGCCGACCAGGAAGAGTCCCGGCTCCATCTCTTCCAGCACGGTCGCTCCCATGCCATGGATGGAAATCGGCACTGAGGCGGGACGAAAGGGCGCGGAAAAATCAGCTGGCCCACGCCAGAAGCCGCTTTCCGTGGCCAGCAGAATGCTGTTGTCCCAGGTGGAGTAAAGGGCGCGCTGTATCTTGCCGCCCAGGCCGTGGGAGCGTTCGGAAAAGCTCAGCAGGGGGTGCTCCCGTTCCATGGAATAGGGGGCAATGGCAATGAGCAGGGGCGGACGCAGGAGGGCGCCACTGATGGCCAGCACGGCCAGGAAGGCCACGGCGTATACGCCCACTTTCAGGTGGTAGCGCCAGTTGAAGCGGAAGAAGGTGCCGGGGTTTCTGCGCCAGCGGGCAAACCAGCGGTTGCGGCGCGGCACATACCAGATCACCAGGCAGCTGATGCTCAGGAATACCAGGGCCAGTCCGACCACATCCACCAGCAGTTTGCCGGGCAGGCCGATGATGGTGCCGTTGTGGATGTCGTGCAGTATCCGGAACAGGGGAACCCGTCCACGGAAGTTTTCATCGGCGACGGTCAGCTCCACGGGTCGGAAAGAGAGTTCATCGGCCTCTGCCACAAACACCTGACGGGCGGTGAAGGCGACGATCTGCTGGCCAGCCCGTACCACGTCCACCACGTGGGGGGAGCGGCCAGCTCCTGGCAGTTCCAGCTGTCGCCAGGACTGCTGCGAGCGATCAAAGGCATAGAGTCCGCCACGGGTTGCCGCCAGCAGGCCGCCATCCAGGGGCAGCAGGGCCGAGGTGTCCCGTTCGTACAGTGCACGGGGAAAACCCTGTTCCAGTGCGGTGAACACGCCGTCGTCACCGCGCAGCACTCCGGCTTTGCCCGCCACAAACCAGGTGTCGTCGGAGTCAATAAATCCCTGGCGCACCAGCATGCGGTTCCAGTTCTGGTACTCATAGTTGACAGGGGTCAGGTTCCACGAAACGGACATGGAGCGAATCCAGCCGGGATTGTTCAGCAGAAGGCCGCTGGCTCCCATGGCCAGAAAATACAAACACAGGACGAGTCCGAGATACTTATGAATAGGTTTTGAAATACGAAAGAAAAAACGGTACAATGTGTTCAAAACAGCGTTCTCCTGTAGGAATGGGACATATTGAACTTCTCAGCACACACTCCCTGTGCATACCACAGCAGGCGCAGCGGAAAAATTGACCAGGGTCAATTTTTCCCGCACGGGTGACACCTATACTGCACCTATCAACAAAGGGGAAACCACATGTTTGACAATAACCGCCGCAAACATATTATCGCCACCACTGTGATATTCGGCATTCTCCTGCTGGCACTGGCTTTCTATTCCGCCAGCTTCTCCTCATGGAGTGACGAGGACAAAAGCAACATCATCCATTTCCTGAACTCCCTGGAGGCCAACGGGCAGGCGCATATGCTGATGACCTCCCGCACCAGCGCCCGTGGCGAGCTGTCTCCCACGGAGATTGAACAGGTCCTTGCCCTGCGGGAACGGGCCCTGGAGCAGGCCCTGCTGGTTGAAGACCGTGTTCTGGAGAAAGCCCACCGTGACCTGCCCCACCACTTCCGCCAGGACTATCAGCGCGGTCTGGAGGCGTCCATTCGCAACCTCAAAGGCGTCCGCAGTGGCAGCGCGCAGATCCAGGAGTCTCACCAGCTGGAAAGCTGGAACCACTGGATCAGCATCAACAAGCACGAAGTGCGCATACCACGGGTGCGCTGAACCCGCCGCCCACAAGCCCGGAAATACACCACAGCTGAAAATACTCACACAGAACATCCCGGCACCAGGGGAGTGCAGCGTACTTCCCCGCAGATGGATGTTTTCAGGTGCCATGCAAGGAGCCCCCATGGGAAGAGACAGCCGCAAGGCAACCCGCCGCAATCTTATCTACTACTTCCCCGTCTATACACAGGGGTCCCATCGGCTGCTGGGGCGCATTGTCGACCTGACCGACAAGGGGTTCATGCTCGTCCACGAGGAGCCCCTGCCCCAGGGTCACTACTTTGATGTGTATGTGAAGTTTCCCGCTGAAGCGCGGGAGTGGGAGAAAATTCACGTCCCTCTACGCGTTCTGAGCCGCTGGAGCAAGCGCGACATCAACGACAGCCTGCTGGCCACCGGCTTTGAGTTCATCGATAAATCCGAAGAGGCGGAATATCACATCAATCGCGTTATCATGACCTATAACTTTGAAAAACAGGTGACCTGAAGGGTCTTCTGGAAAATCAAAAAGCCCTCCGCATGGAGGGCTTTTGTCGTAAAGGTGTCGTGTGCTGAAATACCGGCTCAGCGCATGGCATTCTCGGCCATAATGCGCGCGACGGAACGGGCGTAAGCGGCGGGGTCGGTGGGTTTGGAGCCTTCCAGGATAAGGGCCTGGTCGTAGAGCAGGCGGGCGTACTCCTTCAGGGTGCCGCTGTCCTTGTCCTTTTCGTACAGG